>CAYFUB010000001.1:0-2889 GCA_964346195.1 uncultured Pirellulales bacterium
TGGAGTCCGTGACGCCCAGCCGGGCCGGGTCGCGGCCGGTCATCACCGCCGCCCGCGTCGGCGAGCAGACCGCGCAGGCCGCGTAGGCATCCGTGAAGAGCATCCCCTCGGCGGCCAGCTTGTCGATATTCGGCGTCTCGTAAAACCGGCTCCCATAACAGCCCACATCCGCCCAACCCAAATCATCGACAAGGATGAAAACGAAGTTCGGCTTGCGGGTCGGCTCTGCCGCGAAGGTCTTTGCCGCCGGGCCCGCTCCCAGCAGGGCCGCGCCGCAGCCCACTGCCTTGAGAAAACGTCGTCGAGTCATCTGCTGTCGATTCATGATGCACCCTCTTGTGTGACAATGACGGTCTGATTCATGGCCGGGGCGGTCACCGGGAAATAGACGGTGTTTCTTCCGATCGATGCCTGCACGTAATACTCAATGTCGTCACCTGCTATTCGCTGGGCGGGAATCCGCACTGCATAGACGCCGCGAGCGATATGCTCTGCGGTTGAGGTCTCGAACTGGCCCTGGCCAAGTGGCCGCCAGTGCAGAGTGACATCGCGCGGCTTCTCTGCGCCCACCGCGATCACCTTCAGCCCCAAGTCCTCGCCGGCCGTCAGACTGGTCCTAGCCGTCGGAACAATCAGCCGCGCCGGCCCTTCGTACGAGTCAGCCGGCGCGGCATTGGCGGGCAATGGCTCTCCCAGCGCTGCGGCCAACTCCTTGCCGGGCTCAGTGAGCAGCTTCGGCAACAGATGCTGCTGCCAATTCGCCACGGTTCCCATGCCGCCGGTCGTGGTGATACTTGCCAGGAGCAGATTGTGCACCTGCCCGACCTGTCTGACAAGCTCCTTCCGGATCGGCAGCGCCGTCTCCCGGGCCAATTCCTTTTTCTTATTCCGGCCCTGCTCCTGTTTGACTTTTTCCATGGCGGCGTTGAGGCGGGCCCAGGTGCAGTTAACCTGTCCGACGGCCTTCAAGTAGCGAAAGCTGTTGAGCCAATAATCAAACCGTTCCAGACTGCCGGCGCCTCTGACCTTCGACCGCAGGGCAGCCATCTCATCGACGAACGCATACTCTTTCTCGACTTTATTCCAGGGCCTGTCATCCGGCCGGATTCCGCCGGGACCGTCCACCCAGGTTGAGGGCCGGGGCAGATATGCCTCCCGCTTCTTTCCTATCCCCATGTCAGGTCCGCCATCGAGTCTAGAGAAGAGCTTTGCGATTGGCGCGGCGACGGCGCCGCCGAATTCCGTCGCCGCCCAATCGAGATAGAAGTCCTGCGTGGGCAGGTCGCGCGGCCGGCTGTCGGCGTCCGACTCAGGCAGGTCGGCTTCGTAGTCCTCGAGGGCGGGACCGCCGCAGTTGACTTTACGTGCAACGCCGTTACCTTCCACGACAAGAGCCGCGATGCAGGGGAACTCCACGATGCTGTCGAACTGGATTTCGAGCATGCCGTTCGCCACTTCCACGCCGGGAAAGGTGTAGTCCAGCGCGCGGTCCTTGCCGACCGCCGCGAACACATCCAGGTTGTCGATGACCTTTTGGCCCTGCAACGTCACGCCGAGAACGCGCTTGCCGGCCTCGTTGTAATGCGGCTCGCAGAATTGCAGCCGCACCGAATACGTCCCGTCCGGCACCTTGAGGCGGTATGCTTTCATGCCATACGTAACCGTTTGGTACAGGGCATCACGCTCCGTGTCGGCCATGGCGTTATTAGGAAAGGCCGCGACGTTACCGCCCTCGCGACCTTCGGTGTTCTTCGGGTCCGGGATGGGCATCTCCTTGCCCCAATAGGGGTTCCAGGCCTTCTGCTCCCAGGCGGCCTTGGCCAGGGCCGAGACGTTGGGGCCCAGGATGCGCGTGCGCCAGTGAATCCCGAGCAGGCCGGTGCAGCCGTAGGCCAGGGCATCGGCGGCATCCCGCCGCATCCGTCCCACCCAAAGTTGCGGGATGAGCAACGCCGGGTCGTCCTCCAGCCATGGGATGGCCCACTCGGGACGACCTTCGACGCGGGCAAAACCGGTTTCGACCGGTGCGAAACCGACGTTGCGATTGATGCAGCTCATCGGCATCTCTTTGGGCAGAATGTTGTCGAACAGCGCCCGATCCTTCGGCGGCCCCAGGACCCAGCCGCACGTGGCGAGCACAAACGGCGCCTTGACGCCCGCAGCCGCCGCAATCGCCGCCTTCAGGTCGTCAATCGTGGCCTGGACCTCCTCGTCCTTGGGATTGCCCCACGTCCACGATTCCGGGGTCCAGAACCAGTAGTAGTCGAGCGGGTAGGCCTTCTCAATTCGGTGAAACATCCCTTCATAAAGCTCGCGCACCACGGCGCGGTTGCTCGGGTCCTTGCCCTTGCTCTTGATGCGCTCTTTGACCACGTCGGGGATAATCAGCGGCGTTTCCGTCCCCACGCAGGTCTCGACACCCAGAGCGTGCGCATATTCGAACGCCTCCTTGAGCATTCGGCCCGTGCGATTGAAGACCGCGTTTCTGTCTTCGGCCGTCTTGGGCGCGGGCATCGCACGGAACATCACCTCCGGTCCGTAATCGTCGCGCTCGAACAGTTGGGCGGTGCCGAAGGAGAAATCTCCGGTCTTCTTCGCCGCGTAGCCCCAGTTGCCGCGCAGGGTATTCTGATAGCTCGAAGGCGAGCTGAATTGAACGGTCCCGTCCGGGTTGACATCCTCCTTCAGGCCGATCCAGACCGTGGGCTCCGGGCCGGCGCCGCCCTGCGGATAGGTATGCAAGCCGAGGAAATTCATCCGCAGCTTGGGCAGTTGCGCGATGATGGCCCTGTAATCGTCGGTATTCCACCAGTCCGGGCCTTCCGGGAAGTCATGAAAGGGCTGAATGCCTCGCGTCTTGAACAGCGGCGCGCCGCGCTCGTCCAGGTT
>CAYFUB010000002.1:0-2241 GCA_964346195.1 uncultured Pirellulales bacterium
CGGGCGGCAAAGGCTCCGCCCACGCCACCGGCGGCATGAAGACGAAGATCGAGGCGGCCCGCATCGCCGCCAGCGCCGGCTGCCGGATCGTCCTGGCCCACGGCCGCGAGAAGGACGTCCTCACCCGCATCCTGGCCGGCGAGCCACTCGGAACCATCTTCATGCCCAGGCGAAAACTCAGCAACCGCGCCCGCTGGATCCTCAACAGTCAACCGGCCGGTACGATCCACATTGACGAAGGTGCCTTGAAGGCCCTGAGGAACCACAAGAGCCTGCTGCCCAGCGGCGTCACCGGCGTCGAAGGTTCGTTCGAACCGGGCGAAGTGGTCATGCTCAACACCGTCGCCAAGGCCGTCGCCAGCCTCGGCAGCGCGCAGCTCAAGACCCTCGCCGGCAAGCACAGCACCGAGATCAAGAAGCTCCTCGGCCCCCGGCAACGCGACGTCGTCGCGATCCCCGAAGACATCGTCTTCCTGGACTACTGAGTTGAGAAGCACCAGTGCGCGACTGCCGGGCGATAGGTGACAAGATCCGCGACGCGCCTCAGCCCGCCCAAGAGTCTTCTCTCGGCGCAGACCACACCAGAGTTGGCGTCGAGACATGCGACCCCGCCAACTGGCCCCAATCGAATCGACCGACCAAGTGACCGTTCCAAGCCGGGACCAAGCCCATCCCACGGGGCGGTCCTCGGTGACAACTCTCATTTCCGGTGCTGCCGATCACGCGAGTCGGTGACCATCTCAAGCGTACCTTAGAGACCGAAGGCCGAATTACCTGGCACGTCGTTCGGATTCTGGTAAGGATCGTTGATGATCGGATTCGTTGCTGGCGGTGGAACGCGGGTCTTCTTCCATGTGCCATCGGGCTGCTGTGTCTCGTGGGTAGATTCAACCTGCCATTTCACGCTACCGTCCGGCTGAATGAATTTCCGAAACTTGTGGACGATCCGCTGACCATGGTCCTGCCATCGACTTATCCAGGTGCTGGATCCCGCTGCCGTGCGCTGTGTATTGATCCCCACGACATAGGGACACCGTCCAATATATCCGTGGGGCTCGCCAGGATCGATCTGCCCGTCCCCGTCACTGTCGATGTGGACCCGCTTGACGAAACCAGAACTACCGGAGTACTCCCAGAACCGCGTATTCTCCGCGAAAGTCAACGGCCAGCCTTTGTACAAGGGCCCGGGATTTCCCGGCGGCTTGGTCCAGTCATCCGCGACGGTGTCACCAGGCCCGGCAGGCCAGGCTTTGTTGTCGGCCTCGCGTATCTGCTCATCAGAAGAGATCGCAACATAGGTCTCGTTCATTTGCTGGCGTTTTTCCTGCTTGCGCTGAGAGCTTGCGCGGCCAATCTCGAATCCATAGTAATCGAGGGATCTGAGCACGGTCTGGTGGCGATAGCGCGGATCGCAATCCCAGGCCAAGACGGCCAGGCCGGACATGTCCGGCAGGAGAAAAGGCAAATACACGTAGATCTCATCGTACACATCGTCAATTTCGGACCACACGTGGTCGGTGATGATTTCGAACGTGGGTGTAACGAGTAGAGTCTGTTCCCCGCAGTGGTACAGAACCCAGTCACACGCCGGTGAATCGAGAAACACCCTCACCTGGAACTCGGGGCTGTTCCAAACGGCCGGCGCTGTCCCATGACTCAGAGTGAGACGCACACACAACGGCCAGATGACGTCGAAAGCACAGGCGTCCAAAGGCCCGATGCAATCGACAGCAACGAGCGTGGCGGGGCCTGTTCCAAATTCGAATCCGCGGGGCTCATTGCTGTCCGGCGTCGCGGCCACGCGACCGTCCTCTGCGAGGTTGGCTTGAGAGATACCGAACGTGACAAGGATCAGGCAGACGGCGACGAGTTGTAGTTTCTGCATGCCTTCCATGTTGAAATCTCCTTTCTGTCCGCTTCAGTCAACTGACACGGATGATGAATCCTGATCTCCATGGTGTTGTTCGGGACAGCCAGCGGTTCCCGGCGTCGATCAGGTGCCAAAGGAGCGGCTGGCTGTCACCTGCTGAAGCGGTTGCGGTCTGTCAGAAGAGACCGGGGAAAGCAGGGGGCGGTGTGAACACTGTACAGCGAGTCCGGATGGTCTTTCCGAGGGCTCATGCCAATCTCCATTCACTCCAATGAGGCCCCGCTGGCGACGTGAGTGCAAAATCAGAGGTGTCGACAAATGGCTGTCGTCAGCTTATCCAGTGATGCTCAAACCGGCATCGCATGATGGGT
>CAYFUB010000003.1:0-7261 GCA_964346195.1 uncultured Pirellulales bacterium
CCCCAATCGACCTCGCCCAGCCCGGGCAGCTTCGGCATGTGGTATTGCAACGGCGTCGCGAGGATGCCGACGTCGTCGAGCCGCTCGCGGTCCAGGCGAACGTCCTTGGCGTGCGCGTGATAGATGCGGTCCTTGAACTCCCACAGCGGCTTGAGGTAGTCCATTTGCTGCCAGACCATGTGCGAGGGGTCATAATTGAGCCCCAGGTGGTACGAGGGAATGTCCTCGAACATGCGCCGCCAGATCTTCGGGCTGGTCGCCAGGTTCTTGCCGCCCGGCCATTCGTCGTTCGTGAACAGCATCGGGCAGTTCTCGATGGCGATCCGCACGTCGCGGTCTTCGGCGAACTTCACCAGGGGCTTCCACACCTTCAGGAACCGCGGCCAGTTCTGCTCCACCGATTTCGTCCAGTCGCGCCCGGCGAACGTCGTGACGCGCCCCACTTCGAGCAGGGCCGCCGCCTGGATGACCTTCTTGAAATGGGCGAACACGCGCTTCGCTTCTTCCTCGTCCGGGGTCAGGAAGTTCGGATAGTATCCCAGCGCGCTGATGCTCACGCCGGAGTTCTCCAGCATCCGGCGCACCTCGTCCGCCTGGCGCCGGCCGAAGTCGGTGACGTCGAGATGGGTCACGCCTGCGTACCGTCGCTCCGCCCTGCCTTTCGGCCAGCACATCAGCTCCACGCACGAATACCCCGCCTCGAAGGCGAACTCCACCACCTCGTTCAGCGGCAAATCCGGCAGAATCGCACTGACGAATCCGAGTCTCATGACTGTTCTCCTTTCACGGGCACCCATCGTCCCTGCTGGTGACTTTGCAGGATGGCCTCACACAACAGGATCTCGCGGTGGCCGTCCGCAAACGTGGGAAACGTCGCGGGCGCCGAGAAATCCCCCGCCTTGATGTAATCGTAAAACGCCCGGAAGCACTGCTTGAAGGTGTCCGGGAAACCTTCGTTGTGCCCCCCGGGATAGTTGGTGAAGCGCCGGGCCTTGTCGGAGAGCAGCGACGGGTCGCGCATCAGGCTCTCGTTCGCCCGGTCCCGATGTCCGATCCACAACTCGTTCGGCTGCTCGCTGCACCAGGCCAGAGCCTGCTCGGAGCCGGCGATTTCATACCGCAGGCAGTTTTTCCGTCCCGCCGTCACCTGCGAGACCCACAGACAGCCCCTGGCGCCGCCCTGGAAACGGATCAGCACGCATCCGTAGTCCTCGGTGGAAATACCGATCGCTTCGGTCCTGACGGCCGCCTTCTCCTGCTTGCCCTTGAAGGTCTCGACCTCCCCCAGCGGCCTTCGCCGCACGGGATGGACGGTCGAGAGGTCCGCACAGACGGCCTCCACCTCCAGGCCCGTGATCGCGTGGATCAAATCCAGCCAGTGCGTACCGATATCGGCGATGGCCCGCAGCTCACCGCCCTCTTCAGCCAGCACCCGCCAGTTGTAGTCGGTGGGATGGAACAGCCAGTCCTGCACGTAACTGCCGCAGACGGAATAGACCCGGCCCAGATCGCCGCGTTTCATCATGTCGGCCGCCTCGATGCAAAGCGGATAGTACCGGATGTTGTAGTTGACGCCCGCCGCCAGATCGACGCGCCAGGCCAGCTCGACCAGCTCGGCCGATTCAGCCGAATTCATCGCCAGCGGCTTCTCGCACAGGACGTGCTTACCGGCGTCCAACGCCGCCTTCGCCATTGGATAGTGCAGCCGGTTCGGCGTGGCCAGATGCACCACCTGCACGCTGGAGTCGCCCAGAATCTCCTCGAAGTCCTGATACGCCCTAGGCAGGCCGAGCGTCTTGGCCGCCAACTCCGACTCGCCCTTCGACACCCCCAGAATGCCGGTGACTTCGACTCCGATCCGGCCCAGCGCCTCGACATGAACCGGCCCGATGAACCCCGCCCCAACCACCGCCGTGCGAATCTTCACCATATCCGTATCTCCTTTCCAAAGGCCACGACCGGCCCCAACGGTATCACGACACGCGGACCCTGTCAATCACTGCAGAGGAATACCCAGGGCAAGCGCATATGAGTATGGGTCTCCCATGGTTGATGGTTGAACCGTTTGGAGTCCCGGCCTTAGCCGGTTTCGACATGGCTATTCACCTTCGTGGCTCTGTGGCTCTGTGTGAGAACCGAGCATTTGTGTTTCAAGGACTTATGTCATCCGCCCGGAATTATCTGGAGAGAATTCTCAGTTGTTGCCCTTGTCGAACCACTAGTCATTTGCCGTATTCACTTCATGTGCGTGGCGGAGAACGCGTTTATCGCGTTGACGGTACCAGCGGAGAGGGCAGGCGTGCCCCAACAGGTCGCTGTGGGACGGATACGTTTCCGGGGCTGCCCGACTTGGCTATCTCTCCGCTGGTACCCGCAAAGCGCTAAACGCAATGGGTTCCGGCCGAAGAGCCTGCCCTGAGCGAAATCGAACGGGCCGGGCTGCGTCAATCGGCGAAATCTGCGGACTCATTTCCTCTCTTCGAGGGGAATCTTACCGGGCAAGCTCGTGAGGCGGATGAACCGCAGCACCCACTTCACGCCGGTTTTCCGCGGTCATAACCTGACTCCCATGCCCAACGCTAAAGCTCACCGGCGCCGCTTGTCGGCGGCCGGAGGAGCGCCTTGTCAGGCATGTTCGGCTTCTGACATCAACCCATCGCAAGTCCAAGCATCATGATAAAGATCGTGCCCACCACTGTTGCAGCCGAAAACACAGCCCCAAGGACGGCAAAGATCTTCTTCCGCTCTTTGTGCATAAGGCCACCAATGCCCAGTCCAAGTGCTACAAGTGATGCTCCCAAAAAAGCAAAGAGAAAAAGGCCAACTATAATCGCAACTGCAGACTCCTCATCGATGCCTCCTGGCGTGGATGCTTCCATCACCCCGGCGATTACAATGAGCGCGAAGATAAGGATTCCTGAGACGATGCTTGTGATGAATGACGCAATCCCAAGCCCTGAGTGTTTTTGCGCTTCCATTGTCTGTCCTTTGTTGATGCCTAACAATAATTGGACTGGTCCATATAAGACGGCGTGCCCTGGTTTCCTGTCGGCATGACACGCCACGGGGCCACGAGCACTCGACCGTCCGGTTGGAAACGTGGGTATGCATCATGGTCCACTTGTGCCCTCCGTACGTCCGATTCTCCTTCGCCCGACGCCAGAACAATAACGCGCCACGTTCGCCAACGCAACAGAACAAAAGGAATCAAGCTCATTCGGTTTTAGCGTACGTCGGTGGCTCTTGGGGACTCTGTCCCCAAACCCCTGAGATTTGTCGCTTTGGGCCAATAGCACAGCATGCATAGGAGGGCGACGCCCCGCCTGGGCGGCGCCGCCATGCCACCGGACCGCTACGGCGCTCAGGTTGTTTCTCAGCAGAGTGGGCCCCAAACGCGATTCATCGCGTTTGGGAGCCCGACCTGTCCTCCGCAACGGCAAGGTTCAGTAATACCCCCGTCTTTTCTCTTGTGCAAGCGATCAGGAAAGGGCCCCTTCCCACCGACTGACGCCGAAAGGCCCAAGACACCCGCACGGCGGTGTCGTGTTGTTCTCCTACCATGCTATTGGCGCAAAGCGAAAAATCTCCCCCGCACGCCCGCTCCGGGCGCGCCTGAGTCAGGAAGTACGCTAAAACCGGATGAATAAGGAATTATGTCTCGCGCGGAGACGCAGGGACGCTGGGATTTCAAAGATATTGCCTTCATGGTCTTTCCCTGCGTCTCCGCGTCTCTGCGCGAGGCAGTATGGGCTCCAGCCGAAGGCGGGCCTCGGTGAATCCCTGTAAGTCCATGCATGGAAAGGGCTTATGGAAGAGACAAATTGTCCCTGTCTCGCCAAGATTTTCCTTGACGGCCCATGAAGATAGTTGTACGATTACAGAACAAACTGATAATGAACCACGTATGACAAACAGAGAATTTGGAGGGTCGAGTCATAGGCCACGAAGCACAAATCCTCGCGAGACGGCGGAGCAACGAAAGTCCACCACCGAGGCACAGAGACCACAGAGACGGTCCTGAATACCCTGAATACATTGAGCAAGTCGGTTCGACGGTATTCTCCGTGACCTCTGTGTCTCGACGGTGGGGATTCGTGCAAAACGAAGCCAATTTGCCGCCGAACGTGATGGACGCTAACTGCTGCTTCGAACACGATTTACGGAAAAAGAGCGTGAACCGGACCTGTCGAAAAACAAAGCCAAACAAAGCCGATTGGGAGGGAGTGTCACGATGGCCGCGATGGATGAAAGGGATGTGACCATGAGATACTCTGTGACCTTATTGGCTGTGGTGTTCACGGCGTCGGGTACGGCCCGTGCCGAAGTGGCGCTGCAGCCGTTTGCGATGGACTGGTGGGACAACTGGGCCCCGCGGGTCGATCTATCCCCGTTCCTCGATGCTCCGGCGGGCAAAGACGGGCCTGTCGGGATCAAGGACGGCCATCTGGCCACGCCGGACGGCAGGCGCTTCCGGATCTGGGGCGTCAACGTCACCGGCTCGGCCTGCTTTCCCGCGCGGGAAGATGCGCCGGTCGTTGCGGCCCATCTGGCGCGGTTTGGGATCAACTGCGTGCGCTTCCATTTCCTGGATTCGAACTGGTCCGACAGCCTGTTCGTCACAGGCCGGGACGATACGCGGGCACTCGATCCCAACCAGTTGGATAAGCTCGATAATTTCGTCGACGAGTTGAAGAGGCGCGGCATCTACACGAACCTGAATCTCAACGTCGGCCGGACCTATCGCAAGGGTGATAAGGTCCGGGACTATCAATATCTCGGGATGGCCAAGGTCCTGAACTACTTCGATGAGCGAGTTCAGATGCTGCACAAGGAGTACGCAACACAATTGCTGACGCATCGCAATCCATATACCGGCGCCGAGTACCGTCACGAGCCGGCGGTGGCCATCGTCGAGCTGGTCAACGAGAACTCGATTGTCGAGGCGTGGTTCAGCGACCGTCTGCTCGGCCAGAACACCCAGCGAAACCCCGACACCTGGACCGACATCACGGCCTGGTACGCCGAGCAGCTCACGGAGCGATACAACCGCTGGCTGAAGAAGACGCTCCCGCCGGAGGAGCTGGAATCCTTGCGGAAAGAGGCCAGGGTCGCGGAGGGGGAGCCGATCCCGCGCCTCACCCGGGCACAATTCAAAGACGCGCCCGCCAAACGCTTCCAGACCGAAGCCGCCTTCTACATGGACCTCGAACGCGAGTATTTCACGGGCATGTACAACCTTTTGAAGAACGACCTGGGCGTCACGTCGCTGGTCGTCGGCACGAGCGACCACAACCACTATAACAGCGGCTATCCCCTGCTGGTCTCGACTTCGCTGTGCGACGTGATCGACGGCCACGTCTATTGGCAGCACCCGCGCTACCTCCGCGACCCCCAGAACGGCGGGCAGGGCTTCTCCATCCCAAACACGCCCATGGTAGACGACCCTCTAAATTCCACCGTCGTGCAATTATCACGGTCGGCTGTGGCCGGCAAGCCTTATACGGTCTCGGAGACCAACCATCCGTTCCCGAGCGAGTACGCCTGCGAGGGCATCGGCATTCTCGCGGCCTATGCGGCGTTCCACGATTGGGACGGCATCTTCTTCTATACGTTCGAGCACAAGGCCCCCGCCGAATGGGCCGCACGGGTCCCGCGACATTTCGAGATTCAGCCCGACCCCGTCAAGATGACGAACCTTGCCGCCGGTGCGTACGTGTTCCTGCGCGGCGACGTGCGGCCGGCCCAGGAGACTCTCTACCGGTCCTATTCGCCCGAAGAGGTCCGCGAGAGCATCCGCTCCACCCAGCGGCCGTTCTTCACCCCCGGCTTCAATCCGGCCCTGGCCCTGACGCATGCGACGAGGATACGCGACTTCACCCGGCCGGGCGGACCGTACCCCGACGTGAAAACGGCGAACGCGATTGTCTCGGATACCGATCAGCTCGCGTGGCATCACGGCGGGAAGAAGCAAGGCCTCGTGACCATCCAGACGGACAGGTCGCAGGGACTCATCGGATTCGTCGGACGCGTCACTGAGCCTCTGAAGAATCTCGCCACGGCCGTGGACAACGAATTCTGCTCGATCATCCTGACCTCGCTTGACGGCAAGCCCATCGCCGGCGCGGATCGCTTGCTTCTCGTGGCCACCGCACGCTGCGCGAACACCGGCATGAAGTGGAACGAAGAACGGACCTCGCTGACCGACTGGGGAACCGCCCCGACCGTGATCGAGCCGGTGAAGGGGTCGATCACACTACGGAACCTGGTGTCGGTCCGGCAGATCGAAGTGCTCCCCCTCAACAGCGGCGCCAAACCCCTCGGCAAATCGCTCCCGGTGCAGAAGACGGCCGATGGTTACCGCATCAGTGTCGGCGCGCCGGCCACGCCCTGGTACCTTATCCGCATCAGTCGTTAAACGAATTCGGATAGATTCCTGCGCGACAGAACCCTGTCATCCTGAGCCGAAGGCGAAGGATCTGGCTTGCGAATGGGAAGTTTCCTGCTGGCGCAGCCCAGATCCTTCACTCCGCTGCGCTCCGTTCAGGATGACAAACCACGCACGAACCCATCATAATCGGTGTCACACGCTACCTTTGAAGATGGGGTTCAGCGACCGGGCCATGTGTTGCAGCGTTTCCTTCTCCTTCTGCGAGACGGGTCGAAAACCCAGCGCCAGGTCCAGGGCCAGACGAAAGAGCGATTCGTCGCCCGGCGGGATGGCCGCCGTGATGGGCTGGCTCAGCGTGAAATACAGCCCGAGCTTGGCCTCGCTGCGCTCCGTGAGTGGCTGATACCAGCACTTGGGGTATTGCTTCCGCGTCGGGTCGCCCTGCGGCCAGCGCTGCCGGGCCATGGCCTTGAGGGCGAGCCGGGCCGTCCCCTTGGCCTTGGCGGCCGCCACGACGCGCGGGCCGAAGTTGCCCGCATAGAACGAGGCGAAGTTGATGGGGAACAGGATCGAATCGAAATCGTAGCGCTCCAGGGCCGCCAGTGCCGCCTCCTCCGAGTGGGCGGAGAAACCGAGATAACGGACCTGCCCCTGCTTTCTGGCTTCGAGCAACGTCTCCATGGCGCCGTTCTTGCCGAACGCCGTCTCTACATCCTTCTGGACATCGGAAATCGCATGGAGTTGATAGAGGTCGAAATGCTCCGTCCGCAGCCGTCGCAACGACTCCTGCAACTCGGCAACCGCTCCCTCCTTCGTCCGTTGCGTCGTCTTGCAGGCGAGGAACACGTCCTTGCGATAGGGCTCCAGGGCGGG
>CAYFUB010000004.1:0-3665 GCA_964346195.1 uncultured Pirellulales bacterium
CGGGCGGCAAAGGCTCCGCCCACGCCACCGGCGGCATGAAGACGAAGATCGAGGCGGCCCGCATCGCCGCCAGCGCCGGCTGCCGGATCGTCCTGGCCCACGGCCGCGAGAAGGACGTCATCACCCGCATCATGGCCGGCGAGCCACTCGGAACCATCTTCATGCCCAGGCGAAAACTCAGCAACCGCGCCCGCTGGATTCTCAACAGCCGGCCCGCCGGCACGATCCACATCGATGAGGGCGCCCTGAAGGCCCTGAGGAACCACAAGAGCCTGCTGCCCAGCGGCGTCACCGGCGTCGAAGGTTCGTTCGAGCCGGGCGAAGTGGTCATGCTCAACACCGCCGCCAAGGCCGTCGCCAGCCTCGGCAGCGCGCAGCTCAAAACCCTTGCCGGCAAGCACAGCACCGAGATCAAGAAGCTCCTCGGCCCCCGGCAACGCGACGTCGTCGCCCTCCCCGAAGACATCGTCTTCCTGGACTACTGACTCACGGTTTTGGGAATGAGCCTTATATCGTCAATGTAGATTATCCCTCCCACGCGCGCGCCATCGACACCGATGCAGAGACTGATTACGTCGCTGTCAATAGGCTCTGGTTGGGGCCTGAAGAGAGCCAAATCGATCTTCACTTCCTGCCATTCGGGTTTCCTCACATCGACCTCAGGGTATACCTTGTGGCCGTCGATCCCGACAAAGAACTGTCCGCCGGTGTTGTTCGACTCGCCGTGGACCCACAGCGACAGAGTGTCGTAGAGGGTACAGTCCAGGGGAGGATCGAACTTGCGCTCCGCCAGGGAGGTTTCGGTGCCGAAGAGGTTGGTGTAGTAGAGCGGCATGGATTGCTTGCCGCCGTGGACGATGGTGGTCTCCACGATCGAGGTGTACGGCGCGTCCTCGAACCAGATGTAGTGCCCGACCATCGACCCGCTCCCGTTGCCCTCATAGCCCTCCGGCCAGAACTCATCCGGCCAGAAACCCGTGCCATCGAGCCATGTGTGGAAGACACAATGCGGCGAATCATTCGTGTAGCTCTCGAAGTCGTCCACAGTCACGCCGGTCTCGGGTGGCTGCACAGGCGGCACATCGGTCATTTGTCCTGGATAATGAAGAGTGATTTCTTCTCCCGGCTCAAGCGAAACCCATTGACCTGGCTCGCCTTGAAACTCGGAGGCGCCGGCAACGTCGATGAGGTGAACAGGATGCGAGCTGAGTGCATCATTGTGGAGTGTGGCGCTGTCATTCTCCGGTGTTACTTCCGCCCAAAACATGACGATCGCCTCCGGATCGGCACTCGCGGGTGGGGCAGCGACCGCCAATCCGGTGTCAGTGGCATAATCTCGGATACAGAAGCCGCTGTTGCTCCACCCGGAAAAGACTCCGCTTTGAACCATTTCGACCTTACCCTCATATGCATCCATGAAGACCATGGCGTCGAACTCGGCGGGCAGATCGAAACCCCGGACGTGGTCTTCGTAGGGCTGACCCAGTTGTCTGAAAAGGATGACAGACTCCCCCTCCGGGATGCGAATGTAGTCATCTTTCTCAACCACCGGCATCCAATATTGACTTCCACCCACCTGCTCATAATGGCCATCGACAGGATAGAACGGCCCAAGAGTACTCTTGCTCTTAGTCACCCCGGTTGGCATGCCTGCCATGACGCAGTAGTCGTCGTTGGCACGGATCAGGATTGGTCCGTTAAGCGCGATGCTACGGTTTATCCACCAACCCTGGTTCTGGCCCTCTGACTTCTCCGGACACGTCGGCTCGGCTGCCTGGGTGCCCTCGTCCAACATCTCGTGATGCTTGTCCTGGAACTTGTTGACCGCCTTCTTGTGCTCGTCGGATTGCTTCTCTTCGGCCGACGACGACAGAGAGACTTCGCCGTCTCCGTTCTCGCCTTTCTTGCGAGTGTATTCCCATCTGATGGACCCATAGCAGGTTCCTGCGTCTTTGCCTTCCGCGCAGAAGGCACCCGTCTCAAATTCACAGACAACCTTGACCTTCCCCGGAGGAAATAACGCATCGCCCACACGAACTGTGTCGTTCATCTTTGCGGGTGTCAATGGGGCACCCGCTCCAGCCTTTCCTTGGTCGCCGTGGTCTTGCGGATCGTCGCCATTGTAGTAGGGATCTCGCTCACAGAAAAGGTGGTCCACGAAGGTTTTGCTGCCTGTGGCATCATCGTCCATATGCTCCCATCTCACTGTGGCTGCCGAGGGCAGCAGCGTTTCTTTGTTCCCTTCATCATCATACCAAACCAGTCTGCATGTCTGGATGAAGACGATCTTGTCGCAACTGGTCTTACCGGGATCGGGTTCGTATACAATCGTCATCGTATTCTTTTCTGGGGTACGCTTCCAATCTCCGTATTTGCCCCGCAATGGCTCGTTTGGCTCGGTAGCGGCTTGGCCTGATGTGCCGAGCAGGACAAGAGTGAGAACGACGTGGCGAGTCACCACGCCAAGCATAGATTTATCTGATCTCATAGTGCACCTCCATAACAGGTGGTACTCATGGCACAGAACATCTCACGCAGGAGTCTCAGTGGAACCCGATGGTGAAATTGCGAAACATTCTGATCCGGTCCCTTGCCTCAGGTGATTCGAGGCGCGACGCCGCATGCAGTACGTCCATCAGCTCATAGGCCTCGAACCTGTCGGCAAGATGTTCGAAGACCATGTTCTCCTCCGATAAGTTCGTGCGTTGGATCATAAGAGAGAAGACCGGCTCGTTGGCATCGCCGCCGTGGAATCGAGGGCGCTCGCTCAGTCCGTTCACAAACATTTCCAACGTGGTGCCAAGAACTTGCAGTTGGATAATCGCCGTGTCATCGTTGACATAGTCGACGCCGGGAGTGCGATAGGGAACAAACTCGCACGGGTCTGGGGTGCGTCCCGCACCGTACAGTAAAAGAGACGGTGTGGTCTTCATCTGGTCTCCCGTGTAGGTGAGCTTCACCTGGTACGTTTCATACTCATTGGGCTCATCCGCTATCATCTGCTCGAAGGTTCCCTGCACAGCACCGGTCGGAATTTGGATAGGCGAATCAGAGTCATCATCGTACGCGTACGGAAGTCCGTCATCGACATGCTTCATCCACGTGTCTGGGCCTATCCGGTCAATTACGCCTCTTCCGAGCCTCAGGCTGCCGTCGATGTCGGTGAAGGCCCGCAGCGAAGAGCCGTCTGTAACATGCGAAGAGAAGACCCGGCGTCGTTGCCAATCACGTAGCGTGCGTACGCCGAAATAGACCGGGTTGCCAGCCGACCAACTCCCGTGTTGCACCCCGGTATTCGCATCGGGGTCAAGAGGCACGCTTGCGAGGATAATGAGGGGAGTCATCAATAAGAGAAATCGGGTGAATCGGTTATAAACAGGTCTCATAATCTCTTCCTTTCAAATTCCTGTCTTCTGTGATGAAGATGACGATCCGGTTGTCCCTCGCCTGATGAAACGATTGCGGTCAGTCAAGCGAGACGGGAGGCTGTTCGTGGGGTTGCAGACACTGTACGGAGACATTGAATGAACTTTCTGAGGGCTCATACCAATCTCCATTCACTCCAATGAGGCCCCGCTGGCGACGTGAGTGCAAAATCAGAGGTGTCGACAAATGGCTGTCGTCAGCTTATCCAGTGATGCTCAAACCGGCATCGCATGATGGGT
>CAYFUB010000005.1:0-3039 GCA_964346195.1 uncultured Pirellulales bacterium
GTCTGGTAGGGGACTTGCTCCGTTGGGGCTTGGTTGCAGACATAACCGATGCAGCTGACTCCTCAGGAACGATACAGCCACGGCATCTCCTGCAACTTCGCCTTTATGCTCGCCAAACATCACGCCCAGCACAGATACTGAAAAGAGTCTGCGAATCACGGGTGGGAATTCACGATAGTATTGGGCTGGGGACGTTCTTGGTGACGCCTCTTTCCTGCAACGGAATCGGGGAAATTCGGGTGGAATGCCAGGGCACGGGGCTCGGTACCGGGTGGGACGACGCAGACACTGAAGCCTTGCGCAAGTATGTCGAGCGCCTGGGATGGAAAAGACGGGGAAGAAGTGTACCAGGTGGCGGAGGGAAAGTGTGCCACCTGGGGTTAGGCTGTAGCGTGTCCTCTGGGGTTTGTCCAGAGGGAATTGTATGAAGTTCTCTCCTTGTGTTGTTGTCTTTGTTCTTCGCAGTGCCCCCCCCGAGGGGGGCGGCAACCTGACCAGATGGCGGTTGCCCTGCCCGGTTATGTCTCGCCTCCTTTCGTCTTCGTGGTTCGTTTTTGTCGGGCCTTGCTTTGGGTCAGCCGGTATGAGTCGCCTTCGATGGGCAGAATGTGAACGCGATGCGTGAGCCGGTCGAGCAGGGCGCCGGTCAGACGTTCGGATTCGAAAACGCTGGTCCACTCCTCGAACGGTAGATTCGACGTAACAATTATACTGCCGCATTCGTAGCGTTGACTGATCATTTCGAAGACCAGTTCGGCGCCGGTTTTGGAGAACGGCACGTAGCCGAGTTCGTCGAGAATCAACAGATGCGCTTGGGCCAGTTTGTTTTGCAGGCGAAGCAGGGTCTTTTCGTTCCGTGCTTCGACCATGGCGTTGACCAATCCCGCGCCGGTGAAAAACCGCACGTGGTAGCCGCGCCGACAGGCGGCCATGCCCAAGGCCACGGCCAGGTGCGTTTTCCCTGTGCCGGGATTGCCCAGGAGAATGCAGTTCTCTTTTTGGTCGATCCACTCGCACCTGGCGAGTTCGAGGACCTGCTTTTTGTTGACGGTCGGCGTGGCCAGGAAGTCGAAGTCATCCAAGCTCTTTGCCGTCGGAAACTTGGCAGCTTTGATCCGTCGTTCGGTTCCCTTGCGTTCTCGTTCCAGCAACTCGGCTTCGCTGAGGCGCAGCAGAAACGCAGCGTAGTCGGCCTTATCGGTGGCACACTGGGCGGCCACCTTCGGGTACTCGTTGAGGAAGACGGGCAACTTCAGCGCCTTGAGGTGGTGTTCGAGCAACAGTTGCGGTTTGTCCAAGGATCGCTTCATCACGCACCTCCCGGTCCGACCAAAGTCCCGTAGCGAGCGATCGGGGCCGGTAGGAAGCGATAGGCGGCCAGCCAGTTGCGACCGGTCAGGTCCAACGGCGACGGCGTTCGTTCGGGCGGACACAACAGCAGGTTCTTGACCGCCTCATGGCAATCGACGCCGAGTTCAACTGCGCGTTGAACCGCCCGCGTCAGATCGGCCAACGAGTGATGCTCCAGCAGCCGCAGGACCCGGATGTACTCGCGCGTTCCGCGGCTGTGGATCTGACCGGCTTCCATACGACGGCGCAGCACGTCGAAACACCCATCGAGTTCGAGTCGCTTCATGGGGGCGCCGTAGTCCAGGGCACGCGGTTTGCGCTCGATGAGAGCCAGATAGTGCCACGGCTCATAGATGGCTTGATGGCGGCCGTACGATCGCTTGTGCACGGCGATCATTTGGTCGTCATGGTAAATGCGAACCTTGCCGACCGTCGGACGCACGACAACACCATGGTGGGCGTACCGACAGGGCGTCGAGTAGTCGTTGGTATGGAACCGAACCAGGCAAAGAGAACTCACCGTGTGCGGCTTGAGGGGCTTTTCGGCATCCGGCTGCCCGGGAATCGGTGTGAAATGATGACGTTCCTCGGCAAGCCGTTCGCCAATGGTCCGCTCATGTCCGCGAGCCTGGTGCTCCCACAGATTCCGGCAGCCCTCGGCCAGGCTGACGTTCAAACCATCCCAGTCGGAAAACCGCGGCGGCGGAACGAACAAATTGCGCTGCGTCCATTTGACGCCATTCTCAACGTGTCCCTTCTCGTTGCCCCGCGCCACGTTGCAGAACGCCGGCTCGAACAGGTAGTGCTCGCAAAACTGCTGGAACGTCTTGTTCAACCGTCGGCCGCGACCGCGAAGGACCTTCGTGATGGCGCTCCGGAGGTTGTCGTACACAATCCGGCGCGGCACACCGCCAAAGAACTCAAACGCACGGCGATGGCCCTCGAAGAAGAACTCCTGCGTCTGTCGCGGAAAGGCCGCCACGAACCGGGCGTCGCTGAACGGCAACGTCATCACAAATGCGTAGACCTTGCGCGCCTGAACCGATGTCTTCTCGGGCGGCTCTCGCGTATCGTCATACGCCACCGCCTCGCCCCAGTCCACTTGCGCCTCGGCCGGACCGAACTCCAGCGGCACGAACGCTTCTTGGCGCAACGCACGGGCTTGCCTCACATAGGTGCGCACCTGCGTGTACCCGCCCGGGTACGCATACTCCTCTTTCAGCCGGTCAAAGATACGCTTGGCCGTGTGGCGCTGCTTCGGCGGGGCCGAACCGTCCTGTTTCAGCATCTCGTCAATGATCGGGATGAACGGCCCCAGAACCGGCCGCTTCGGCTCGCTACGACGGCTGTATTCCGGGGGCCCTCCCTCCGTGACGATCCGCGTGATCGTGTCGCGATGAAACCCGGTCTGGCGCGCGATCGCGCGCAGCGACTTGCCTTCGATGTGATACAAACGGCGGACTTCGTTTCGCTCCTTCATCGTCTTCACTCGCTTTCCTCCGACCAACGGGAATTGGGGCGCTTAACTTGCGCGCCCCAATCCCTATTCGGTCGGACGATCGCGGTGGAAGCACTTTCTCAGCCCGGCCGTCGCCCTGGTACACTTTTCCGCCGCCATCTCTAGCGTGAAAGCTCCCTGCGCCTTCAGAATGGCAAGGTCGCACCGCGGCAGCGGGCTACAATAAACGT
>CAYFUB010000006.1:0-16120 GCA_964346195.1 uncultured Pirellulales bacterium
GCAATGTCATTCTGAGCGAAGCGAAGAATCTGGGCTGCGCACTTGAGAAACCCCTCATTCGATGGCCAGATGGTTCGGGGCCCCAAAACGCACTACTTCGCGTTTGGGGACCCCTTCGCCTCGCTCACCATGACAAGTCAGAGTGTCGTCTTGAGGTAGTCTCTTAGCAGATTGAACGCTGCCCGCTACTCAATTGTCGCCTTTGAGAAAGCCGGACCGGCCGCCGCGACTTTGTCGTTCCCGTGCAGGCGGGAATCCAGATACGCTGCGCATGGAATCGTGCCCAGGCATGGGCACGTTCGCATTTCATACGTCGGCTGGACTCCAGGCTCCTTCGAACGATTTCATGTTGCGAGCACCTGCCGCACGAGTGTCATTACGGCCCGATAGCCGGCCGGTTCAAATCCTCTCGGCGATTCCGCCGCCCCTCAGAGCCTCTGACAGAATGAGATTCACCGTGTCATTGCGAGGAGCACAGCGACGAAGCAATCTTGATTCCCGGCACGGGAGATTGCTTCGCTTCGCTCGCAACGACATAGAGGCAGTCATTGCTGTATTCTTCATATTGATAGAGGCTCTCAGGTCCCTTCTGACTCGCGATTGCCTCTCGACGCGCAGCGGCCTGATGAATTATCATGGCACGCAGCAGAAAGGAGGCCAGGACATGGCAACAGAGCTGATTGGCATCATCGGCGGCACGGGGCTGGGCGATGCGCTCGCGGGGCAACTGTCGGGGGCCGCGTACCAGACGATCGAGACGCCGTTCGGCAAGCCCAGTGCTCCTGTCCTGCTGGGGACATTGGGCAAAAGGCGGGTCGCGTTTCTCAACCGCCACGGCGACGGGCACCGGCTGTCGCCCAGCGAAGTGCCGTACGCCGCCAATATCTTCGCCCTCAAGACGCTCGGGGTGCACGCCGTCATCGCCAGCGGGGCCGTCGGCTCGCTCCGGGAGAACACCGCGCCCGGGGACCTGGTCCTCGTCGATCAGTTCATCGACAAGACCTTCAAGCGCACGAACACGTTCTTCGGCGGCGTCGCGGCCGTGCACTGCGAGATGGCCGAGCCCGTCTGTCCCCGGCTCCGGGAGACGCTGGTGCACGTGGCGACGCCGCTGGATATCACCACGCACCTCGACGGGACCTATGTCTGCATGGAGGGCCCGCAGTTCTCGACCCGGGCCGAATCGCTGCTGCACCGTGCCTGGGGCGGCGACCTGATCGGCATGACCGCCCTGCCGGAGGCCAAGCTCGCGCGCGAGGCCCAGATGTGTTACACCCTCGTGGCGCTCGCCAGCGATTACGACAGTTGGCGGCCGCACGACAAGGCCAAAGGCAAACAGACCCTGCTCCAGGAGATTCTGGCCAATCTCCAGACGGCGACGAACAACTGCCTGGAGCTGATCCGGACCCTCTTGGCCAGCGACGAGAAGCTGGTTGACGAGGATTGCCCCTGCCGCAAGAGCCTGGAGTTGGCCGTCTGGACGAATCCGAACTGGATCGACCCCGACGAAAAGGAACGCCTGGCGGTCCTGTTTGAATGAGGATGGATATGCGAAAGGATGAGCCAATGGAGGAACGTAGGGTGCGTACCACGCACCGGTCAGTCGTCGTACGACGTGAATGGGTACGGTGCGTAATACGCACCGTACCGGCTCTGATAACTGCTGTGCTGCTCCTTGCAGGGTGTCAGCAGCAACAGGAGAAAGCGCCCAACGAGAAGATGGCCAGGCTGCTGGCGGCGGAGAACGCCGAGATGCGGCAACAAATGGTAGCCCGACAAGCGGAGAACGAGGCCCTGCGGCAGAAGCACGCGAAAGAGCTTCAGCAGCGCGACAAGGAGCTGGCGAAGTGCAAGGGATGCATCGCAGAACTGCAAAAGGACCTCGAAGAGGGCATCGCCGAGCGGGTCCGTGGCGTGACAGCCGCCGTCGTGGACGAGAACGCCAGGCTGCGCCAAGAGGTCGAATCTCTCAAGGCGGAGATTGTACGGCTCAAAACCGAGCAGTCGCAGGCGCTCACGACTACTGAGGGGCAGCCCTAGGTCCTATGCGTCCTATACCTCCGCCAGGGCACAGACCTTTCGTACCGCCTCGACGCAGTTGGGGAGGTTGCTGTCGAGATGATGCCTTCGCATGGCGGCGGCGACGAGGCCGACGAACATCGGCTGCGGCCGCAAGGGGCGGGAGGTCAGGCACGGGTGGGCCTGTGTCCCCATGAAGAACGGGTGCTTCGGCAATTCGAGAATCTGCATGATCGGCTGGTCGGGCGCCTTGCCGGAGAAGACCATGCCGTTCTTCTCCAGTGTCTCGATGTAGCGCGGGTCCACCTCGTAGCGATGCCGGAACCGCATGCGGACGGTGTTCTTCTGGCCGAACAGGTCCCAGGCCAGCGTCTTCGGCTCGATCTTGATGTCCCGGCCGCCCAGCCGCATGTTGCCGCCAAGCCCTTCGATCTTCTTCTGCTCCGGCAGGATGTCGATGACCGGCTCGGCCGTGTCCGCGTCCAGCTCGGTACTGTTGGCGCTCTGGAGACCGCAGACGTTACGGGCGAATTCGATCACGGCCATCTGGAACCCGAAACACAGGCCCAGATAGGGCAGGTTGTTCTCGCGGGCATAGCGGATGCAGGCGATCTTGCCCTCGGAGCCGCGGGCCCCGAAGCCGCCGGGCACAATGATGCCGTCCACGTCGGCCAGGTGCCGCGCGACGTTGTCGTCCGTGATGGAAGTGGTCTCGATCCATTTGATCTTGACGTCGCAGCTCAACGCGATGCCGGCGTGCTCCAGCGCGTTGATGATGGAGGCGTAGCTGTCCCGCACGGAGGTGTACTTGCCGGTGATGCCGATCGTGGTTTCGTACCGGGTGTTTCCGATCCTGTCCATGAAATCGCACCACCGGGCCCAGGCCTTGCGCTCGTGGCGCAGGTTGATGCGGTCCTCGATCCTGAGCAGCCGCAGAACTTCGAAATCCAGCCCATGGTCGCGCAGTATGGACGGGATCGTGTAGATGCTCGCCGAGTCGTGCAGGCTGATGACCCGCTCCAGCGGCACGTTGCTGTAGACGCTGATCTTCTGCCGGGCCTTCTCGTTGACCGGATGGGTCGCCCGGCAGACGATGATGTCGGGCTGAATCCCGAGCTGCATGACCTGCTTGATGCCGAGCTGGGCGGCCTTGGACTTCTGCTCCCCGAGCGCCGGCGGCTCCAGAATGTAGGTCAGGGCGACGAAGCAACTGCTGCCCGGCCCCTCCTCGTAGGCCAGCTCGCGCATGGCCTCGATGTAGTAGGCGTTCTCCAGGTCGCCGACGGTGCCACCGATCTCGACGAAGACGACGTCGGCCTTGCTCTCGGCGGCCAGTTGGCGCAGCCGCAGTTTGACCTCGCCGGTCACGTGCGGGATCATCTGCACGTCCCGGCCGAGATAATCGCCGTGCCGCTCCTTATTGAGCACGGAGCTGAAGATCTGCCCGCTGGTGGCGAAATTGGCCCCGCTGAGGTCCTGGTCGAGGATCCGCTCATAGGTGCCGAGGTCCATATCGCACTCCATCCCGTCGTCGAGGACGAAGACCTCGCCGTGCCGGAAGGGATTGAGCGTGCCGGAATCGATGTTGAGATAGCCCTCCAGCTTGATGGGAGCGACCTTCAATCCCTTGTCCTGCAAGAGCTTGGCCAGACAGGAGGAGAAAATCCCCTTGCCCAGCCCGCTCATCACCGTGCCCATGACGAACACGTAGCGGGTCCGGCCCTTCTTATAGTTCGCGGGCAGCGGCGCGAAAAACTCGCTCTCCGTCGATGCATCGCTGATCTTGGTCAACAGCTCTTTGCTATCGGTCATTGGAATCCTCATTCTGGACTCATGCAGGTTCGTATACTCATCTGCTCTTTGGGGCTCTGCCCCAAACCCCGGCATTTGTCGCATTGGGCCAATAGCATGAGCATGATGTTCGACCTGCCCCCTTGCTGCCAAAGGCCGCTACGGGTAGTCTGAACGCGCTGTTGCGGAGGATAGGGCTCTGCTGGCAAGCACCCCGAGCGCCGTAACAGTCCAGTGGCATGGGCGATGCCGTCAGTACGGTGGCATCGCCTTGCTCTCGTACTATGCTGCTGGCGTAAAGCGAAAAATGCCAGGGGGCCGGGGACAGCGTCCCCGGTCATGGGCTGCGGTTCCACCGAAGAGTACGCAAGAACCGGACGAACCATACTATAATCATATCTCCACGATGAGTTCACAAACAGCGCGGTTGTGGGGTTCATGGTTGGCCAAGCCCCGCCCTACACGTTACCAGACTTATCTGTCGAGACTCATCAGACGCCTTCCCAATGAAACGCAGCGTGTTCTCATACTTGCTCCCGTACTCGCCGCAATAGTCGGTCGGACACCGGCTTTCGGCCTCCTTGGCCATGCGCTCAATGGACGTCTCGACCCCAGGATACTTGTGAATCCTGTGGGCAAACAGCCTCTCAGTACTCCGCCTCACTCGCTCTTCCCCGCCGACAAGTCCTTTTCCCTTCGTTGGCACATCGTAGACCACATAGTCGCTGCGGCGCTCCGTCGGGTCCAGTGGAGAGCCCCTTAACCGTTTTGGAACACTCGGTGCCATAACGAGTCCGATCCAGTCCTGCTTCTCAGCGTACGTATACGCCTCTATGAGAGCATCACCGACAAAGATGGAATTCCTCTTATCTGCATACAACTCACCTACCGCCAACGCACCTCTGAAGGGAGTCTTCTGCCTGAGCATGCTGCTGAGAAAGTGCCGTGCGACGGCATCTATCGTTATGTATGAATCAGGCGAACCATCATTCGGGACATAGAACAAGAAGGTGTCGGAAAACCACGCGTGCTCAAAACTACATCCTCTGTACTTCAGTTGCGTCTTGATCTCATGTTCAATGGATCTGATGATTGGTACATAGTAGTTGTCAACGAACACATCCAGATTCCCTCCCGGACAACCCCTTACGAACTCAACCACCTGCCTCCTAAAACCCAAGACGTCGAAACAGGCCAGCCAACATGTATCATTTATGATCGAATTTCCCACACACATGATTACTATGCGCCCCCCTTAGGCTTCTCTCCCGCCCTATCTCGTAGGTATCGCTTCACGAACGCGGCGTACTGCTCGGGGGTGTCGATGCCTTCGCACGTGTGCTCGACCTTGCCGACGAGAATCGTGTAGCCGTGCTCGAGGGCCC
Organism: uncultured Pirellulales bacterium; assembly: GCA_964346195.1. Classification (GTDB taxonomy): domain Bacteria; phylum Planctomycetota; class Phycisphaerae; order Sedimentisphaerales; family Anaerobacaceae; genus PLanc-01. The sequence goes on from CAYFUB010000006.1 coordinate 5,196, forward strand.
GGAGCTGCTCGAGCTTTTCGAGTCTCTCCAGCGGCGTCTGCGGCAGCGCGGTAATCCGCAGCAGGAACTCCCGGCGATAGGCGTAAATCCCGATGTGACGCAGATAATGGCCCACGTCGCCCACGCCCGCGCGCTGGCGATCATAAGGAATCACCGAGCGAGAGAAGTAAATGGCCTTTCCGTTCGCGTCTACCACCACCTTAACCACGTTCGGGTCGAGGATTTGTTCGCGGGTCGCGAAGCCGGCGGCCAGGGTGGCCATCGGGGCCTCGGGATTTTCGAGCAGCAGCCGGGCGAGGTGGTCGATGTGGTCCGGGTCGATCTGGGGCTCGTCGCCCTGCACATTGATGATAATTTCCGCATCGCTGTGGCCGACGGCCTCGGCGATTCTATCCGTTCCGCTGTTATGTTCGGTCGAGGTCAGCACGCACTCAGCTCCGAACTCACGGGCGGCCCGGACGATCTTCTCATCGTCGGCGGCGATCACGACCCGCTCGGGCAGCTTCGCCCGGCGGGCCTGCTCCCAGGTGTGCTGAATGAGGTACTTGCCGGTATCTTGAGCGAGAACTTTCCCGGGGAACCTGGTGGACGCGTAGCGAGCAGGAATACAAACTACTGTCTTCACGCTGGATTTACGATTTACTACTGACGATTTACGATTTCCACTGCCGACCTGCTACCGGGCTCGCGCGCTGCGCTGGACCCGAATCGTAAATGGTAAATCATAAATCGTCGATACCGGGGCCTTTCCCGTTGTGGCGCCGTGCCCCAACACGTAACACGGCTGCCATCATACGGCGGACGCCGAACCCTGTCAACAGCCCGCCCACCGGCCGTCCGGAATCCCGGTCCATCGTCCATCCTGTCCGTGCAGATTTCCGGGCATCCGGGGGCTTCGCGTGGCCGCCGTGGCTCTTGGGCGGGCCGCGAATTCCGTTTGTAGTGACGCCGTAAGACGTTATCTTCTCTGCCCGCATGGGTACGCCACGAATTGAAGATATGCCCTTACGGGCACACCACGAACGAGACCCTCGGCGCTCGTGGCCGCCGGTTTCTTCTCACAGACACCGTTCCCGTTCGGGTCCGGGGTTGCAATCCGTCCCGGCGGGGATATACTGCATCGCCGATTGGTTCTGGGGGCCTTTTTCAGCAGGATAAAGGGTCTTGGGTATGACGGCAAGCGTTCTCGCCGCGGGCAGAATGGCCATCGGGCCTGTCGATCTGGCCGTGATTGTTCTGTATCTCGTGGTCATCGTCGGTCTGGGCTGCTGGGTCGGCCTGCGACGACGCAAGGGCGAGGTCGACAGGGGCTATTTCCTCGCCGGCGGCACCCTGACCTGGCCGTTCATCGGGCTGGCCCTGTTCTCGACGAATATCTCGACCATCCACCTCGTCAGCCAGGCCCAGGAAGGCTACATGAACGGGTTGGCGTACGGTAACTTCGAGTGGATGGCCCCCTTCCTGCTGATTACGCTGTCGTTGTTCTTCGCCCCGTTTTACTTCCGCTCGAAGGTCGCGACGCTGCCGGACTTCCTGGAACAGCGGTACAGCCGGGCGTCACGCGACTGGCTGGCGGGCCTGTCCATCGTTTCGGCCATCGTTATCCACATCGGTTTTACGCTCTACACCGGCGCCGTGGTGCTGGAGGGGCTGTTCGGTATCCCGATCATGTGGAGCATCGTCGCCGCCGCCGTGCTGACGGGCCTGTACACCATTATCGGCGGCCTGCTGGCCGTCGTGCTGACGGAATCGCTCCAGACGGTTATCCTTCTGATCGGCGCCATGACGATCACGGCCGTGGCCTACGTCAAGGCCGGCGGCTGGTCGGGAATCGCGGGCAGTGTCGATCCGGTGAAATTGACGATGCTGCGCCCGAAGAGCGATCCCGCGAATCTGCCGTGGCTGTCGGTCTTTTTGGGCTACCCGGTGATCGGGCTGTGGTACTGGTGTGCCGACCAGACGATTGTCCAGCGCGTGCTCGGCGCCAAGGACGAGAACCACGCCCGGGTCGGCCCGCTTTTTGCCGGCTTCATCAAGATTCTTCCCGTGTTCATCTTCGTCTTCCCCGGCACGATCGCGCTGGCGCTGATTCACCAGGGCAAGCTGCCGGCCCTGGAGGATTCGAAGGACGTGTATGCATTCATGATCGTCAAGCTGCTCCCGACCGGCCTGACGGGCCTGATGGCGGCGGCCCTGCTGGCGGCCCTGATGAGCACGGTGTCCGGGGCCCTGAATTCCATTGCGACGCTGTTCAGCTATGATCTGTATCGCCGTTGGAAACCCGAGACTCCGGACCGCCAGTTGGTCGTCATCGGCCGCATCGCCACCTTCGTGGCCATGGTCCTGGCGATCCTCTGGTCGCCGCTCATCGCCAAGTTCGAGAGCATTTACCAGGGTTCGAACACCGTGATCTGCTACATCGCGCCGCCGATTACGACGGTGTTCATCTGGGGTGTCTTCTGGCGCCGGGCGTCCAGCCGGGGTGCCCTGGCCACACTGAGTATAGGGTCGTTCCTGGGCCTGGTCGTCTTCCTGTTGGACTGGTACAAAGAATACACCCACTGGCCGGTTCAGTTCATGTACGCGGCGTTCGCCCTGTTCGTGATCTGCTCGATCGTCCTGGTCGTGACCTCCCTGATCTGGCCGCACCAGCATACACCCCAGAGCGAGCGGCTGGTCTGGAAGCACCCGTGGCAGGCCCTCAGCGACCCCGGCTGGAAAGGGGTTCTCAACTACAAGCTGCTGGCCGGTGTCCTGTTTGTCGTGATGGTGACCCTGTACGTGATATTCGCCTGAGTTCGACGCGTGGGTTGAGAACCCACCCTACACGCCTGGCCATGTGGCTCAAGAGCAATCGTAGGGGCGAGTGATTATTCGCCCCTACCTATAGGTGAAGAAGTGACTTACGATTCAGGAGGCTGTTTCATGGCAAGGAGATGGAGTTTGGATTTTGCGGTTTTCGTGGCGACATCGACGGCGCTGTTGATAGGGGGTTGCTGCTCGAAGTGTTCCAGTTCGAAGTGCCCGTTCGCGGCGCAGCCGGCGGTCCAGCGGCACGGGGCCGTCATTGGCATTCCTGCTGAGAGCATTCCGGAGTACAAGCGGCTGCACGCGGACACCTGGCCCGGCGTGCTCAAGATGATCGACAAGGCCAATATTGGCAACTACTCCATCTATCTCGGCGAGGTCGCCCCGGGCGAGCACTACCTCTTCGCCTATTACGAGTACACCGGCCGGGACTTCGACGCCGACATGGCCGAAATGAAGAAGGACAAGACCACGCAGGAGTGGTGGAAGCACACCGACCCGCTGCAAAAGCCCCTGCCGACGAGGAAGGAGGGCGAGTGGTGGGCCGCCTGGGAGGAGGTCTTCCACCATGACGGCCCGGCCTACAAGCCCAGCCAGGTCAAGTCGCGTCACGGCTCGATTATCGGCATGCCCGCCAAGAACATCCTGGCCTATACGCAGATGCACGCGGCGGTCTGGCCCGGCGTCCTGGCGGCCATCGACCGGGCCAATATCCGCAACTACTCCATCTACCTCGGCCAGATCAAGCCCGGCGAGTACCTCCTGTTCAGCTATTTCGAGTACATCGGCGACGACTTCCGGGCCGACATGGCGGGCATCGCCGACGAAGTGACCAAGACCTGGTGGACCTACACCGACCCGCTCCAGGTCCGCCTGCCCGGCACGCCCGAAGGCGAACAGTGGAAAGTCATGGAACAGGTCTTTCACACGGACTGAGAAGGGCGTGAAACGTGAAGAGTGAAGCGTGAAGCGAAGAGAAATGAGACAGTGCTTGTGGGGCGCGTATCACGCACCCCACTACTGTGCCCACCTTAATTTGGTGATCGGCATGGCTGGGGTTGGGCCCGTTTGGAGTCCCGCGTTTACGCGGTCTTGGGTTCGGGTCCCCTTAAAGCCGCCTGAAGGCGGTACTCCGAACGCGCTTTACCCACAGATTCAGAGTGGACGAAGCGCTACACGCTGAAAGAAATCGACGGGCTCGTCATTGTGAGGACATAGATTATGCTCAAGAACATTCCTCCTATCATCTCGCCGGAACTGATAAAGATCCTGATGGAAATGGGCCACGGCGACGAGATCGTGCTGGCAGACGGCAATTTCCCGGCCGCCTCGGTCGCCCAGCGGCTGGTCCGCTGCGACGGCCACGACGTGCCAGAGCTGCTCGAAGCCATCCTCCAGTTCTTCCCCCTCGACCGCTACGTGGACGACCCCGTGGCCCTGATGAGCGTCGTTGCCGGCGACAGCACCGAGCCGACCATCTGGGAGGTCTACCGCGCGATCATCGAGAAGAGCGGCGAGCCCTTCTCCGACTTCCGCTACGTCGAGCGCTTCACCTTCTACGACCACGCCCGGAAGGCTTACGCCGTCGTCGCCACCAGCGAAAAGGCCCTCTACGCCAACGTCATCCTGAAAAAGGGAGTCCTCTGATTTCCGCCGGTGAGCGTCCGGGTGCGATTGACTTTCCTGGCAGGTCAGATCGCCCTTTGTCATGCTGAGCGAAGCGAAGTACCTAGCCACGGAGCGGGAGGTCCGCAGCGCAGCGAACGAGACCTCTCATGCGATGCGCGGGTTCCTTCGAAGCTCAGGACAGGCTCTTCGTTACGCACAGGATGACGGAGTCTGTGCGAGCGGCGCCGGTGCAATCCGAAATCTGCAACCCGGGGCGTCCCATAATCAGCCACTGTCTTCCTTGACATTCCCCCAGACAAGTGGTAGAATTCCGAAAGGTCCGGCGGCAGGGGACTGCTTGCGGGCCTGGGTTTGGACGGGCACAAAGACGTAAGTGCCGCTCAAACTGACACTTACATGTCATCACGACGCAGAAGACATCGGCAATATGGCAGGGATAGGGAACAGCAAATCATATCCGCGCATCTGTCTGATGGTGCCACAGACGAAAGTCTTTCGGGAGATCGATACACGAGTTAGGAGTTGCACGATGGGCAAGCGAAAACGGGGGTTTACGCTGATCGAGTTGCTGGTGGTCATCGCCATCATTGCCTTGCTGATGTCGATTCTGATGCCGGCGCTGCAGCGGGTCAAGAAGCAGGCCAGAACAACTGCGTGCCTGGCCGCCCTGAAGCAGTGGGGACTGATGTTCTCGCTCTATTGTCAGGACAACGAGGGGTACTTCTTCACGGGCGAAATAGGAGGGAGTCGCGGCGGCACGTATACCGCCACGATCGGTGGGGTAACGAGAGGATGGAATAAAGGGTCCGGGGGATTCTGGCGGCTTGCCATGTTGCCCTACACGGCCCACATGGCCGAGAAGCTGTGGCTGTGCCCGCAGGCGACGAAACCGCTGCCCGGCAATGCGACTATCCCCCAAGGGACTTGGGCATATACGGCATGGAAGACGGATACCGCCATAGGCAGCTACGGCCTGAATGGCTGGATGCTGAATATATTTGCGTCCAAAGACACCAATAACAGGGATGACGGATGGGGGCGTGCCGACAGGGTCGGAAACGGCCCATCACGTCATTGGGGCGCTCCACCTTCCCAGTACAGCAACGAAGTACCTGTGTTTACCGGCAGTTGGTGGGTGGACTCCTGGCCGCTGGACTCCGATCAGCCCCCGCCGACCGAGAACGGGCCTGCTGATACGCCGAACACAAATGAAATGAACCGCGTCTGCGTGGACCGCCATGACGGGTTTGTCAATTCCGTGTTCGCCGACTGGTCCTGCCGGAAGGTAGGGCTGAAGGAGCTATGGACCCTGAAGTGGCATAGGGCGTACATCACCGGCGGGCGTTTCACGAGAGCCGGTGGGATGGTGCCAAGCGATTGGCCGGAGTGGATGAGGCGATACAAAGACTATTGAGAACCAACGGCGTGCACTGTGCCCGTCGGCATTCGACGGGTTGCAGTCACACGCTTCGATGAAATGAACAGAGTTCCCGTGCGGGCGAGTCCCGGACGGGAACTCTTTTTCTTGAATCACGGAGGGCACGAATCGTAGGGACGAATCGTCACTCGCCCCTGCGGGAACCGCCAAAATGGGAGTTGGCATCACGACTTGGCTTTGCCGTTGATCAGGGCGGCCAGGAGAATGTGGCGGAGGCGGTCGAGGCTGAGCGAATCAAGGTAGTCGTCGGAGAAATCGAGCTTGAACCGCCCGTGAAAGCCTTTGATGCGCTGCTTGAGTTCATCCCTGCCCAGGGCGGCAATGGACGTGGCTAACTGCTCGAATTGCCCATACGGCTGCACGGCTGTGACCTTTGAAAGCGGTTCTCATCCAGGTCGGGCGGGGTTCCGAACGCGATACACCGCGCTCGGGAACCGGTTCCCTGTCACACGTTCAGGTCGTACCGGCGGTATCGGGCAGGAGGCCGGAAGGCTTGGGTGAAAAATCGCCCGTATCGGCATAAGGGCCGAAATCCGCTTATTATTGGGCCGGAAATTTTTTGGTCTGAATCGACAAGTCTGATAATGTACGACCATGAAGACGAACCTGCTCGATTATGAGTTACCGTCCGAGTTAATCGCCCAGCACCCTGTTAACGTCCGCAGCGAATCCCGTCTGCTGGTAATGGAGCGAGCCACGGGCCGCCTGATTGACAGTCGATTTTGCCGCCTGAGCGAGTTTCTGCGGGCCGGCGACTGCCTGGTGCTCAACGATACGAAGGTGCTGCCGGCACGGTTTTTCGCCCGCCGTCGGACAGGCGGCCGGCTGGAAGGCCTGTTCCTCAGCGCCACGGCGACGGCAGGCGTCTGGAAGGTCATGCTCAAGGGCGCGCGGAAGCTCAAGCCCGACGAGACCATCATTCTTGAGGACAAGGAACAGCGCGATTTCTGCACCGCCGAAGTACTGGAGAAAAAGCCCGACGGTGTGTGCCTGTTCCAAGTCGCGAGTGAGGCAGACGCGGAAACAGTGCTCGATGAAATCGGCTTTCCCCCGCTGCCGCCGTACATCCGGCGGGACCACGACTTGACGTTGGCCGAGAGCGACCGCCGGCGCTATCAGACCGTCTACGCCCGCCGGCCCGGGGCCGTGGCGGCGCCGACGGCGGGCCTGCATTTCACCGATGATCTGCTCCGGCAGTTGAAAGAGGTCGGCGTGCGTTTTGCGTATGTAACGCTCCACGTCGGGGCCGGAACGTTCAAGCCGATTACCACCCAGACCGTGCAGGAGCACCAGATCCATCGCGAGTGGTATCGCCTTGATGCCCAGAACGCCGCCGCCATCAACGCCGCACGAGCCGAAAGCGGGCGAATCGTCGCCGTGGGCACGACCGTGACGCGGGTATTGGAGACCGTCGCCGATGTCCAACAGGTAGGATGGGCTTCAGCCCATGCGGACGGTCTTGCCGCGGACGCACAAAGGCAGCATGGGCTGAAAGGGACCCCAAACGCGAATTATCGCGTTTGGGAACCCAGGCCCATCCTACGACCTGCCGAGGGCACAACCGACCTTTTCATCACGCCCGGCTACCAGTTCAAGGTCGCCGATGCCATGGTCACGAATTTCCACCTGCCGCGTTCGACACTACTGGCGCTGGTGGCCGCGTTCGCGGGCCTGGAGCAGACCCTGGCCGCCTACCGCCACGCCATCGAGCAGCGCTACCGCTTCTATTCCTACGGCGACGCCATACTGATCGTGTGACCGCGCGTGACTGCGGCCTAGAGAATCCGTCGGGCCAGAGGCAAGCGGCGTACCACCGCGCCGAGGGCGAAGCACAGGGGGACGACGATGAGCGCTACGAGCACGAATTTCAGCAACGGGTACAGCTCGATGTCCCGGACCGCCAGCGTGACGAGGATGAGCACGGGGGTGTGGAGGATATAGGTCGCGTAGCCGGCGGCGGCGGCCTCCCCAGCAAGCGAGCTTTGACGATCGAGGTGCTCGCGGAACAGCACGGTCAGTCCCACGATCATGGCCACGCCCACAAGCTGTTCCCACATCGCGTAAGCGAAGGCCTGCCAGTGGAACTCGCCGAGGAACTTCCGGACGTCGCCTTCCAGCGCCCCGCCCAGCGTGAACAGGAGAGGAAAGATGACGGCGATGAGAACGACGGCAAGGGCAAGCCATTGGCGGCCGGTCGCTCGGGGCATGCGTGCCAGCCAGTCGTTTCGGGACGCCACGATGCCGAGCGGGAACATGCAAAGGTATTGTGAGAAGAAAGGAAGCTGCAAATTGAGAGGGTCCAGACTCCAGGCGATGGGAAGGCGGATCCGAACGAGGAAGTTGGCGAGTCCCATACCGGCCGCCAGAGCAATCAGCGCAAGGCTGCCGGGAGGGTCCTTTCTTTCGGAAGTTGGAGGGTCGTTACGCAGCAGGCGGCAGCCCACGTAAACGAAAGAGAATATGAGGAGGGTCTCGACAAACCACAGCGGACCACTGCCGATGTGAAACGAGGTGTAGTACCCGGCGAGCATCTCGCCAAAGGAGCCGTCGATGTTGAGGGCGCCCGCCTTGATGAGAGGGTAGGCTTGCAGGGGATGAATCACGAACTCGTAGACAAGCAGGGGGACGCCCAGTCTCAGCAGGCGGTCGCGCAGGAACCGCCGCGGGCCTTTGCGGTCATAGGAGCCGGGTGTGAAGTAGGCGGCCAGGAAAAAGAGAAAGCCCATGAAGTAGGACTGGGTGACGGCGTTGAAGAAGGACAGGGCCGTGATGGTAAGCATGTCGGCGGGCCGCTCCTTATAGAACCAGGACCCCTCGCCGCCATAGGTGACGGACAGGTGCACCAGGATCACCAGTACGATCATTACGGTGCGAAGGTTGTCGATGAAGAGCAGTCGGTTCTTCGCCATGCACGGTTCCTGGCACTGTCACCTGATTGCCGTCCGGGACGTTATCCGGCGGTCATACGGATTAGGGAAAGTTCTTGCGCGGCACAGACTTCGTCATCCTGAGGCGAAGCCGAAGGATCTGGCTCCCGGATGAGACGTTTCTCCCGTTCGTAGGCCAGATCCTTCACGGCGCTGCGCTTCGTTCAGGATGACATACGGAGCGCAAGAATCATTCACAATCCGTATCACACGGATGTTGTCGCACGAACGCGTTTGATATTCTCGAAAATACTCGGAGAGTTGCTCGTTATCTGTGACGCGATGGAACGGTCAGCCCTTGGGTTTCTTGATCGGCCAAGGCTGCACGCCACAACGCTCGGCCCAGGCTTCATACAGGGTCTTCAGCTCCTCGACCTTCTCCGGGTACTTCGCCGCCGGCTTGTGCAGCTCGGTGCGGTCGGCCTGAAGGTCGTAAAGCTCCCACGGCCCGCCGTGGGCCGCGACCAGCTTCCACCTGCCGCGTCGCACGGCGCGATTGCCCTGATGCTCCCAGAAAAGGGCGTCGTGACCCTGCCGGCCCCTGCCGCGGAAGAGCGGCAGGAGGCTCTTGCCGGCGAGCGGCGTCAGTTCCGTACCCTCGTGCTCTTTCGGGTATGTGACGCCGGCGGCATCGAGACAGGTCGCCATGACATCGACGATGTGGCCGACCTCGTGCGTGATTGCGCCTTTGTTTTTGATGACAGCGGGCCAATGCGCAATGAAAGGCGTGGCAATGCCGCCCTCATGGACCCAATGCTTGTAGCGGCGGAACGGCGTGTTGCTCGCGTTGGCCCAGGACAGGCCGTAGCTCATGTACGAGTCCACACCGCCCGGCGGCAGGCCGTTCCTGCGATTGTCGAAGCCTCTCGGCCCGCCTTCCGCGCAGCCGCCGTTGTCCGCCAGGAACATCACCAGCGTGTTGTCCTTCTTGCCCAGGTCCCTGATCTTGTCGAGCACCCGTCCGATGCCGTGGTCCATCCGCTCGATCTGGGCGGCGTAAACCGCCATCTTCAGGTCCATCAGCTCCGGGTCCTTCTCCTGCGGCCAGGGCGCGGACTCCGCATCGCGCGGCGACATCTCCCACTCGGCGCTGATCAGCCCCATCTCGACCAGGCGCCGGTATCGCTCGTCACGAAGCTGCTCCCAGCCCTTGCGATACGTGCCTTTGTACCTGGCGATGTCCTCGGGCCGGGCGTGCAAGGGCCAGTGCGGAGCCGTGTAGGCGAGGTACAGGAAGAACGGCCGCTCGTCCCGACCGTGCTTGTCGAGGAACTCCACCGCGTGGTCGCTGAAGGCGTCGGTCATGTAGAAGCCTTGCGTCGGTGGCTGATAGGGCCGGTCGTCGAGGGCCATTTTGCGCACGACGCCGTCGGCCTTGGTCTTGGAGATGTCGAAGTAGTTGGCCGCCCCGCTGATGAGGCCGAAGTAACGGTCGAAGCCGCGGTCGGTGGGCCAGTGCGGCCGGTTCTCGCCGACGTGCCATTTACCCGCCATCAGCGTGTGATACCCCGCCGGCCTGAGGGCCTCGGCAATCGTGACGCAACGGTCGTTGAGAGAGCCCTGATAGGCGGGATAGCCGTAGTTGCCGACCATATGCCCGACGCCCGCCTGATGCGGATACAGGCCGGTCAGCAGGGCCGCCCGCGTCGGACAGCATCTGGCGGCATTATAGAACTGGGAGAACCGCAGCCCGCCGGCCGCGAGCCGGTCCAGGTTCGGCGTGTGAATCTCGCCGCCGTAACAGCCGATGTCCGAGTAGCCCATGTCATCGGCCATGACGAGCACAATGTTGGGCCGCTTGGCCGACCTCGGCTGGGCCTGAATCCGGGCTGTGCCGAAACACCCTCGCAAGGGCCCCAGGAAGACGCTGGCCCCGAGCACCTTCAGAAACTCTCTGCGGGTCGCATGTCTGCTCATCAAGAGAACTTCCTCACATGTTCAAAAGGACCTTAGGAACCTAAGAGCCTCTAAGAAGGTGTGTGAGAAGCTGAAATAACTGCGCCTCCGCGATCTGACGGGTGGCAGCGTCAAGGCCGAAGGCCTTGGCGATGGTCTTACGCACGATAACGCCGCCCTCGCCAAGCTGCGCATGGGGCCCCCCAACGCGATGTATCGCGTTGGGG
>CAYFUB010000007.1:0-32936 GCA_964346195.1 uncultured Pirellulales bacterium
TGTTGGTCCAGCCTCTAGCTCGCGCGGCGTTTCCGGAGAAGGATGTGTTTTCGTGTCTGGAGGAGGTGCCGGAGTCGTATCGGTGCGACTGGGCGGATTGACCGCGAAACAAACTTGCCTGTTGCTTTCCGGCATGAGCCGTGCCTATATTGTCGTCAGGTGGAAGGCTCTTTGATGGTTCTGGATCGATGGACGTTGAGAAACAGGTTGAATACTGGATGACAGGTTCTGCAGAAGACCTTTCGGCGGCAGAGGTATTGCTCGATGGGGGGCACCTGAGACATTGCCTGTTCTTGGCCCACCTGGCCCTGGAGAAAATGCTCAAGGCTCACGTGACACGCCGGACGCGGGATATTCCGCCTCGTAACCACAATCTCGTTCGATTGGCCCAACTCGCGGGGTTGAAACCGAACGATGAGCAGGAGCAATGCTTGCGGAAGTTCGATGCCTTTCAACTGGAGGGCCGTTACCCGGATTCACAGCAGGTGACGATCGACTCCGCTCGCGCAAGACAGCAACTCCAGAAAGCAATGGAGACCATGCAGTGGTTGAAAGCGCAGTTATAAATGCGGTGAGGCAATATCTTGCCGCGCTGCCTGCGGTCGGCATCCACGCCCAGAGAGCAGTTCTCTTTGGATCGTTCGCGCGAGGCGAAGCGGATCAATACAGCGACATTGATCTGGTTGTCATTGCTCGGGAGTTCGACGCCGGACGGGATTTCGACACGGTCATGAAGCTCTGGGAGACAACACTTCATGCTGACATCCGCATCGAGCCGATTCCGTGTGGGGAGCGGGAGTGGGAGAGCGGCGACGGACGACCCATTCTCGAAATCGCCCGGCGGGAGGGCGTGATGATCGAAGCGGACGCACGGAGATCCGAACCGCCGGGGCAAATAGTGGCGATGGACCAAATAGAGGAGTTTGGGCGGAGGGTCGGGGAGGAGTTCGGCGCCGATAGGGTAATCCTTTTTGGATCCTATGCTCGCGGCACACCCTCGCCGGACTCGGATGTCGATATTCTGGTCATCGCGTCTTTCGAGGGCCGCAGTGTGGATAAATCGGTCGAGATTCGGATGAAATTGCGGCCAAGTTTCCCGATGGACCTGCTGGTCCGAACGCCGGAGAAGGTGCGCGAGCGAGCAGAGATGGGCGATTCGTTCATGCGCGAAATCCTTGGCCAGGGGAAGGTGCTCTATGAAGCCGACCACCGCTGAGTGGGTCGCCAAGGCGGAAGGTGACTTCGCGGTCATGGAGCGCGAATGTCAGGTGACGGTCTGCCCAAACTATGATGCGGTCTGTTTCCACGCTCAGCAGTGTGCCGAGAAGTATCTCAAAGCTCGTCTGTGTGAGGCGGATGTGGCGTTTGGGAAGACGCACGACCTTGCGGCGCTGCTCGACCACGTGCTTGATCTGGAACTCGGATGGGAAAGGTTTCGTGAGGACCTGGCGTATCTGTCTGATTTTGCAGCGAGCTTTCGCTATTCGGGCGAGTCGGCGGACAGGGATTCCGCCTTGGACGCACAGAACAGGTGTCGGGCCTTCCGCAGGGCTGCCCGCCAATCGTTTGGCTTGCCTGCATAGGCAGGGCAATGGTGCGATAGACAAGAGGGAGGGACATCTGTATAATGGCCTGTGTTGAAGTGCGGTTCTATCCATATGAAGGGAGATCGTCATGGTTCAATCGCGTCCAGCTTCGTATGTGGGGGTCCTCTTGTTGGTTCTTTTGGCCTTTTCGGCAGCACGGGCTGCCGGTGCCGGCTCGGCGGCGGCGGAATTGACGAAACGGCTGCCGGACGAGACAATCGGCTTCGTGGCCACCAGCGGCGGCGATGCGCTGAAGGGGGATTTCGAGAAGACGGCCCTGGGCCGGATCTGGAACGACCAGGGCGTGCGGAGCTTCTGTCGGTCGATCAGGACCGCACTGCTGGCCAAGGCCCAACAGGAGGGCGAGGACCCGAATCTTCCCAAGAAGATTGACATGGTGCTCGACTATGCCCGGCTGGTGTTGAGCCGGCCGGTTGTTTTCGGCGTTGCGCAGGTCGAGCCGAAAGAAGGACGGCCGCCCGTCTGTGTCTTTGCCATCCTGGAAGCGGGGGGCCGCAAGGCGGAATTGACGGACGCCGTGAGCAAGCTGGAGGCCATGGTCGAAACGGAAGCAATCGTCGATACCGAGGTCGGCTCGCGCAAGATGCACGGCCTCAAAGGCAAGGAACATGTGTACTGGGGCTGGGTGGACGACTACCTGATTCTGGCCGTGAACGACGCGCGCGGAGCGGTCGCGAAATACCTGGGTAACCCGCGTGCGGCCGTGCCTGTGTCGTTGGGGAAACTCCCGGCACATGGTGATGCCCTGGTCGTGTATTACGACTACCAGAAGCTCTGGTCGCTGGCCGGCGCGCTGGTCCGCAAGGAAGGTGGCGAGAAGGAAGCGAATCAGGTGCTCGCGTTCCTGAAGGGGCTTGGCTTCAGCGATCTCAAGACGCTGACGGCCAGGTTTGGTTTTGCCGAATCGGATGTGGTGGGCCGTGTCATTCTCGAGCTGCCCACGCCGGCGACGGGTGTGTTTGCCGCCTTCAAGTCCGTAAACCCGGAATGGTTCCGTGCGGTTGACGTTCGCGCCGTGACAGCCACGGCAATCAACGGGGACATCACGGGCCTGTATGACACGGTCATGAATGCCCTGAGGACGACTTCGCCGGACGAGGCCTATGCGGCGGCCCAGAAGGCCATCGCCGCCGTGGAGTCCGAGATCAAGGTGCGGATTCGCGACGACTTGCTCGCCTCTCTGGGCGGTCCGGCGCTGTTCTATTCGTTGCCCGTCGGTACGATGCCGGAAGCGCCGCGGGGAGGATTCGTGGCCGTGGCGAAGCTGAGGGACGTGGAGTTGTTCGAAAAAACCGTGACGGCCCTGGGTGAGTTCGCCAGCGCGAGAGCCAACGGCAACCTTCAGATCGATTCGCGCAGCCGCGAGGGCGGGCGGACGGTACACGTCTGGGCCGCCGCGCCGCTGGCGATGCTGGGCGTCATGCCGAGTTGGTCGGTCGCGAATGACCATGTCGTCATTGGGTCCAATGCGGAATTGTGCGATCTGGGTGTCAAGCAACTCGTGTCGAAGGACGCCGAGGCGAAGTCTCTCCTGGACGCGCCGGGCTACCAGAAGGTCGCGGCCGAGCTGCCCAAGAACCTCATCAGTCTCTCCTACACGGATTCACAGGTGCAGTTGAATCAAACGGTGATGCAGCTTCAGCAGGTTTGGCCTATGCTGACGATGGTCGCCATGCAGGCCGGCATCAAGTTGCCCGTCATGCTGCCGTCGCTGACCGAAATCACCAAGGACGTGCAGCCCTCGTGCTGTTACAGGTACTTTGGTCCGGACGGGATTCACTTGTATTATCGTGGGTCTGGCATTGAGACCGGTCCGATGCCGGTAGCCGGCGTGGCCCTGGGGGCGGGAATCATGATGCCGGCTCTGGTGAGGGCGCGCGAGCAGGCCCGAAGCGTGGTTTCCATGTCGAACCTGAAACAGATAGGGCTCGCCCTGATCATGTACGCGGACGAGCATCAAGGGAATCTTCCGGCCAGTCTGGAGGACGCGAAGTCCTACTACGGCAACGCCAAGATCCTTGAGTCCCCGCACAAACCCAAGGATTTCGCCGGCCCGAGTTATCTGTATATCTCCGGGCAGACCACGGCCGCAGACTACCACAATATCGTCGTCTATGAGAACCCCGAGTTCAGCAAGGACAAGATCAACGTCCTGTTCCTGGATGGCCATGTCGAGGCCATGACGCCGGAGGCATTCCAGCGCGAATTACAGGCAACTTACGAGAGACTTGGTCGCAAAATGCCCGATGCCGAGTCCCCGGATAAGGAAGAGATCTCGCCGCCGGCGCCAAAGGCCATGGGGCCGTCGAAGGCGTGACGGAGTCTGACACGAATCAAGAGCTTCTCCGGCGAGTCGAATGCTCCATGTTCTCCCCAGTGTCAGTCGGACATGGGCCGCATCAACCCCCCAAGCTGCGCTTGACGGTGCCACCTATTGATCCTGTGTCTGCCTCGCGTTTGCGGCTTTGCTTATTTCGTTGAATTGCCGTTCGCGCGTTCGTATAATCCGGCTTTCTGTGTGATCGGTGCTTGAAGGATTGGCTATGGCGAAGAACGAGAAAGTGGTGCTGGCGTACAGCGGGGGCCTGGACACGAGCGTGATCCTGCCGTGGTTGAGAGAGACCTATGGATACGAGGTCATTGCGTTTGCGGCCGAGCTGGGGCAGGGCGACGAGCTGGCGGGGATCAAGAAGAAGGCCCTCGAAAGCGGGGCGGTCAAGTGTGTGATCAAGGACCTGCGGCGCGAGTTCGTGGAGGAGTACCTCTGGCCGCTGCTGAAGGCCGGAGCGGTCTATGAGAGCGGGTACCTGCTGGGCACGAGCATTGCCCGACCGCTCATTGCGAAGCACCAGGTCGAAGTGGCCCACGCGGAGAAGGCGACGGGCGTCGCGCACGGAGCCACGGGCAAGGGCAATGACCAGGTGCGGTTCGAAGTGACCTACCTGGCGCTCGATCCGACGCTCAAGATTATCGCGCCGTGGAAAGACCCGAAGTTCACGCTGACCTCGCGAGAAGCGGCGGTGGATTATGCAAAAAAGCACAAAATCCCCATCGAGCAGAGCAAGAAGAAGATTTATTCGCGGGACCGCAACCTGTGGCACATCAGCCACGAGGGCGCGGACCTCGAAGACCCCGCCAACGAGCCGAGGGACGACCTGTACGTGATTTCGAATCCTGTCTCCCGGGCGCCGGACAAGCCGGATTATGTCTCGATAGGTTTCCATGAGGGTGTCCCTGTGAAGCTGGACGGCCGGCTGACCAACCCGGTCCGGCTCGTTGAGGCGCTGAACCTGGTGGGTGGTAAGCACGCCGTGGGGCAGGTGGATATCGTCGAGAACCGCCTCGTTGGCATGAAATCGCGAGGCGTGTACGAGACGCCGGGCGGGACCATTTTGATGACCGCTCACCAGGCACTGGAGACCCTGACCCTCGAAAGAGAAACGATGCACTACAAGCAGCAGGTGGCTCTGAAGTATGCGGAGATGGTTTACTACGGCCTGTGGTTCAGCCCGCTGCGCGAGGCCCTCGACGCGTTCGTGAATGTGACGCAGCGGAACGTCACCGGCGAGGTCCGGCTCAAACTTTTCAAAGGCCGCTGTATCGTGGCGGGGATGAAGAGCCCCAATAGCCTCTACCAGGTGGACCTGGCGAGCTTCAAGATGGGCGCGGAATACGATCAGACGGATGCCAAGGGCTTCATCCGCCTGTTTGCCCTGCCGGTGAAAGTGGCGGGGGCGGTCAATCGCAAGGCCCAGAAGATTGATTAAGGACTACTGATGATTGATGGAAGAGGTCGGACGGTCTTCAATAATCGATCATCCATCATCAGTTCAAAGGATTCGACGTGACGCCACAAGCGTGGATATTGGCTTTCTTCATCTTTGCATTCGGTTGCTGCATCGGCAGCTTCCTGAACGTCGTGATCTATCGCTTGCCGCGTGAGAAGTCCCTCGTGCATCCGGGGTCTTCGTGTCCGCATTGCGGCCGGGCCATCCGGTTCTATGATAATATCCCGCTGCTCTCCTGGATCGCTCTAAGGGCAAAGTGTCGCCACTGCAAAGCGCCGATCTCACCCCGGTACTTCATCATTGAGTTGTTGACGGGCTCGGTCTTCCTGGGCCTGTATCTTATCTATTTTCACACCGGCATCAGACTGAGCGCGTACGCTGAAGGTACCTGGTTCATCTATGTTCTCCATCTTATCCTGCTGTCGGCGTTTGTCGCGGCATCCGGGATTGACCTGGAGCTATGGATTATTCCACTTTCGATATGCTGGTTTGTCACGGCGGCCGGCTTGATCGGCTCGGCCCTCGGTGGGTACGTCATCGACCCGGGGACGATTGCACGTTACTCGCTGCTGCCGCTTGCTTCGCCGCGGACGGGGGCCCTGGCACTGGGCGGGCTTATCGGGCTGGGCATAAGTTGGCTTCTGGTCCGAACCGGTTTTCTCAAAAGGAGTTACGAATCGGATGTTCCGGAGCAGCGGGACCGGCTCGCTATGCCGGAAAAGGCCGATTCCGCGTTTCCACCCGCGGATACAGACCCAGCTGATGAGCCCGAGTTCAACCATCGTCTCGAATCACTGCGGGAGGTCGTCTTTTTGACGCCGATCATCGTCTGCTCGATTCTGGCCTTCGCGATTCTCGCGCGGGTGCAGTGGTGGGGCGATGTCCTGTCGCATCCCGTTGCCGCCGGCTTTCTCGGGAGTCTATTCGGCTACTTCATCGGCTGTGCCGTCGTATGGGTGACCCGGATCCTGGGCACTCTAGGTTTTGGCAAAGAGGCCATGGGACTAGGCGACGTGCATCTGATGGGTGCCGCCGGGGCGGTGGTAGGACCGGTAATGGTCGTAATTGCCTTCTTTATCGCACCGTTCTTCGGGCTGGGTTGGGCACTTTTTCAAATGATTTTCAAAAAAATTCGCCAGATTCCCTATGGTCCCTTCTTGTCATTAGCCGTATTAACTATTATGATTCTCCACGATTGGATTTTAGCCCGCGTCAACCTGATGTTCTACCGATGACGCGGCAGGTTGGATTTGTCTCTTGCAGGGAGGTGCCGCATGCAATTGGTCACTCGAAAGCTCCTTATTCCCCTCGTATGCATCGTTTCCGTGTCTGTGATGTCCGGCTGTACCGATTACAAGCAGAGATATGACAATCTCAATGTCGAGCATCAGAATCTCAAGGGCCGGTACGAGCATCTGGCGGCCGAGCGACAGGACCTGGCGAATCGTGTTGCCCAGGACCAGGCGATGATCGATGAGTTGAAACGCCAGATCGATGAGCTGAACAAGACACCTGCCGAGGCAAGCGGTTTTGGGGACGACTACGATGTCAAGTTCGATCCCGCCGCCGGCACGATTACCGTGACGTTGCCGAATACGATTCTGTTCGATTCCGGCAAGGCCACGCTCAAGAACGCCACCAGTACCGAACTCGACCACATCCTCTCCGTCGTCAAGCAGAAGTACTCGGGCAAAGAGATTGACGTGGTCGGCCACACGGATACCGACCCGATTCGCAAGTCCTCATGGAAGGACAACTGGGAACTATCGGCACAGCGTGCCCTGTCGGTCGCCCGGTACATGATTCAGCACGGGATTGCGGAGAGTCAGATTCGTGCCACCGGTTGCGGGCCGGCCCGGCCGATCGCGCCGAACACGACGTCCGCCGGCAAGGCCAAGAACCGCCGCGTGGAAATCGTCGTGAACATGCGGCAGCGCAGCGTCGCCGCCTCGCACTAGCCGCCCATGCCAGTAGGATCGGGGCGGCTATAGGTGGCACCGACAAACTGCCCTGTTGGTGCGTTTCCGTCGGGCTGGACCATTCGGTGCGCCCACGGTTGAAAGTCTGGTCGTGCCGCCCGGCGGCGCGGCAACTCATTGGGATGGTGTCTCGCAGCCGGGTCCCTGCATTCGTGTGCGATCAAATTCCGTGGCAGGCTATGCAGATAGGCAGTAGGGGTGAACCACTATTCGCCCCTACCCAATGTCCGACCAGACGCTTCGCTTTGCCCGGCATGACCAAGGGCGCTTGCCCCGCCCCAAAATATTGTCGCGCCCGTATTCAGGCCCTCGGCGCGATCACGATCACGAATTCGTGGCTGCCAGGATCGAAGTCTATGCTTTTGATGGTCCCTGATAGCGGGGCCGTTGCCGGCCCGTCTGTCTCGGGGCCGTCGTGTATCCTGTCGCCCCGACGGACCCGACGGCCGACTTCCACTTTCAGGTGATCGGTCGCACTCACTCGGATAGTGGTCTGTTTTCTGCCCATTTGGCGGGCCTGGGAAAGGGTCGGATGTTGAGTAATAGCGCGATTCTCTTGGGGATATCCGTATTGTCGCAGACGCCTGCAAACCGCTGGGCGCCCGGCCCGAGGGCGTAGATGGGCACCGGCGAGCCCGTGTGACCTCTCGTGGACCAGTGGACAGTCAACTCGGCATCTCCCTTGTCTTCGTCGCCGCCTCCGACGAGCGTCAGGCCCCCGGTCTCGTGGTCAGCCACCACGATTACCAGGGTGTGTCCATCCCTCAAGGCGAAATCGACGGCCGCTTTCACCGCCTGGTCGAAAAGCAATATCTGCCTGATGGCGGCCTTGGCATCGTTGGCATGACACGCCCAGTCAATCTGGCTGCCCTCGACCATCAGGAAAAAGCCCTTTTCGCTGTCATCGTTGGCGTCGTTCGCGTGTGTGAGGGCCTGGATTGCCTTTTCCGTGAGCAGGGCCAAGCTCGGTTCCGGCGGAAGGGTTGTCAGCGCGTCGAGTTGAAACAGCCCGAGCAACGGCCGATGGCGAATCGACTGTAGTTCTTCGGCCGTTTCGACGTACTTATACCCCGCGTTCCTGGCTGCGGCGAGCAGGCTCATACGGTCCCGGCGGGCACTGTTCGCATCGAACCAGGGCAGGAAGAACTTCCTGCCACCACCGAGCAGTACGTCCACCTTGTTGGCGCGGGATCCCCCAGCGCGATTGTCTGCGTTGGGGACCCCGAGCAGTTGCTCGACAATCCTGTCCTCCATCCTGCGGGATTTCACATGCGCGCCGAAAGATGCCGGCGTCGCGTCGGTGATGGACGATGTCGCAACCAGACCGGTCGCCATCCCTGTGGCCTTTGCCGCTTCCAGGATGGTGCAATACTCCTGCTTCTCGGGACTCATTCCGATCGTGCCGTTCTTGGTCTTGACGCCGGTCGCCAGCGCGGTACCGGCGGCGGCCGAATCCGTCACGCGGGAGTTCGCCGAATGGGTCTGAACCGAACCGGACACCGGCAGCCTCTCCATGTGGAGCTTACCCCCGAGGCCGGCGGCTTTCATCCTCGCCAGGGCGACCTGGTTCACGCCCATGCCATCGCCGATACAAAGGATTACGTTGCTTACCTGCCCGGCGCTGGTGAGCGGGCAAGGCTCCGTCGTGCTCGAGCGCCGATAGAAGCTGAAGTCGCTCGAATCGACCCTCGGTTCTGGGTGCGCGGCAGGCTTTGAGCTGCCGGTTTCCGCGTGTGCCATGGTTGCCGGCGTGGCAAGGAGCAGGGTAGCGACGAGCAGGGCTCCGAGGGTCCTTTGCACGCGTTCAACCTCCTTCGTCGGTCGTACGTGGTTCGGACTGCGCGTTTCGCAGACTCGCGTATGGTGCGGGACGTGCAACATACGTGGAGGTTTCTACCACACCGGTTTTGTCAATGCAAACGGTTATCGCCCCGTCTCTGGCAGTAACGAATCGCCTTGAGCCCGGCGCCGGTTTCGCGACACGTCCGCGCTCATAATCCGTCCTGCCGCAACTGCATACGAGCGTGGCCGGCTCCAACTGTCTGAGAAAGCGCTCCTCCAGCGTTCTGGTTGAGCCGTGGTGGGGCGCAATGACTACATCGGCTTTCAGCGAAGGGTGCAGCCTCAAGATCTCCCGTTGGGCGAGTTTCTCGGTATCCGAGCCCAGGACGACCCTCTTGCCGGCGAACTCGACCAGGCATACGAGGGATTTGTCATTATCGCTGAGGCCCTGCAGCGCCGCTGCTTTGGCCCCCGGCCACAGCGCGTGAACCTGTGTTGAGCCGACGGTTATCGTCCGGGGGAGTTGTGCCACGTCGACGTGTCGCTCCGTGAGGTGCTGCATGAGCAGTTCCGCCGTCGCCGTGCGCTGCGTCTGGGGAAAAGAGGTCTCGTCAACGTATACGCAGCCGATGCGCCGGCGGTCCACGGTCTCGGGAATGCCGTTGATATGGTCGAGGTCGTGGTGACTTACGACGACCGCGTGCAGCCGCCTGATCCCCATATAGTCGAGGAACGGTACGACGATGCGCGTTCCTACGTCATCGCGGTACAGCGAGCCGGCATCGAACAGGATGTTGGTTCTGCCCGGCAACCGGGCCAGGAGCGCCTGACCGTGGCCCACGTCGAGACAGGTGATGCTCAGGTGATCGCGGTGCGTTCGCTGCCACTTCAGGACGCCCAGGGATACTATCAGCATCAGCGCCAGGGCCGCACAAATGCCCTTCTTCAGGGCGGGGCGACGCAGAGATGCGAAGCCGGCGAACAGGATCAGAATATAGTACAGGACAATCAGCACCAGAGGCACATGGCCGATCAGAATATAGGAGAAGTCGATCTGTGCCATGGTTTTGACCATCCAGATAAGCAGGCCCGCGAAGAGGTGAAGAAGGTGGCCCAGGAGGATGCTCAAGGTGGGCAGGAGGAAGGACAGGAGGATTTTCAGGAAGCCCAAGGTCAGGATCGCAGTCACCGGCAGTGCGGCCAATACGGTCCAGAGGCTCGCGAGCGGCGTGATGCTGTGAAAATGGTAGAGAAGAATGCCGGCGCCGCCGAGCCACGCCGCAAAGCCCACGGCGAGCAGTTTGACCGGCACCCGGCCCAAACCTTTCACCAAACGCATTGAACGGCTGGTCCCGCCTTCTGCAGAGTCAAACCAGTTGTAGGCTCCTGCATGGATGAGATCCTCTATCCTTGGGGTCAGTGCGAGGATTCCCGCCACGGCGGCGAATGACAATTGCCAGCCGGGCTCGAACAATTGTGTCGGCCGCAGCAGTAGGAGAATGAGAGCGGCCAGAGACAGGGAGTTGAGCGGGCTGGTGCGACGCCGCAGGAGGATCGCGGCGCAAAAGGCCCAGACAATCACCGCGGCCCGCAGTGTCGGTCCCCGGGGCGGGACGACCAGCAGGAACGCGGCGGTCGCGAGGACGCAGACAACCGCGCGGCCCGGCTTGGTGAGTCCGGCGACCTTGCAGAACCACCACACGATGAGGACGAGAATGCTCAGATGCATGCCCGAGAGGCTGACCAGATGGAGCAGGCCCGTCTGGCGGAACGCCTCGTAGGTGTCGCGGTCGATATTGCGCCTCTCGCCGAGGAGCAGCGCCTCGAGCAGCGCTTCGCCTGGTGTGTCCGACGTTGGCTGGTCCAGCAGGCCGCGTGCGGCCGCATCCGTGAAGCGCCGGCGCAGGCTCATCGACGTGTCCCGTGGCGGGTCGTCACCTACCTCGATTGCCTCTCGTGCCGGCACGGATGCTCCCACGTAGATGTTCCGGAGCCTGAGATACCTGGCCAGATTGAACTGGCCAGGATTGGTCGGCCCCTCGAACCGGTGTAGCCAGCAATAGGCCCGAATAGAGTCGCCGATTTTCAGATTGGGGGTCGGCTCGTCCACCTGTACGCGAATCGTGCCTGTGACCTGCTCCCAGCCGGCAGCCGTTTTGAGCTGGTCCAATCTCAGGTAGAAGGCGCTGGACGGGTCCGCGTAGACGAACGGGGCAAAACACCAGTCCTGCCGTGCCTGGTATGGCCGGGTGAGGATGCGGCCACGGACCGTGGCGAGGACACGGTCCCGGCCGACCAGGTGGCGGATGTCATGTGGGACAGCCCTCTCGAACGCCAGCAGACGGATGGCGCCCAGGCAGGCGAAGCACAGAAGCAGACCACAGGCAAGCGTTTCAGGCCGAGGATTTTGTCGGCTCCGTGCGAAGTACACTGACACGGCCGCCGCTATGCACAACAGGAGAATGAGCCAGAGCCATACCCCGGTCGAAGAGGCCGGGTCGGTCGAATTCTCCGAGAGCCTGCTCTGCGCCAGGATGCCGGCCATGAGCCCGACGGCCGGAAAGAACAGCGGCGCCTTGCTCACCAGGCGGCTCGGCAGCGTTCGCCCGGCAAGCTGATGGTCGATCAAGGCCAGTCTTTGCTGAATCTCGTTCATCCTGCGGGGACATTCTATACGAGGGAATTCCCTAAAGCCAGAAGAGTTCGAGACCTGTAGCTTTGATACGGATTATGAATAATTCTCGCGCCCCGTGTGTCATCCTGAACGAAGCGCAGCGCCGTGAAGGATCTGGGCTACGAACGGGAGAAACGTCTTATCCGGGAGCCAGATCCTTCGGCTTTGCCTCAGGACGACGAAGTCTGTGCCGCGCAAGAATTTTCCCTAATCCGTATGAGTCTTGGACTAAGAAAAGCTGGCAAAGAGAGAAAGCCCACGGCACGGCTCCGGAACCGGGGTGTGGTGGTCAGGTATAGATAGGAGTCGTTGCCGGCCCTAGCCGGTGGACGGCGGGTAACGACAGACGACCGAGGCCAGCCGCGCAACCGCAACTGCCGGACGATTGATCAAGGGCAAGTGAAATGGCCAGGGAACAGACAACATCCAGGCACACGAATCGGCTCATCGAGGAGACGAGCCCCTATCTGTTGCAGCACGCCCACGATCCGGTAGATTGGTATCCCTGGGGTCAGGAGGCGTTCGAGCGGGCGCGAGACGAAGACAAGCCGGTCTTTCTTTCCGTCGGTTATTCCACGTGCCATTGGTGTCACGTGATGGAGCGTGAGAGCTTCGAGGATGAGGAAATTGCCGAATTGATGAACCGGGACTTCGTCTCGATCAAGGTGGACCGCGAGGAGAGGCCGGACATCGATGAGACCTATATGAAGGCGGTGCAAATGATGACCGGCATGGGCGGCTGGCCGCTCTCGGTTTTTCTGACACCGGCCGGCAAGCCCTTCTATGGCGGCACCTACTTCCCGCCCAAAAGCGTCTTCGGCCGGCCAGGCTTCCAGCCGGTGCTGCGGACCATCGCACAGGCCTGGAGGAAACGGCGCAACGCGCTATTGGAGTCGGCGCAGGCCCTCACCGAAGCTCTGGGCAGACCGGTCGAGACGGGCCCGGAAGAGACGCTCACGCCGGAGCTGCTGAGGAACGCATTCGTGATTCTCTCCGAGCATTTCGACCACGCTCACGGCGGTCTTGGCGGGGCGCCGAAATTCCCGCAGCCGACCATGCTGATGGCACTCCTGAATCACTGGCACAGGACCGGCGACGGCGCGGCGTTGCAGATGGTGGAGAAGACACTGCAAGCCATGGCGGGCGGCGGGATTCACGACCATCTCGGCGGCGGCTTTCATCGCTACTCGACCGACGCCCAATGGCTGATTCCTCATTTCGAGAAGATGCTCTACGACCAGGCGTTGCTGAGCAGGGTGTACGTCGAGGGGTATCAAGCCACGAAGAAGCCGGTCTACGCGGCAGTGGCGCGGGACATCTTCGACTACGTCCTGCGCGATATGACCGGCGCCGAGGGCGGGTTCTATGCGGGCCAGGACGCCGATAGCGAGGGGCGGGAAGGGGCCTTCTATGTCTGGACGCGGGACGAGATCGAGAAGATCCTGGTCGAGCCGCAGGTGAGCATCTTCTGCAGCTACTACGGCGTGTCGGACAAGGGCAACTTCGAGGACAACGAGAGCGTCTTGCACGTCGCGGCTTCGATAGACGAGCTTGCCAGGAGGTTCGGCAGGACCCCACAGAGGATCGAGGCGGATTTGGCGGCCGGTCGGCGGCGGTTGTTCGCGCAGCGAAACACGCGGCCCCGGCCCGACACCGATGACAAGGTCATCGTCTCCTGGAACGGGCTGATGATCTCGGCCCTGGCGTACGGCGGGGCGGTGCTTGGTGAGCCCGGGTACACGCGAGCCGCGCGCAGGGCGACGGCGTTCATCCTCGACTTCTTGCGGCCCGAGGGCCGGTTGAGGCGATACTTCCGGGCCGGACGCGTCCTCGAAAAAGCCTTTCTCGATGACTATGCCTTTCTGACCCTGGGCCTCATCGACCTGTACGAGGCCTCCTTCGAGGTGCAGTGGCTGAAGGAGGCCCGGACGGTAGCGGACCGGATGATCGCGCTGTTTGCGGACCGTGCCGGAGGCGGTTTCTTTATGACGGGCCGCGACACCGAGCGATTGATCAGCCGCGATAAGCCGAGCTACGACGGGGCCGTTCCCAGCGGCAACTCGATCGCGGCACTGGTATTGCTCAAACTCGGCAGGCTGTTGATG
Source organism: uncultured Pirellulales bacterium (assembly GCA_964346195.1). Lineage (GTDB taxonomy): Bacteria > Planctomycetota > Phycisphaerae > Sedimentisphaerales > Anaerobacaceae > PLanc-01. The sequence goes on from CAYFUB010000007.1 coordinate 13,936, forward strand.
GAGGACCGGTTCACGCAAGAGGGGGAAAAGGCGTTGCGCAAGTTCTCCCGGCAAATGGCCGAATCCCCGACCAGCCTGACGGCCCTGCTCGCGGCCCTGGATTACCGACTGGGGCCGTCGCAGGAGATCGTCATCGCCGGCGTTGCCACGGAAGCACAGCCGTTGATAGACGAGGTCCGCCGGCACTTCCTGCCCCATGCGTCCCTGCTGCTCCGCGCGACCGATGCCGGGGCCGAGACTCTCGCGGAAGTGGTGCCGTTTGTTGAGAATCTCGTGTCTGTCGACGGGCATGCCGCCGCCTACGTCTGCGAGAACTACGCCTGCCACCAGCCGGTCACGACCGAGGGTGACCTCCGGCGGATTCTCGACGAGATTCCCTCCGGTCGGCGAACGGCTGATAGCGGCTGTTTGTAGCGACGCCGTCTACTCAATCATCAATCATCCTTCATCCATCATCAATAGAGGGGTCCTTGCGTTTTCCGCTTTGCGGATACCAGCAGGGAGAAGGGCAGTCTGTCCTCATTTCGCCGATTCGTGCAGATGTACCCACCTTGAATCTACGAAATCCGCGCAGTCTGCGGGTTCTTTTTTGTATGGCTCGCTCTTTCGCAGATTGCTCTTTACATTTCTGCCGCCGCGGCTCTACGATGGGGCGTGAATGTGAAACAAGCGGGCCCTGAGAAGCGCAGAAGAGGCCTCGGCTCAGAGATTGGAGGTATTGGGAGAAGATCCGAAATGGGTAGGTGGCACGCCTTGTCGGAGAACCTGAGACGCGGGATGCCAGCAGGCCACAAAAAAAAGCGTTCAAGAAAGCGGAAAGAGGCTTGCCCTATGGGCAAGTCACTGATAAACTTAAGGAGGCGTTCGAATTGTCAGGTCAGAAACGTAGCGGTCACGGGTTTGGCTTTGACGCCCAGAGGCGGTATTTCATCGCTAAGACCCGGGAGTTTCTGGAACGCCTGAGATCGTGTGAGTTTCTCGGACGTGAAGATTATGAAGGGCAGATCGAGCGGGCTTTGCAGGAATTGGAACACTCGCTGACAAAGGAGGAGTCGGAGAGAATCGTGAATGAGATCTGCCTGAAGGTGGCCATTGCCTGCTACGCTCTCAAGGCCTGCGAGCGAGCCAAGAGACATAAGAAGCCGGAACGTGGCGATGGGTAGAGCAGAAACAGAAGCAGTTCTTGCGAAGACCCATACAGGAGTCATCCGTTGGATACGCAAAGAAGACAGATCGAAGCGAATTTGTCTGCCGATCTCGTCAAGCACCTTCAATCGCGAGGCATGACGTTGCGGCAGATTGCCGATAGCATGGGACTGAGCGAGTCCTTCATCAGTCGCGTCGCCCACAAGAAACGGAGTCTCACGATCGAGCACCTCCTTCGACTCCAGGAGGCGATCGACAGGCCATTGCCGTTGTTGCTGTTGGAAGCCACCACGCCGGATTCGGTGCCCCAGCAGTTGGCGCCCGTGTACGAAAAGGCCCGGGAGGTCCTCGCAGCCGGCTTGGAGCTGAAGCATTCCATCAGAAGACGACACAGGAAGACGGGTTGATGACGATACCGCCTAACCACAGAGGACGCGAGACCGGGGACGCACTGATGACCGACTCTTGTCTCGAAAATGCCTCTCTCCATTTCTGGTGCCGTGGCTCTACAATGAGGCCGTGATTTCGGAATGAAGGGGCTCCAGGAGACACAGAAGAACCCTCGGTCCTGAGCTTGGAAGTGTTGGGAAGGAAATGCAAGAACGTGAGAAGAGGCGGGAACTCTTTATGCAGAAGGCAACAGTCTGTGTTTACCGACTCATATAGACTGTGAATCATCGCTAGCGTATGAAACCGCTGCGGCCCTCAATAATCATTACGGTCGGCCCGCTGCTCCTGGGCCTCGCCGTCGCAGTAGTAGCGTGGATCGCGATTGATGAGCCGAACGGTGCGTGATACGCACCCTACCCTCGCTTTCACATCATGCTATTGGCCGAAAGCGGCAAATGCCGGGGGTGCAGGGGCAGAGCCCCTGAGAGCCTGCGACGGGACCAGACCGGCGATTGACCTGTGACGGCGATGAGTCCATGAACAGAAACGTGCATTCGGCCCTGAATCCGACTATCATCTCGGGGCATATGAATGCCTATGCCATATAACTTCAAGACGTGAGTGTCATGCGGCGGGGACACGCAATCCTCGCGGACATCTCTTTGCAGGTGGTGCCGGGAACCTGCTGCGCGATCCTCGGTCCGAACGGCTCGGGCAAATCGACGCTCTTGTCAGTTCTGGGCGGCTACATGTGGCCCAGCGCCGGGTCCGTTCGCGTCGGCGGTCATGTGTACGGCCGGGTGGATCTGGCCCGCGTGCGCCGGAGGATCGGCTTGATCGAGCCGTCCCGCAGTCCGGCCTTCGACGAGCGTGCGTGCGCGAGGTGGTTGCCACCGGCCTCAATCCCACGCCTGTGAACTGCATAAAGTCTGTGGACGCCGCGAATCCACTCATCTTGATTCCGGGTAAGGAACAAGGTCCACCCGGCGACACTATACTGGTATAATGCCTTCATTTGCGACGGCCTTTACCCCTTGCCGGCCGGTGTGTCTGCCGACAAAGGAAAATGGGACCGGGCTCGTTGCAAGGGAATAGGAGATATGGAAGCAAGGGACATCGAGAAGTACTCGTCGGCCATCACCCTGTCCGACATGGAGGTCTTCGTCTTTCCGGAGTTGATCTACAGCCTCGTGCTCGCGAATATCATGAGCCCGGTCATCTGGAAGTGGCGGGAATTGGAATCGTTCCGGAAGCTGGGGGGTAAAGGCAGCTACCGCAGGCTGATGCGCCTGCGGCAGTTCATCATGGACGAGTTCGATTTCAACCTCGACCTGGAGACGTGGGGTCTGACCGATAAGAGTACCGAGTTGAAACGGTTCGAGCCGTATCTCTCGCCGCAGCAGATTGCCCAGAGTAACGCCCTGTTCGGTTACGAGGGCGACAAGTACTATTTCGACGTCGATATTCGCCGGCATTTCGGGCTCGACAGGTACACGACCGACATCATCCCGTACTGGAAGACCGAGACCGTCGAGGCGATGGACGCTTTTCGGCTCAAACCGGGTTACGCCAAGGCGGCGGGGGAGTGCGTCTCGCTGGCCACGCTCTACGCCGCGGCGGCGTTCATCGTCGGGGGGGTGCCCCTGGATGATGTCTACATGATTCTCACGCCGCTGCACTCGCAGAACTTCATCGACCTGCAGGACGGCATCCTGACCAATAACCGCCGGCTTGTCACCAGGGCGATGTGGTTCAACGGCACCGAGATCTCTCACAAGGCCCAGCGGGCCCTGCGCAACGAGAGGGTGACGGTCGTAACGCATAACAGCGGCTACATGCACTGCCTCTACAACGAAGCGACAATTGACCCAAGGGCCTACGAGCAGTTCAAGGCCCGGCTGGCCGACTACCTCTCCACCGATCTGACCTTCACGGTCTTCACCAGTTTTCTGCGCCAGGAGAGCCGCTACCAGAAGTACTTCCAGATCTGCCGGGATTGCCACGGGCAGCCGCGGTTCATGCGGGCCGAGCTTCTCTTCCACTATGAGCATGGCAGTCCGTACAAGATCGGCGATAGCACGCATGACAAGCTCATGGCGGAAGTGTCCGATGAGGATTTCGTCCCGTTCGAGCTGCCGGGGCGTATTCGTTGCGACCGCCTGCAGGAATTCATCACGAAGCAGCAGATCGACGTGCGCGAGGCTCGCGGCCGGGAGGCCCTGCGAAGGTTCCTGGATGGGACCATTCCCGAGGCCGGCAAATTCGTCAACGATTTGACCGATTTCGTGCATATCGAAGCCGACCTGCCCGGCAACGACAAGAATTTCTCCGACGGTAGCGCGATCCAAGTCTCCACCGGGCAGAGCCGTGAGGAGATTATCGAGTATTTGCGCCGGATTCGCACCCGGAACACGACCGTTGACCTGGCGTTCTACGCGTTCCGGGACATGGAGACTTGCGACTGGCGGCCCTTCGTAAAGGCCGCTGTCGAGCGTAGTCCCGTTTCGCTCGAAATGACGAAATCCATGTCCATTCAGGCGGTCTATGACTGGCTCATCCGGATGCACAGCGCCTCCATCTACGACGGGAACCGCCTGGCCCAACCCGACGAACTGGCGAACTACTACACGGGCGACGGGCTCGAAAAGGCCTTCCTCCTGGCCAACGTGCTCCGGTACCGGCATCCCGAGCAGGAGCTTCATCTCGAGGCAGATAACAGCAGCGTTCTGTTGCGCGCGGCCCAGGACTATGAGTTCTTCTCCGCCAAGAGTCTGCAAGGGCAGGTGGACATTACGCCCGCCGGTGAAATCTCCGTTGCCGCCCAATCCGGCGCCGGCCGGACCGCCCAGCCCTGAGCGCTGGACGCGTTTACGGACCTTTTTTCAGGCCCGGCGAAAGCGCCGCCGTGAGAACTTTTCCGAGAAAGGGACGACACGACGCTTGACCGGGGCCGATAGACCCCATACGATGGACGTATGAGGTTCCCTGAAGACCGTCATGATATCGACGTCTCTGCGATGCTCGCCACGTTGCGCCGCTGGTGGCCGATCATCGCGGCGGGCGTCCTCGTACTGGTCGCGCTTGTCGGCGCGCTGACCACGGTCTACACGGTGCAGCCGGAAGAACGGGCCGTGGTCAAGCGTTTCGGTGCGGTTATCAAGACCACGGACCCCGGCCTGCACTTCAAGCTGCCTTTCGGGATCGACGACGTGCAACGCGTCGCTACCGAGCGGGTGCTCAAGGAGGAATTCGGTTTCCGCACGGCCGCCGTGGGCGAGCCCACGCGGTACGCCCAACGTGACTTCCCCGATGAATCGCTGATGCTGTCCGGGGACCTCAATATCATTGATGTCGAGTGGGTCGTCCAGTACCGCATCGCCGACCCTATCAAGTTCCTGTACAGCATGCGGGAGCCCACGCGGACCCTCCGCGATATCTCGGAATCCGTCATGCGACGGGTCGTCGGCAATCACCTGGGCAGCGAGGTCCTGACGACGGCGCGCGTGGAGATCGCCAACATCACGCGCGAGGAGATCCAGACCGCCATGGAGCTGTACGAGACGGGCATTCACATCATGACGGTGGAACTGCAAAATGTCGTGCCGCCCACCGCCGTCCAGCCGGCCTTCAACGCGGTGAACGAAGCGCGGCAGGAGCAGGAACGCATGATCAACGAGGCGAACAAACAGGCCAACGAGGTGATTCCCCGGGCCCAGGGCGAAGCGAAACGCGTCATTGCCGAGGCGCAAGGGTACGCCGCCGAGCGGACCAACAAGGCGTTGGGCGAGGTGGCGCGGTTCCGCTCGATTCTCGCCGAGTATCAGGCGGCCCCGGAGGTGACCCGCCGGCGCATGTACCTGGAGACCCTTTCCGAAATCCTGCCCGAGGTCGGGTCGGTGCTGGTGATTCAGGACGGCCAAAGCGTGCCTTTGCCCCTGCTGCATCTGCGCGAGGGGCAGACGCCGACGGAGGTGGGCCGATGAAACGCGTCATTCTTGCCCTCCTCGTGGTCGGCCTCCTGGCGGCAGTGGTGATTCTCATCGGCGGCGGCCTGTTCGTCATCGACCAGGCGGAGCAAGGCATTATCGTGCAGTTCGGCGAGCCCGTCGGCGACGTGGTCGCCACGCCGGGGTTGCACTGGAAACGCCCGTTCATCCAGGAGGTCCGGCGTTTCGATAAACGCCTGCTGGCCTGGGACGGGGACGTGAGCCAGATTCCCACCCTGGGCCGCGAGTTCATCGTGGTCGATACGACGGCCCGCTGGCGGATCGTCGATCCGCTGCAATTTCTCCGCTCGGTGCGCGACGAGCTTGGGGCGCGCACCCGCCTGGACGATATCCTTGATTCCGTCGTGCGCGATATCGTCTCCGGCGCCGACCTGGAAGAAATCGTGCGGTCGCAAGATTGGGACGTGGACCCCGCCAAGCTCGAGGAGGAGATGGCCGGCGCGGACGTGGCCACCGAAAAACCCAAAGTGGGGCGCGAGGGCCTGGAGCAGAAGATGCTCGCCGCCGCCTCCCGGCTGATGCCGGAGCTGGGCATCGAGATCGTCGATGTCCGCATCAAGCGCATCAATTATATCGAATCGGTCCGCCGGCAGGTGGAAAGCCGCATGATCTCCGAGCGGCAGAGCATCGCGGCGCGTTTCCGTTCGGAGGGCGAGGGACGCAGTCAGGAAATTCTGGGCGAGATGGAGCGTCAGTTGCGTCAGATTCGCTCGGAGGCCGACCGGCAGGCCGAGGAGATTCGCGGCAAGGCCGACGCCGAAGCCACGCGGACGTACGGGACGGCCTACGGCGCCGATCCCGAGTTCTTCGCGTTCTTCCGCACCCTGGAAAGCTATCGCACGCTTGGAAAGAACACGACCCTGATGATCGACGCCGACGCGGAGTTCTTCCGGTACCTCGAATCGACGCAGGAGCCCTGACCCGTCGAGCCGCGCGGGCGCCAGCATCAACGAGGCATCCTGCCCGTGAAGGCTCCCAAGACGCGAGGATCGTATCTGGGAGCTCGGTTGCAGGGCCATCCCATTTGACTTTGCTCAGGGCAAGCTCTGGTTTTGCGATACACCAGCCTTTCTACAGGCGAGAGGGGTCCCGCAGACGCACCTTTTCGCGTTTAAGGGTCCAGGCGCTCGTGAGACTCACCGGCCGGATGCCCGCGCCACGTTGAAGCACCCTCTCGTCGGCCTCAATCCTCTGGGGAATTCGGGAGGCACGCGTTCGCTGTTCCGGCTGCCAACTGATTGCGGTGTTCTCGGGCGCTTGGTATACAGCATGTCCTTTACGTCGTTGAGAGGGGGCAAATTCCTGTCCCGGAATGCGTAATTCCACGATGGACAACCATCTGACACCTGCATAATCAACTGGGTGGGAGCGTCATAATGAACCAGGAGTCGATAACTGCGCGGTTTGCCGCAAAGGGAATAGGTGGGGGAATCGCCATGGCCTGCAAAGTCGTTTATGACCCGGATGAGGATTGCGTACGCGCCAAGATCCAGGGAGAGGTGGATCTGGCGTTGGCGCATCAGTACACCAGAGAGATCATCGAGCAGTTGAATGCACACAACTGTCTGCGTGTGCTTAATGATATGCGCAGAGCCTCGCTCAAGCTGTCGACCATCGACATCTACGAGCTCCCTGCCTGGATCGAAGAAGAAGCCGAAGAAGCCGGCATCCATCGTTCCTGTAAGCGGGCGCTGCTCGTTTCGAGGGACTTCAAAGACTACGAGTTCTTTGAGACGGTTTCCCGCAACCACGGCCACCTTCTGGAGGTTTTTACAGATTCGAACACCACCGGCATTTTTCGGGATACGGCCTCGGCCCGCGAGTGGCTCGGTCTGACGCCGGCCAAACGGGCGTCCGGCCGGAAACGTCCGGCTTGTGGTCCCGCGAAGGCTGAGGACGTCGGGAGCAGACCGAAGCGCGGACCGACAACCGGCACCTGACCATTCAGTGCCGGCTTTTCAAGTGCCGATGAACGCAGGTAAGCCAATCGGAAACCACATGTCTCTTTCGAACCATCAACCGCCAATCATCAATCCCAGGGCCTGGATTCAACTCCGGTCTGGCGCTCGGAGGTGGCCGTCGAATGCAGTGGTGTCGCACTCGAAATGATGAAATCCATGTCCACTCGGGGGACACGTCAGCCGTTCCGCCCGCCAACTGAGCATGACGACCTCGGGTGTTTCGCACGCCGCACGCCTTCCGGCTTGCGGAGGGGTGGCAAATTCCTGTCGCAGAATGCGTAATTCTATGGTGGATAGCCGTCTGACACCCGCGTAGTTTGCCAAATGGAAACGTCGGAACGAACCAGGAAATGATGAGGTGGGTGGTTTGTCGCGAAGGGAATGGGGGGCGGACTTGTCATGGCCTTCAAAGTCATTTACGACCCAGATGAGCATTGCGTACATGCCACGATCTGGAGAGAGATCGATCTGGCATTGGCGCATGAGTACGTCAGGGAGATCATTGAGCAGTTGAATGCCCACAACTGCCTGCGTTTGCTGAATGATATGCGCAGAGCTTCAGTCAGGCTGTCGACCATCGATATCTACGAACTTCCCGCCTGGGTCGAAGAAGCCGGCATGAAGCGGTTCTGCAAGCGGGCGCTGCTCGTGGCGCAGAGTTTCGACGACTACAGGTTCTATGAGACGGTGGCCCGCAACCACGGCCATCTTGTGGCGGTCTTCTCAGATTCGAACAAGACCGGCATCTTTCGCGATATGGCGGCGGCCCGCGAGTGGCTCGGTCTGACGCCGGCCAAACCGGCGTCCGGCCGAAAACGTTCGGCTCCTGCCCCCGCTGAGGCCCAGGACGGGCCGACGACTGGTAGCTGACCACTCACCACTGGCTTTTCAAATGCTCCACGGGAATTTCGCGTAAGACCTCACTTACTTCGGTCTTGAATTGAGCATGATGTCATCACGTATTATACGGATTCTGATTGATTCGTGCGCGGTCTGTCATCCTGAACGAAGCGCAGCGCAGTGAAGGATCTGGCCTACGAACGCGAGAAACGTCTCATCCGGGGGTCAGATCCTTCGGCTTCGCCTCAGGATGACAGAGCCCACCGCGCGAGAATTCTTCCTAATCCGCATTATTCCTGCATCGCACCCTGGTGGCATGAGAAGGCGCGACTGACCAGGGCGGGGCGCTCGTCCCGCGGCTCAATCCGAAAACGGTATTCGCCGCCGGGCACCGGGTTGTACCAGCGCAGCTCGTATTTGCCCATGGCGTGGCCCAGGTTGCTCAAGTGGCGCACTTCCAGATCGTAGCCGTCGTCGTGGATCGGCTCTCCGTTCACCGACATGAGCACCCACTGGTTGTCGATCCTGACTTCCACGCGGCCTAACGGTTGGTGGAGGCGGATGCCGCCGGGCCCCACGTCCTGCCAGCGAAACGCAATATAATCTTCTTCATGGGCTGCACGCGCCCGCACGAAAGTCGGTTGTCGCAATACTCGGCGCGGGCCGGCGGCGGCCTGGTCTTCCGGATAAAAGGCGTTTGTCTTCAGCCGGTATGCCCAGGTGGACAGCAGCTCCTGCACGCAGCCTCGGGCCAGGAAATCGCGGGCCAGCAGGCCGAGTTGCGCCGTGAGGTAGGGTGTGGAGGATCGGCCATAGAGCGTGTGCCCGCCCTCGTAGTTCTGTCGGGAATACTCTTCCGGCGTGGTGGTATACCCGAAATAGCCGTTCGCGTTGCCGGCCACCCACACGTGCTCGATGCCGTTGTCGCGGGCCTGCTCGAACTCCCGCCTCACGCGTGCCGCGATGCGCCGGCCCGACTCCGCCGTCACCTCGAACGGCAGCGGCAGAATCACGGTATCGTTGACGCGAATGAGCTGGAACATCACCGTACGGGGAAAGCTGTCTTTGGGCTCGAGCAGGGGCTGCAGGAACGAAAAGCCGAAGTGCCGCTTGTTGCCCTGACATCCATTCTTGAAGAACCACCAGCGGCGCGACATCATGTCGCCGCCTTTCAGGAAGGGTACCGCAGCCAACCACGGCGCGCGGCGTTCGTAGGCGCCCGCCGCCACAGGATTACCCACCGCCGCGTCTTTGCACAGGGTGACGCCCTCCGCAGTATTATGTTCGCGAATATCGAGTTCGCGCACCGCGGAGCTCACGGTCATATCGTCCGTGAGCGCGTCATCCAACGCCTCGAACAGACTGATGGCCTCGCGGCCTATGCCCCGCCCCAGTTCCTGCGCCTCCTTCCAGTTCACCGGGAAATGGCCAAACAGGCGGTCGCCGCGGTCCGGCAGCGCAGGGGCCATGTCACCCTGCGTGCCGGCGGTCAGCGCGTGGACGACCGCCCAGGGCGTGCCGTACTTGCGTTGAATCGCCCACTCCAGGTCTTTCTGTGCGTAGGCAAACAAATCGGCGTTGTAAACGGTTACCGGCGGGGTCAGCGCCGTGGCGTGCACGGAGAAGCTGGAGAACGCCGCCAGCGGTCGGTAGCGGCCCTGGTCATCGTGCACATCGACCCGCACCATATACAACGCCGGGTTCACGGCCTTGAAGACAGCCTGCGGATCGTCCGGATCGATGCCCTCGATACTCTCATTGAGGACGTAGGAGGTCAGGGATCGGTTGCGGTTGTAGCCGTAGATGTCCTTCCGCCCCGTCGCGACCCGGGCCGGACGACGGGTCTCGTAGGCCTCCACAATGCCCTGTGCTATACGCTGCACGGCGAACTCGAGAAAACGCGGGTCCAGGCCTGCGCCGCTGGACGTGTGCTTGTTGTAGAAGTCATTGTCAAAGAAATTCACCGGCGCTGAGTGGCTGTGCGATGCGGTTATCGCGATATCGCCGGGCTTCAGATGGGTCCTGCGGGCCACGGCTTCCGCCACCTTGTGGTGCAGCAGCAGCGAGCCTGCCGTCAGATCGGTCTGCACGAGAGCGACGGAGTCTCCCTTGCCGTCGTTCAGGTACACGATCCGGGCCTTCAGGCGCGTGCGGAACCCCCGGCCTTTGTTGGCCAGAATCGAGTATCCGCCCATCGGCATCCCGGGAGGCGGCGTGATATCGACGGAGATGGCGCCGGCGGTCGGCGTGTCGGCGGCCGGCGGGCCTTCCACAACGGGCTGCGTGACGACGATTTCCAGAGTGCGTGCGCACCCTTCCAGGCCCAGGGCCACTGCCGCCAGTATGAGCATACGCATTGTCGCGATCCCTTTCGAGGCTATCAGGCACACAGATACGAGCCATACTATCAGTTCTGCGCGCCGCGTCAGCGGCGCTATACGCGGAATAATCTACGCCGGTTGGGTGCGAAGGGCAAGTCCCTGACTCACAATGAACACCGATAGTCTCGGGGGACCCGTCGAGTCTCGAGCGCCGCTTTGGGAACCGCAGATGGACACAGATGAACGCCGATTTGACTCCAAATCATCAGTCGTAAATCATCAATCATCAATCCCAAGGCTTTCCCTTTGCATTTCTGTCCGCGTGGCCCTACAATGGGGCCGTGAATTGGGAACCAAAGGCTGTTATGAGACGCGGTCAGCAGGCTGGGGCGTGCCCCAACCGCAAGCTCGATGTGGAACGCAAGAGAGGATGTATTATGAACAGGAAGCATTATTTACTTGCGGCAGTTCTTCTTGCCGGTGGGATTGTATTGCTCGGAGTGGTGACACGAACCGAAACCGTAACGACGAAAATCGTCTTGTCCGGCCCCGAGGGCCTGCAGGTGACGGGCTCATTTACGGCTGACGGGAAAGAGCATGATGTAAACGAGACTCTGCCGGCCGAAGTCACGATTATAGCGAAACGCATGTCTCTGACAGTTGAGAGTCGAGATGGAAAGGAAAGCTTGGCAGCGAAGGTTTTCGTGGATGGCAAACAGTGTGTCTCGGGAGCCCAACGGCACATTCGAGTTGATGTGACGGGCAATACCGTGTTTTCTCCACCGCGTACGTTTCTGCGGGCCTATTAGAGAGAGTGGGGGGGACGGGGACTGTCCGCCCGGTTTCCGGTGTCTGTGGAGAATGCAAATCAGGGAGAATCTGTATGTCGCTTTGGGTTATTGTTGCAGGACTGCTCATCGCCAGTGTTATCGTGGCGATTGTCGGCTTCCAGAAGAACAGCGGCGTCATGATGGTAGCCTCGGGGGCATGGGCCTTGTTCTTCGTAGGTTGCGGATTCGTCGTGCGTTTTGACCAGGCATTTATCCTGTTCGTCTTCCCCCTCATCGGGGCCTTCGGCGTGACCGTCCTCGCCCTCGGCCTCAAAGCCCTGTTCAAGTGATCGGGACCGCGGGAGGGGCAGAAAATGAGATGGGAATACAAGATGATCAAGCTGAAAGCCACAGGCATCATGGGCGGCAGGACAGACGAGGCCAAGCTGGACACGATGATGAATGAGTTGGGCGAGCAAGGCTGGGAACTGGCAGCCGCCTTCGGCACGAACGAAGGGTATGGTAACACACGGGACGTGGTGGTGATCTTCAAACGCCAGAAGGACCGATGACGGGACTCTGAACCGCAGTCACAGGGTGGGTTCTCATCTCGTGCCTCCACTGGCAACTGACAACCGGGAAGCGACAACCGCCTTCCAACTCCGCTCGCTGTCTTCCGCGCGTGGATGACGAGTCTCCCGCTTCGAAGGCTGACAGCAGCGGGACGAAGGCAAGAATGGACCTGAGCCGCAACCACCGCACGAGGACCGAGCCGCTCTGCTGTCAGCGCGGAAGGCGGGAAATACAACCCCTAGGAGAATGCGGTCTGCCCCTATGCCTCGTGCCTACCGGATACTCTCTCATTTCGACGGGTATCGTTTTCGGGAAGCACCTCCGTTCGGTCCCGCCGAATGGCATCCGTGACCGCCACCTGCACATCGGGGGTCGTGGCGACGATGCCCGGTGTCGCGAGCGTCCACGCATTCAGTGAGGAAGAGTACAACTTCACGCCGGCTTCCCTGGCAATGATCGCTCCGGCGGCCACATCCCAGGGTTTGTCGGAAGGATGCAGGTAAGCGTCCATTCGGGCGCATGCTAGCCAGCAGAGTTCTATGGCTGCGGACTCAACGATCCTCAGGCGAAAGCACACAGGTGGTCGCAACTTCGACAGCCATTCCCACCATAAGCGCCGGCTCCGCCCATCATTTTGGTCGCAGGTGACCGCAAGGATGGCCCGGTCCATGCGTCGCTTCGCGCATTGAAGGCGTTCTGCTGACTCGGTCTGCCCGAGTGACTCCCCGAAGTAGCTCCCGTCGCCGCTGACGCCGAAGTACCATCCACCAGACAGTGGCGCCACGACTCCGGCCACGGGTATGCCACCTCGGACCACTGCCACGGAGACAGAAGAGAAAGGTATGCCGCACACGAAATTCGTGGTGCCGTCCAATGGATCGACGATGATCAACTCACGGCATGACGACCAGTCCGCAAGGGGATGTTCTTCCGAGTGCACAGGCAGGGCGGGGAATTCTCGCGCGGCGGCCGCCATGATAGAGGTGCTGGCGGCAACGTCCGCCGCGGTGACAAGCCCCCCGTCCACCTTTGGCTGCGCGGAAGAGCGACACTCACAGAGAGAAGAGATCGCCTCGATGCCAGCTTGCGCCAGGACCGCCAGCTTTCGAACGCAGGTTACGTTGTCGTGTTCCATGCGTTAATTCCTTCCTGCCGTGACCCTCCAGATGTGCTCAAGGGACATCGTTCCTCGACTTTTGCCAACGTGCAACTCGTCCATGCCCCAGAACAGACTCGCCCACGTGTCCGAGGAGTTGAGGATCAGATCTATCTCGTTATCTGCAAGACCTGCGGCGACATCCGCCCAGATCTTCTGTGCTTGCTCGTGAACCATCAAGGGCTTGGGGTGTATCCAAATCCCCGTGGCGCTAAGGATGCTGGTCAGGGATCGAGCCGGCGAGAGGTGACGGACTTCCAGCCTCTTGCCCAGACGGCTTACCAGATCCAGCAATCCCAGACGATCGCCTCCCGGCACACCTCTCAGAAAGGTCGCCCAATTCAAAGCTCGCCGACAGCGCCTCGCAGTCCGAAAGACCTCGCTCAGGCTCTCAAAAAGGAATCTCTCTCTCCATCCATATGAGGCAGGATTGAGGGGAAAACCGGAAAGGGAAAAGCGCGATACCTTGGCGAGCAACCAGATAAGAAGCCAGATGGCATCGCGATGGTACTGGGCGAAATACTCCACCTTCTCCTCAAGCCGTGCCGCCCGTGAGCGTTTGCCGGGCTCACACGTAGCTGCGATCTTGCTCAAAGTCTCGACCGTATCAAGCCAGAAGCCGGCGTGCTTCACTTCCTCCTGCTGGCCAACCAAGTGACTTTCGAGATGTGTGTTCGCCCAAACGCGCGTCGGAGTTGGCTCTGCGGCTGTAGCCACCGGATCTGCGCCAAGAATGTGGCGTGCTATGTCGATGTATATGGGGGGCAACAACAGGTCAGAATATCCCAGATCCTTTGCCTGCTTGAAGTCATTCAGAAAATAGCGAAACAGCATGCGAGCAGCGCGACGTCCGTCATATCCGTTCTTCGTCGCGGCTCGATCTCTTATCTCCGCAAAAGGCCCCCTGTAGAATCTAACGTCCCCTGAGGTGGCAGCATCAAGCTCACTCAGGAAACTCGCGAAACCATGGACTTTGTCCTCTCCATGCTTGGCCATGGCGCGAGCCAGCACTTCTTCCGCCCGCGCGGCGCTGTCATCAAAATAGTCGTCACGTAGGACTGTGTGGTGCTCGGGCATGCACGTCGCTGTATCGTACTCCGAAACAAGTTCGGTGATCCCGCGGCGACTCTTTGCCCGCCACGATGCCTCAAAGTACGGTTTACGGCAAACGACGTGAATCCACCCGCGTCTGAGGGCAGCATGCCAGTCTTCAGGAGTCAGTGAAGGCCCAAGAATATGCTGAATCTTCCTGGGGAATGGAGCATGGACACAAATGTTCGGTAACCTGCCCCGATGTTCTTGTTCCACATCCGCCTTGAGCAAAATGAGAAACGGGAGGAATCGGTAGAAATCGTCGTCATAATTCATGCTAACGAAAAGACGGCGTTCCAAAAAGAACTGACGAGCTTGGTCGAGTTCCGAAACCATCGCCAATCACATGCCTTTCAGTGCCACACCGCGCTTGTCAAACCGGCACGGCACATCGCACTCGTAGGGATCGCTAGATAACTAAGATAACTGCGGACGGCCACCCGTTTTCTTCCTCGAACATGGCGCGACGTGCTCGTTGCGTCGCTGTTTCCAGAAAGGATTATCCTTCGGCGTCGCGCGTATGCCATCCCTGATCTGCTCGACACTCAAACCCGCGTAGGCACAGGACCACTCCTCGCGCCGCTTTCGCGCGAAGGCCACCGCGTCAAACGTCCTCTTCTTCATCCGACACCCCTCGGGAAGGACACGGTGTCGGATACATGTTTCGGTCATCAAGTTGCGCCTTTTTTTGGGGCCACACAGCGTAGGAACCTGCGAATCTACGGTTGTATTGTAGGACGATGCCACAGGTAATGCAAGTGGAATCGAGATAGCTGCGGGCAAGCCGTAGTCGGTAGGCACTAGGGACGGACGCCCGAGAAGTCCTCTCTACTCCTGCCCAACTCACGTCGTCGGGTGCAAGGTCAAGCTGTAGAGCATACCCGGAATCGGTATCTCACCTAAACGCGAATTCAGGACGGTCGGGGTCATCAGCGCTTATCTTGAGCTCTAGAGCGGCAAAGAATTGCCGTTCATCGTGGACACCGGTTCGCCCATAACCATTCTTGGCAAAGAACGGGGGTCACACCCACACATTTCACATTCTTGGAGACGACTTTGTATTCGGGAGAGCCGCCCATTAAGAGTCGCGACAGCTGCCGCCTTTCGTGGAGTGGGACTTTTGCCGTCAGATGAACGTTGCGGCGTTGGCGTGGAAAGGGGCGCACCACGCCGTCGCAATTTTCTTTGTCTGGATATTATCAGGAAATACGATAGAATAACGTGTTGCAAAGCCGTAGTACCTATGATTTGGAGGCCCGTTTTAAGAAATCAGCTTTAAGTCCGGCGAAGCATGAGAGCACTAAAGGCAAGAGGGGAAACCAGGAACAGCCACCTCTGTGTGGCTGGAAACAGTTCACGGGAAACGGTGGTTGTCCGTAACAAGAAAATGCAAAATGACAAGTCACAATTAGAAGGGGTAGTGCGGCTGAGGGGGTTTACTCTTCTGGAACTCCTGGTCGTGATGTCCATTATCCTCTTATTGACGAGCATCCTTCTGCCTTGCCTTATGAGGGCAAAAGAAAGTGCATACGAATTATTCGCTATGCAAACGGAAGTGGATAAAGAGGGAAAGGTTCGGATGGAAATCAAGGACCCTTCTCATAGGAAGCGATATGACGACATCTATATGATAGAGATTAACCCTCCAAGGAATTGCCACTGGTTCATAAAGAAGCCCCATCCTTCAGGTATGAAACCAATAAGAAGGGATGGCCAGGACTATATCAAATGGAGGCCTGGATGGGATGATATTGATATACATGTGATCACTGTTGTATATGAAGGCGAAGAAGTCACAGAACAGGAGATTACGGTGTATGTGTATAATAGAGAGCAGTTAGAAGATGAGCGAGAAGGCAGATCAGGCGCCGATTGACGATGGTTATGCGGATCAAGAACATTAGCCATAGAGGGCAGAAAGGATTTAATAGGGTCGCACGCTACTATTGATAGACATGGCGGCCAAGAACGTTAAAGAGAGAAACTGCAGAGACAGGCTTCGCCCCTATGAAATCATACGAATGAACGAACCTTGTCGGATTCAGAAGAACACAGTGCAGGAGAGATAAATGTTCAACGACAGCGACCTGAACATTCCGGGTGGTGTCTACTTGAATCATCCGCATGATTTCTTTTGGCTGCGGAGATATGCTATAGTGCCGAACACGTGCTTCGTCCTAATGCCCTTCGATGCCCAGTTCTTGGTAGTGTATAAAACGATCGAGAAAGCCTTAGAAGGCCTTATGAAATGTTCCCGAGCGGATGATCTCCCAATAGGAAAGCCGATTCTTGAAAGGGTCATGCGTGGGATTAGCTCTGCCGAGCTTATCATTGCAGATCTCACGGGTCAGAACCCAAACGTATTCTACGAATTAGGACTGGCCCATACTTATACTAAAGACGTACTCATCCTGGCCCAGACTATTGACGACGTACCTTTCGATCTGCAAGGCATGTTCTGTCACACATACGATCCGAAGACACGACAGGGCCTTGACCACCTGGACGCCATCGTCCGCCGGGCGGCTGAAGCGATACGTGTCAGACAGGTACCGACCATGCTGGGAACGGCTAGCGACAGAACAGAACTGATCATTCAACAACTCACTCGTCTCCTGAGCCAGCCCGCGAGACTTCGTCAGACAGTCATTCGGCATCAGGCCGCGCTGTCGTCCATTTCAAACGTTGGCTACCCTCACAGCAAAGATTCAAAGAGGCGGTACTATGGTGAATTACTGGAAAAGGAGCGGGTGCTCTTGATAAAATGTCTTGAAGAAGGTGCCGCTCTGCAAATCATCCTTGCACCGCGGACAGCCCAAGTGGGGGATCAAGAGCGACTCAGACAACGCTTCGATCAACTACTTGAATTCCTTTCTCGCGAAGGTGAATGCATGCGTAGGTGCGATATTGCGCTCTTCCCATATGATCGCCCAAATCTGCTGTTCGTCGGAGACGAGATACTTTTCGAAGGTCACCACACAACGTTCAAGCACGGTTTTGACGCAACTATGGTGTATACCCACCGAGATACTATCAACAAAAGGATTAGCTTATTCGATTCGTTGTTTGAGAGTGCTCGTCAGTATACAATTGAGAGATACCATTCTGACGACTCGGTGCTGGATGAGAGACGAATGTTACGCAATGCCGCGATCAGAGGAATAAAAGAACTAAGGCAAGCGATGTTGGGGAGGCAAGTAGGGGCGGGGCAATAGGAAGGACGTGGGGACAGCCGTCTATTTACATCAAACAGAGACTGACAGAAAAGAGTTACTGCATAATATCTTAGCGCTTATAACTTGGAGCCGTGTTTTATGAAATCAGCTTTGAGTCCGGTGAACCATGATGGCACTGAAGGCAAGAGGACTGCTTTTGTGCTGATGTTGGCACTTCTTGTTGTGCCCGTTGTGTGTGAAGCTCGCACGCCGGCGGCGGAGAAGGTGTTGGCCTATCTTAAAGGATTGGGAAACGGCCGCTATATGTTCGGGCAAATGGCCACCTGGGTGCATAATGAAAACCCCGATATGGATCACCGCACCAATTGGCTCAAGAAGGTATACGACCACACGGGAAGAATGCCCCGGTATGGATGTGTGACCTATGATTTTCATGACGATCCCTTTCCCGATTCCGATTGGAACAACGGTGTCAAGGAAATGTGGGATCGCGGCTTGATTGTCGGCGTATTCTCGTTTTATGCCAATCCGTCAGGCGGATCATGGAACGATCCGGTGGATATCGATCCGATATTTGCGCAGGAGAATAATCCGACCAAGAACAACTTCTACAAGCAGATGGAGAGGATGGCCGCCAAGCTGCAGTGGTTGAAGGATCGGGGGATACCGGTTGTCTATACTCCCTTCGTCGAAAGCGATGACAGGAACAAGTGGCACGCCAAGGAGGGACCTGAGAACATCATCAAGCTCTACCGCCTGGTTCACGACTACTTCACCAACGACAAGGGTCTCGACAATATCATCTGGGCCTATCATACCACCGCCAATCACGGTGCACTGGAGAAATACTATCCGGGGGATGCCTATGTGGATGTCCTGGGCAAGTCAGCCTATGGTACCGGTTTGAATTTCTCCGAGTATCGCTGGGCGGTCGAAAAGAAGAAGGCCGGAAAGGTGATCTGGTGGTCGGAATTAGGGATCCGTGGACGCTCGGACCCGCGCAGGGACTGCCTGGATGTGGTTAGAAAGCTGGAAACCAGTTATCCTGAACTGGCAGGATTTGTCTTCTGGAGTGACGATGGGCACTACAATGTGATCGGCAACAACAACGGACCCGAGCTTATGGCGCATCCAAGAATTGTCACCCTGGAGACGGAACGGGGACCGACATAAGAGACTGACTATGGCTGTTGTCCGTCGAGTCATGTCATTCGTCGCGCTATGCGGCGTACCTCTGCGTTCTTTGCGGTAGGGCTCTTCCCTCCGGCGCCCGGCCGGACCGAGCGACGATTTCCTCAACCGCGAAATACGATGTTTCGGGAGAATTCCCGGTGTTTTCCTTGCATTATTCGGGCTGGCCGGCATAATGAAGGCAGCGGCAGACCTCTTGTTATGGCATCCTGGGATTCGCACCGGCCGCGTGGTGCTTTGATGTGCGAGAGCGGCCGGAGAAGACGTTTTTGAGAGTTATCAAAAATGGCATCTGCATGGGGCGTCGGAGAATCGCCTTCCCATGTGGATGCAGGCAAGAGTTGCGGAGTGGCTCCCATGAGCTTCGCAGCCAGACCC
>CAYFUB010000008.1:0-9986 GCA_964346195.1 uncultured Pirellulales bacterium
GCGTACTCGATCATCTACGGCAAGCTCAAGGGCGAGGACAAGTGGGAGCAGCAGGCGTTCAGGTACCCGAAGGACTCGTGGTCGGTGGAGCAGGCGCGGGCGCACTGCAAGGGACACAACGGGCAGCGGTTCGAGCCGGCGGGTAAGGAAACAGAACCGTGCTGTGATGACCGGTCACCACGACATGACGCGGTGGAGCTGACGGCGAGCGCGCTGGTCGAGGCGCTGCCGCACGCGGAACCGCGGCACTTGAAACAACTGAAGCGCGTGCGAGGGTACCTGGAACACACCATCGCGCGCGTCAAGAGGGCGAAGCGTGACGCGAAGATTCGTTCGATCGTTTCACGTTTCAAACGCTGAGCCGTCTACGTGCCAGCGTGCAGTTCAACCGAGAAGGGGCAGAGAATGACTCTGACTACTGATCTGAAGAGCTGGCTGACCAAGCACTACGGGGTGCCGGAGACGGCCAGCAACGACGAGTTCGAGGTCGCCTATGAGAAGGCGAAGGATGAAGGGGAATTGACCCCCCGCATGGAAAAGGCACTCACGGAGGATTGCGACGACTGCGACGACGACGATGACGACGGCGCAGCGGATGTGCTCGGGCGCGCGTTGACGCAAGCTATGGAACCGATCGCCGATGGGCTCACCAAGCTCGGCGAGCGGATCGGTGACCTGGAGAGCCGCGATGCCAGCATCGACAAACTGGCCGAGGTGGTTGGCGCCAAGCTGGATGGGCAGGACACGGACGGCGACAAGGCCGCCAGTCTGCTCAACGGGCGCGAGCCGAACGTGCGGGTGAAGATTCCCATTGAGGGGTACGATTCGCGGCGCACTCAGGCCGTGTGGCCCGAGGGGCGCATGAGCTGCGGTAAGGCCGTCGGCGGGATGCCGGCCTACTACCACGAGGGTGTGCTGGGGATGCAGGGCGAGTGCGTCAACGAGATTCGCCGGACGCTCGACATGCCCTCGCAGGCGGACCTCGCGGTGTGCGGCTCCTACATCCGCTGGTGTGCTCGCAGTGCGGCCGGTCCGAAACCGGCGTGGTTGCGCTACACGGAGCACGATAAGCAGATCATGCAGTGGGCCGCCAACGAGCTGGAGTGGGTCGGCGACAGCGGGCTCGCCGGCACGGCCAAGCGGCGCAAGCTGAACGATGCCGAGATCAAGGCGTCCCTGCTGGACGACAGCACGTCCGGCGGGCAGGAGGCCGCGCCCGCCATCTTCGACGACGCCGCGATCTTGTATCCGGTTCTGTACGGGCAACTCTTCCCGCTCGTCCAGGTTGTGCCGGTCACGCGCGGGCGCCGGATGGAAGGGTTCAGCATGGCGAACCCAACGGTC
This sequence comes from uncultured Pirellulales bacterium, assembly GCA_964346195.1. Taxonomy (GTDB): domain Bacteria; phylum Planctomycetota; class Phycisphaerae; order Sedimentisphaerales; family Anaerobacaceae; genus PLanc-01. The sequence continues at coordinate 1,345 of CAYFUB010000008.1, forward strand.
GCCTATGTGGCCGAGGGGTCAGCGGGCACCGCGTATGACGCCACCAGCATGATCACCGCGTTCGACACGACCATCTTCCCGGTCGTGGGTTGGATCGAGGTTGGCAACGACTTCGAGGAGGACAGCCCGAATGACTTCGGTGCGTTGATCGTGCAGCAGTACGGCATCCGCATGATGGAGTGGCTCGACAACCAGATTTGCAACGGCGACGGGACGAGCGAGCCGGAGGGCGTGCTGAAACCGGCCGGCGCGGGGCCGACCGACATCGGCAACCCGAACGGCGGGGCGGGCGCCGCGCCGCAGGTGGACGACTATGAGACCCTGTGGCAGAACGTCGCCCTCCAGTACCAGCCGCCGCGCGACAGGGCGCGCACGGTGTTCATCGGCAATTTCACCACGTACGCCCGCGCGCGCAAGATTGCCCGCGGATCGGCGGACGTGGCCCGCGCGTTCGGTATGGGGCTTTCGGCCCATTCCGACATGCGCCTTCTCGACTGGGACTACAAGGTCGAGAACAACTGCTCGAACGCCAAGTGCGGGTTCTTCAACATGGCGGGATACCGGATGTACCGGCGTCTGGGCGTGAACGTCCAGGTGACGAGCGAGGGCAAGGAGCTGGTGACCAAGAACCAGACCTTGATCCGCGTCCGGCAGCGCTACGGCGGCAAGTTGACGCTGGGAGGCTACGGCGCCTACAGCGACAACTGGCAGGCTTGATCGGTTAGGGGCAGGGCCGGGAGCGCGGTTCGCCCGCGCTCCCGCGCCCTCTTTTCACACTACACACGAGGGCAGAGCGATGCAACACCATTTTAGCAAGGATGAGATTGCGATCCAGTTCGGACATGCGAAGGATTTTCGTATGTTCGCGTTCCAGTGTATGAGTATGCAGGTGCGCGGGGACTGGTCGGTCAACAAGATACCGGAAAAGGCGTCTTACGGGTTCAACAACCTGCCGGACACGCCGGGGCAGGTGGCGATCCTCGACCCGAAGAAGCGGGAGCTTAGGGTGGAAGACCCATTGGGTTGGCCCGAGAACAAGCACCTGCTGGACGAGATCAACGACATCACGAACGGGCCGCTCGTGCCGATGCCGCGCAAGTACAATCCGGCCAACACGTCCATCAAGAGCCCGATGAACGACGACGACATCGTGACGGCCATGTACGAGATGCGGGAGTTCGTCGATGGCGGGCGCGCGCAGGAGCTGACACAGGACAAACTACCGTCGCAGGAGAAGATTCTCGCCAAGGCGAAGGAAGGCAACCAGACGGGCAAGGGGCGGCTCCGGCGGCGGTACTACGTGTGGGCCGGCAAGATGCTGGATGGCACGGTGGAGACGCCGTTCGCGGACGACGACGAACTGGACCTGCTCGGCGCGCCGGCGCCAGCCCAGATCAAAACCATACCGGTGAACTAGACGGAATCGCAGTCGCTTCGCCCTCGACTGTAGCCGGGCCGCGCCGCCGACTCGTTGTCGGCGGCGTGACCGGCGATTTGCAAGGTGGTGTAGATGCATGTGACGCGGACGGAATGCCGGGAGCACCGCAGGTCGGCCGCCCGCTCGTGGAAGTGGGCCGCGGCGCTCTTGGGCTCTGTCGTCCTGGCTCTGATCATCACGTGCGTGACGGCGATGAGCAGGGCGAACGCCGCGTACGAACGGGCCGATGCGGTGGAGAGCGAGTTCCGCCAGGCGGTGGACCAGTTCAACCGTCGCCTGGAGGCGATGCACCAGGATGTGCGGGAGATTCGGGCCGACGTGAAGGCACTGCGCGATGGCGATTCTTGACAACGAGTCGGCGCGGGCGTTCCTCGACGTGGACGCGGACGAGCACCTGGTGCCGTTCCTCCGCCCGATGGTCGAGCGGGCGGTCGAGCAGTGCGTCGGCTGGGAGATCGAGCAGGCGACGTACACGCGGTACTACCCCAAAAGCGAGCGGGGGGGCGGGAATGTGCCGTACTTCCCCGGCACGTTTGGCGGGCAACCGCAGGTCGGCGGGCAGACGTACTGCATTTTCCTCGACCACAAGTTCGTCCGCACCACGAGCCTTCAGGTGTGGGAAAAGAGCGGCGCGTACTTTGGGCAAGCCGAGACGTTCGACGACGACTCGGAGCTGACCATCGGGACGCACTTCGTGCTCGATATGGACGGCTCCAGCACGGTGAGCGAAAGCGGCTGTCTGCGGCGCCTGAGTGCGTACTGGCCCACAGCGGTCGGCAGCGTAAAGGTGACCTACAAGGCCGGTTTTAGCGCGACCGAATTGAAAGGCAGCGCGTCGACGTGGGACGCAAGCGATCTGCGGTACGCCACGCTGCTAACGTTGCAGCAGGCGTACAACCAGCTCAAGACGCACCAGAAGGACGCGGACACGGGCAAGCGCGGGCTGATTACGGCGGAGACCATTGAGGGATACAGCTACCAGCTCGACCCGGGCGTGGCGGCGACGTTGCAGGGGATGCAGGTCGAGGTGCCGCCCGCGGCGCGGCGCATCCTGGACAAGTACCGGCGATACTCGATAGCGATGTGATGTCACTCAAGGATTTGACCAGCACGCACAAGGTGGACATCTACCCGCTCACGCAGACGAGCGGCGCGGTTGCTGACGTGGTGGAGTCGCTGGGCACGCGCGAGGTTGCGGATCAGAAATGTCGCATGGTGCCGCTGAAGGTGGCGGAGCAGCACCAGCACGACCAGACCGCGCTGGGCGAGCGGTACGCCGCGCTGTTTCACGAGGACGTGGAGCTGACGACGCGCAAGGCGCTTGTGTGGGACGACAAGGTGTGGCGGGTGCGTCAGTACAAGAATGCGAGCGGGGTATCGTGGCTCTGGCGCGCGGTGGTGGAGCACGACCCGCAGGTCGAGATAGCGGCGCCGTGAGTTATGGGCAGATTGGTCTGGAAGGGCAAACAGTTCGAGGCAGGCGTTCGTCAGCGTGTGCGGCGCAACATGACGAAGGCGTTGATGGACCTGAAGCGCTGGACGCAGCTCAACATCGACATCCCGACCGACGTGTACGGACCGAGTGATCCAGGCGAGTATCCGCATCGCGATAGCGGGGATTTGCAGAAAGACATTTACGTAAACGGACCGTTCGACATGGGCAGCGCTATCGTCGGCGACGTGGGTACTACGATGGACTATGGAGTTTTACACGAGGTGACGGACCGTCCGTTTCTACGCCGCACGTTGCACGAGTCACAGCGTGAGTTAGGGCGAATCATCCTACACGGCGGCATCGGTGGCGCGTTCATGGTGACGTGAGATGAAACATGGCGGTTGTCCGTTCGGTTCTCGCTGCGATCAAGGCCCGGTGGGACGCCCAGAGCGTCGGCGACACTGTGACCGGCGGGCTGTACAGCGAGAGTGCCGGTAAGAACCGCACGCCGCCCTACGCGGTGCTGTCGCTGGTAAGTAGCGTTAGAGCAGGACAGGCGAGCAAAGCGGGCGGCAAGCTCGCGCAGTTTGAGGACACCGCCGTTCAGGTGCGGTTGCATCACAAGGGCGGCGAGTCGGCGGCGCTTGCGGTGGCGGAGGACACGATCCGGCCCGCGCTGGAGAACGCGCCGCTGTCGGTGAGCGGTAGCGACCTGCTGTGGTGCCGCTACGAGAGCACCGCGGTCACAACGGACCCGAAGCATCCAAACGGGGTGATCGTGGCGTTGACCTACACGGTACAAACCGAAACGGAAAGGACCGCGAGTCCTAGCTAAAGGGTAGGGGCATGAGCACCAAGACCGTAACGGCGACCGTAACGGCGTCGATCGACTATAAGTACACCAAGCCGGACAGCGGCAACTCGGATTGGATACCGTCTGAGAATGAGGTCATCAAGAATCAGGAGTCCTACACCACCGGCGATACCGACAATAAGGCCGAGCTGGTGTATCGGCGGTACGTGAGCGTCGGGGCCGGCGCGAATGTAGACCTTGATCTGTACAACTCGCTTACCGACGTGTTCGGTGATACGCTCAATATGGAGCAGGTACGCACCATTTTGGTGCGCAACAAATCAAGCACCAGCGGGCAAGATATCCGTGTCGGCGGGCAATCGGTGGCGAACGCGTTTCTCGGTCCGTGGAACGATACCGCCGCGTACATCACGGTCAAGCCGTCCGGATGCTTTCTGGTGGACGCGCCGATCGACGGGTACGACGTGGAGACGGACGAGCAAGTCATTCGGATCAACAATCCGGGCGCCAGCGCCGTGACGGTCGAGGTGGTAGTGATGGCGACTGAGGGCGACCTGGAAGAGAGCAGTTCGTCGTCCAGCAGTTCGTCGAGCGAATCATCCAGCAGTTCATCGAGTGTATCGTCGAGCAGCTCTTCGAGCGTATCGTCGAGCAGTTCGTCGTCGAGCAGTTCTTCGAGCGTGGGGGTTAGCTCTTCGAGTAGTTCAAGCTCGCCATAGCGGCGGGTGGCAAAAGAGGGCGGAGTGGTCTGCGCTTACTGGGGTAAACAAGCCAGGAGGTAGGCGCTATGGCCGCACAATCAGGCAAAAACGGCAATGTGGTATCGGGCAGTGACGACATTGCCCATGTCACGAACTGGACATGGAATCCGTCGAGCAACAACCCGGACTGGGCATCGTCGGACACATCCGGATACAAGAAGCGGGTCGCCGGCATCAAGGACGGCACCGGCACAGTCGACTTCAAGTACGACTTCACCGACCGCATTCACTCAACACTGGATGTCGGGAGCGAGGTGACGCTCAAGCTGTACTTGAACGCAACGGACTACTTCAGCGTGCCCGCCATCGTGGACGACATCAGCTACGAGGTGAACATCAACGAGGGCGACGTGGTCGGCGGCACGCTGACCTTCAGCCAGAACGGCGAGTGGACCAACCCGTCGTAACGGCGGCGCGAAATAGTCAATAGGGGCAACGCCGGGGGAGCCAAACGCCCCCGGCGTTTTTTACAGGAGGAGGGACGATGAGCGACGGACTGGGAAGAGCGATAGGGGCGGGCGTCCCTATCAATTTCGGCGGGGAGACGTTGATCCTGGACCCGCTGACGCTGAAAGACCTAGGTGTCATCGAGCAGCACTTGCTGCGATCACGCAGGACATCGCTCGATGTCGGGCGAGAGCAAGTGCAGGAGATTTGGGCGGACAAGGCGCTGCCAGCCGAATTGAAAACGGAACTGTGCAAGGCTGCGGTGCAACACGCGCAGGACGAGGCGCGCAAGCAGAACACCGTGTCTCGCGAAGACATCGTGCGGTGGCTGGACTCTTCGGAAGGACTCGGGTTCACCCTGTGGCTACTAATCAACAAGCGCCAGCCGGGCAAGTACAGCCTTGAGCAAGTGAGGGACATCGTCGGCAAGCTGGACGAGGACGGGGTGCGCGAACTTCTAAAAGCGCGCGACCAGGCTAGCGGAATCGACGAACTGGGAAACTCGACTGGCCCGGCTCAGCAGAAGACGAGGAAGACGCGTCGGAGACGACGGCGCTGAAGCGCTATTGGATCGACACGTTCCGCAAGTTGAGTCGGGCAGGATTACAGCCGATTTTTCCACACCATGTCGAGAACTTGACACCGTATCAGTGGCGCATGTTGTTCGGCACTGACGCCGAGACGACCGGCATAGTGCGGATGACGCCGGAGCAGCTCGCGGCCTTTCAATCCGCCAGAAAGGGGCAGAAGGACTAATGGCCACCAAATTTGCCGAGGGGTACGTTCGGCTGCGCGCCGACATGACGAAGCTGCGCAGGGATATGGCGGCGACGAAGGCGCTGCTCGTCAAGCAGATTCGGGGTATGGAGAAGACGACCGCGCCGCTGATGGCCGGGCTGTTATCGTTCCGCAACCTACTCGGCGCGGGTGGGTTTTTCGCGGGTATGCAGATGGGCCGCGAGGTTATGACGTTCGAGGACGCGATGGCGAAAGGCACCGCTATCATGGCGGGCGCCGAAAAGCGGTTAGGCGAGCTGGCGGATAAGGCGCGCAGCGTCGCCAAGGAGTTGGGGCTTTCGCATACACGCATGGCCGAATCTTACTACTATCTTGCGAGTGCAGGGCTGGACTCCACCCGCTCGCTTCAGGTGTTGCCACAAGTTGGGCTATTCGCCAAAGCTGGCAGGATGGACCAAAACCTCCAGCGAGCCGTGGACTTGTTGACCGATGCGCAAAGCGCACTCGGCATGGCGAGCGACGATGCGGAAGAGCACGCCAAGCAGATGGGGCGGCTCTCGGACGTGATTGTCCGCGGCAATGAACTATCGAACGCGTCGGTTGAGCAGTACAGTGAGGCGCTGACGAACCGGTTCGGTGCGGCGCTGAAGGCGGCCAATAAAGACGTGGAAGAGGGCGTCGCGCTGCTGGCCGCGTTCGCAGCGCAAGGACGAAAAGGCATGCCGGCGGGGCGCACCGCTACTATCTGGATGCGCGACATCGGCAGGCAGGCGCGGGAGAACGCGGGGGCGTTCGCGCAGTTCGGTATTAGGGTATATGACCAACAAGGGCAGATGCGCAACTTCGCCGACATCATCCGCGACCTGGAGAACGCGCTAGGGGATTTGTCGCCCCAAGCCAAAGGGGCCGCACTTGCACAGCTAGGGCTCGTCGAGATTTCGGCCGACGCAACAAAAATGCTGCTCGGCTGCTCGCGCGTCGTTGGGCAATGGCACAAGGAACTAGACAAGGCGGGCGGGGCGACGCAGCGCGTCGCCGAACGCAATATGAATAGTTTTTTGGAGCAGCTCAAGCAACTCAATGCCGCCCTGACCGACCTGCTGCGTGGTGTGTTGCAACCGCTCATGGACGCGATGAGACCGCTGATCGACATACTGACAACGGTTACGGGCTGGATAACCGAGCTAAACGATGCGACGGATGGGCTGATCGGGACGATACTGGCCGCTGCCGCTGCGTTAAAGGTGCTGACTATGGCGTCCAGGGCGTTCGCACTGTCAAACCCGATTCTGGCCGCGATTACAGTGATTACCGCGGCTATCATTTGGCTCGTGAGCGACTGGGAGGACGCCTGGCTGAAAATCCGGCTCTTCGCCGTCCAGGCCGCGCAGGGTTGGGTCAAGATATGGCGGCACGTCTGGGGCACCCTCAAGGGCATCGGCCGCGCCATGTGGCGATTCTTCAAGAACGTCTGGCAGAATATCCGCGCCGCAGCCGAGAACGCCGGGCACGCTATCGTGGGTGCGTTCAAAGCCGCCTGGGAAGCGGGCAAGGCCGTGCTGCCGGGCGGTAAATCACCGGCCCAGGCATTCCGCGAAGAGTTCGCCCGCGAGATGGCGAAGGTGCGGACCGACTTCGTGAACCTCGGGGAGGGCGTGGGCAAGGCGTTCCACGACTCGCTACAGGAAGAGATCACCAAACCGCTGCCGTTTGAGGATGTAGTGGCGGGGCTGAAGGCGCAGCTAGCGGGTGTGCCGGCAGGGGCCGGCGCGGTCACGGCGGCCGCCGCGCCAACGGAGGAGGAGGTTCGCAGGGGTTTCTTTACCGTCGCGCCTGATGCGATGAAGGGATACAAGGAGGCAGCGGCCGAGATTCGCACCGGCGGGTTGCTCTCGCCCGAGGCGATTCGCGCCATCACGCGCGTGCAGGAGATTGCCGAGCTGGGCTATCGGATGAGCGACAAGCTGCGCGAGACGTTGAAGCCGCTGCTGGAGTACGAGCTTGGCCCCGACATCGACCCCAGCAAGATACCGGAGCAGATACGCGTCCCTATCGAGCAGGAAGAGCCAGTAGCCGCGATGATGGAGCCGATGGGGCTGCGCGACTGGAGCAAGGCGCTACAGACTGCGATTCTCACCGATGATGAACGTCGTTGGCAGAAGGAGATGTTGCGCATAGACAAGGAGGTGCTCGGGCAACTCAAGGGCATGAATGCCAAACTAGAGAACATGCCAGAGGGCGGAGCGTTCGAGGTGACGGAGTGATCTGATGTCGAGCATTGGACAGCGACAAACTGCGGGTGGCATCACGTACGAAGAGTTAGTCGGCTCGCCGACCTTTTCGATCGCCGACGACAAGCTAACTGCCAAGCGGATGTACCGCATCGCGTGGAGCGACATCGACGCGTTCATCACGGAGGCGTTCCCTGCGATAACGGCCGCGGGAACTGGCTACAGTACCACTGAACCGTTTTCGTTCCCGGGACGGGATTGGTTAGTCCCCCTCTCGCTGGACATCGAACCGTTCAAGTCGCCCGACACGCCGCCTACCTGGGACGCGACGCTTGAACTCAACGAGTATACCGCCGGTGCGAAGGCAACGGTGACATTCGGCACGGATACACGAAACAAGAAGGACGACGGCGGTGATCCGAGCGACCGGCGATACGCGACGCACAACATCACGATCGGCGGCGAGATGATGTCGGTGCCGCGCGGTCATTTCTATTGGCTTGAGAACAATGGTGTTACCACCAGGGTCCAGCAGGAAGAAGTACGACCCGCCAAGATCGTTCCGACCGTCGAGCACGGACTCACTTTCTATGGTGTGATCTCACCGAATTTCGAGCGGATGGCCGAGCGTATGGGACGTGTCAACCAGGCCAAGGACCTGTTCGACGCCGAAATCGAGACGCTGTTGTTCATCGGCGCCAACGCACGGCATGACATCAACATGAGCGGCGCCAAGGCGTGGACAGTCGAACTGCGGTATTCGCAGAAAGAGATCGCA
>CAYFUB010000009.1:0-5089 GCA_964346195.1 uncultured Pirellulales bacterium
GTCGCTGGATTATTCGTACGAGGAAGCGTGGACTCTCTGGGACATCGAGGCCAGCGAAAAATGCTCCACGAGCGCCACGGCAGCTCTGCGAAAACAGCTCACTTTTGACCCGCTGCGCGGAGAGTTCGAAGGCTCGATTGGCGGGTCCGGCACGATCGACCTGACACTGGACCTTGACAAAGTAGAAGCGCTGGGCGAAGCATGTCTGGACCTGAGTGGAAGCCTGAGCATCGCGCTGGCTGGGCTCCATCCGCCGGATATCACACCCGGCTGGGCCGTTTCCCTTTCGGGCAAGGTGGGCGTCGGGGCCCCCGTGATCGCCGTGATTGATGCTGTCTTTCCGCCGGCCGCGGGCGCGACCGCGGTGGCCCTGAAAGTCCCGGTCGTGGGGGACCTCCTGAAGGCCCTGAAGCTGCGCGTATATCTGATTGCGGGAGGAGAGTTGTCGGGAGAATACCAGGGCCTCGAGCTCGGGGACTGTTTCCTCGGGACCACTTCCATATCGGGCGCCGTGACTCTGGGCCTCGAAGGCGAGGTGCTGGTGGAGGTCAAGAAGAGATACTGGTGGGGGACGCTGGAGGCCTCGGCAGGTGTCTATGCCGGGGTGACGGGGACCCCCGAGTTCCAGTTCTGTCCGGCCTTCCAGTTTGAGGGTGTCACACTCCGAGGATACGTCGGAGTGTTCGCCTCTGCCTGGTCCTATCAGGTCTCCAAAGAGGTGGGGATGTCGCTCCGGTGGGAGCCCAGGGACAAACAGGGACTCATAGCCATTGCCTCGGTGCCCGAGTCATCTCCGTCCGTTTGGGAACCGATCGGCGACAGTTATGTGCGCTGGGGCCGGACGAACCTTCTGGTAGATGAACGCTCCGAGGGGCGCGTGCATATTCTGTCCGTTCGGGGCGCGACCTCCGAGGAAACCAAGCTGGTGGAGAACGTCGTGCCCCTGGGGGCTCCTGCCATCATCGCCCGGCCTGCGGAGAAGCTCATTCTGTTCTGCCTGCACGATCCGAACAAGCCCTGGTATGCGGCGACGGATATCGGCACCGTCCGGCAGGCGGTCGGTCAGACGTGGACCCTCGACCGCATCGCGGATGACCAGGCGGGGGAGTTCGGCCCGAGTATGCTCGCGGCGGACTCCGGCCCGACACTGGCCGCGTGGGAGCGAGTTGCGGGCGACATCTCGGATACCAACGACCCGAGCCAGATTGCTCCGCACCTGGAAATCGTCGCCTCCTGGTTTGACCCCGGTACGGGCCTCTGGAGCACGCCGCAGCAACTTACCTCCAATACTATCGCAGACCATCAGCCTGTGCCGATTGCCTTGGGCGCGACACAGGGCATCCTGTGGATTGCCAATGAAGGAAGTGACGCAACCGGCGACGTCAGCACCGCCGACCGGCTGATGCTGGCGACCTGGTCGGGCAGCGGCTGGAACGAGCCACAAGCGCTGTGGTCGCCGCAGAAGAGCATCCTGGGCCTTGCCTTCACAGCCGACGGCTTGGGCGAGGGACATGTGATTGTCGCCATCGACGAAGACGCCGACCCCAACACCGTGGCGGACTGTGAGCTCTACCTGCTCTCGACCGCCAAGGGTGTGTGGCAGACAGCTCTTCAGTTGACCAGCGATTTCAACGAAGACGCGCTCCCGACGCTGGTAGCGCCGGACGGGGTGCCGCTGTGCGTCTGGAATGCCGATGGGATGCTGATGTATTCGCTATTGTACGATTGGAGTCCCAGACCGGTGTACCGCAAATACACCGTGGCGAACGAGGCGTTCTCGCTCGACGGAGTGACCATGCCGGGTGGGGCCGCCATCGCGTACACGGTCCAGGGCCCCAACGGCGTGGATATCGTCGCGTCTTTCTACGATGCAGACCTCGACAGTTGGTCCTTGCCGCGGCAACTGACCCATGACGAGCACGCGGAGACGGCGCTGTCGCTGAGCTGTGATGCCGGCGAGTTGGTCATCGCCTATCTGAAGACGCAGACGCTGCGAACCGGCATGGACGTGGAAATCGAGGGTGAAATCCATCACATCGAGAATGTCCCGCAGCCCGGCCGTACCGACCTGTACGTCCTGCGCCACGCTCTGGCCAACGACCTGGCCGTGGTTTCCGAATCCCTGGTTCTGGAACCTGCGAATCCTGCCCCCGGCACGGCGGCGACGATTCGCGCCACCGTCGAGAATCGTGGCGACCTTCCGCTGCAGAACGTGGTGGCTGTCTTCTATGACGGCGACCCTTCCCACGATGGAGTCGCGATCGGGGACGCGCAAGTGATTCCCGGGACCTTGATTGCGGGCAGCAGGCAGGATCTGTCCGTCTCGTGGAACGTGCCTCCGGACCAGAAACTCCACGAGATCTTCGTTGTCGTTGATCCCTGCCTGGCGGTCGAGGACCGGGACCGGTCGAATAACGCGCTCTCGGTGCCTACGGTACTGCCGGACCTGGCCATTGAGACTTGCTGGAGCACTGAGGTCTCCAGCACCAGCATGGCCCTGACAGCGCGGGTTGTGAACGCAGGCGTCATCCCTGCGAATGCGTTCGACGTCTCCTGGCGGCTGGGAGCGCCCGACGGCGAGCAAATCGGCACCAGTACGATCCAATCGCTGATTGCCGGCGGAGCCTATGAGGCTACCTTCACATGGGATACCGCCGGTCATCTGGGCCCCGGGCAGCATGCGCAGGTATTTGCCGTGGCGGACTCGGCGGGCGGCGTTCCTGAATTTGATGAAACCAACAATGGCTCCAGCCTCGCTGTTTTTCATCCGCCGGTTGCCTCTCCGGGCGCACCCTGACGTTGCACGAGATCAGCGGACCAGGCATTTGCCGGATTTCGTGGAGGATATGCAGCAGACGCTGCCTAACGAGTTTTGATGAACAAGTTCGGCAGCAGGTAGAGTGGGACTTGCCCCACCCTGCACCCGGCACCGGAGGAAACGGTGGGGCAAGCCCCACCCTGCAACCAGATCTGGTTCGGCGAAGAACGGCGCGCCAAGACCGTCCGCAGGGCTTGATTACCGGTTTTGTCCGTCAAAACTCATTAGTTGGCGTTTGATGGATTGGGCGTGGACGAGCTCGAAGAGGGCCTTGATGAGTCCCGTGTCCAGGCCGAGCTGTTTCGCCTTGGCGATGTGGTCTTCCGGGAGGTTCTCCCGGCGATGGGAGTTGGTCTCCGCAGTCTAATACAGGTCACCTTCTCAGAACTCCCGTCACCACTGCTGAAATTGTCTTAGCACTCTCGTGTTTCACTCCCTTTCTCCTGGCGTCTGGATTGCGGCTGGCACTCACGGCAACTACCGGCCAGTCTCGCTGCGGCAAACACGACAACGCAAAAAAAAATGACAAAATCACAAAAATCCCGGTGATCTTTTCGCGAGATCTCCCATGTAAGAGAGTAAAAGGCCGGGATGCCGGCCTGGCTGGCGACAGTGTATCATCATCTTTGGACCTGGAACTTGAGGTGAGAGACAATTGTCTATCGTGGAGTACATGGCATCGGTTGTTCTCGTTGTCCGGGAGGAACGTCTTATTGGGGCGTGACGAGACATGCCGTTGCGGGCAGCGAAGCCCACAGAGCAAAGAAACACCAGGAAATCGAGGTGTGCACAATGAAGAAGGCTCCCACCGTCGTTGCGATTCTGCTATTGTTGCTGGTTCCCATTGTCTTGATTCTATTGAGCCTGAACGAGGGCGGCCTGGAGGAGACTGCGAATTCCGACGTGGCTCGTGGCAGTGAACGCGGCGGCATCGGGAGAGACGCGACTCAACCTGCCAGCCCCGATCACAACGTGCCGGGATCGATCGAGGAATCGGGACGGCCGCTGGTTGTCGTGTCGCCTCTATACGGACTTGACGAGCTTCTTGATGGCTACGCCAGGGAGGTATATGCAGACGCAGAGGAGAACGTGGACTTTGAGATCATTCGGAAGAATTGGCTGGATCTCAGGAGAGCAGGCGGGACGAGGTGGGGATCACAGAATTGGATGCAAGATCCCGAGTACTACCACGGCCTTGGAACAGATGCGCTGGTCTTGGAATGTTTTAGCAGGCCCATCTTCTACATGGAACTAAGTAGGTAGCCAGAAGTTCGCACACAAACAGGCTTTGACGTTGGCAAATCCAACGATAGCGGTGGCGCTCTACCCCGCGATTCCTGTGATAGCTTGTGGCTACCTACTTAGGCCTATTTGAGGATCCGCGGCTGGGTATTGAGAGTCTGCGTGTCTTCCACAACGGCTTTGCCGAGCTCTTCAGCAGAGATGACCTTTGGCAAGGGATGCTGTTCCTATATGCCGACCTGACTCGAAGAATCAATCTGGAGGCCGAATTGGAAGAGATTGTGACTGTGTCAGGGCACTTCGATGCACTCGAAGCCCTCTATCTCCATACGCAACTGAGAGATCAAATCAGAGGAAGGGAAAACCTGTTCCTGGAAGTTAACCTCGATGCTTTGAGGAGGTATGCATGGTACCTGGACAAGTATGATCCCAAACGACTGGGGACGAATGGCAGCCCTGGTTTCTTCGGTGAACCGTGCTCCCTAGTGAAGGTGGCATTGCTTCTGACGGCTGAGATTGACCCCGCCAAGTACGCCGTGGCCAGGGATCAACTGGGAAAAACGCTCTGGGACGAGACCCAAGATGTTGAGAGGCTGCGAGATTTCCTCCATGCGGCGATACAGCTTCTCGAGTGAGAATGACTGAGACTTGACTCTATCCATACGGAACTGAGTTGATCAGCGGTTGTCTTTGACCGTGTCAATAGTTGATGAATGAAAGGAGATGCATATGTTTGACAGAAAAACGTCACCAACGTTCTTGTTGCTGGTACTTGCTCTTCTTGGATGGGTAGCGACGACATCTGTTGACGCCCAGTACGTTGAGCAGAGCAAGGCAATTGCGTGCGAATGCAGGACGATATCATTGCTCCTGCTGGTGGGGGCCGACTACGACCAGGGCGCTGCGGCACAGAACGCGGCATGGACCAGCTTCAAGAACACGTATGTAGGCATCGTTGACGCCGACAGGCTTGGCAATCGGACGAAGACTTACAATTGCCATTCCTATGCGTTCAACGGGTCAGATCGT
>CAYFUB010000010.1:0-4843 GCA_964346195.1 uncultured Pirellulales bacterium
TACTGCTTGATGATCTCCATGAACCGTTTCGCGTCCTTGTCCCGGCATACGATCTCGAGCTTGGCGATGGTGAAATACTTGTCGGTGTATCTTCTCACCATATGCCAACGGTTAAATTCGCTGTCGGCCAGAGCGCCCAGCGCGTCCACGCGAATGACCGTTATATCCCTGGCTCCTTCTTCCTCCAGGCGTTCCACGATGGAGTTCAACAGCGTCGGGCGGACGTAAGCCTTTATCTCTTTCATGGCAAATATCCCTATACCCATGGGAATGGCGGGCTAACCTCTTATAAGTTTGTACGAATCAGCCTTGTAATGCGTTCTGCGCGACGGTTCACTTTGCCCCGGCCGCCCGCCGCGACAGCAGGGTTGAGAGACGCGGGAAGAACATCGGCGTCTTCTCCAGGTACTGACGGTACTTCTCGCCGAACTGCTGGAGGGCATCCTGCTCCTCGCGTCGGGCTAACCGGTAGTACATTCCGATGACAAACGGCCACAGGAGCAGCGTCGTCAGGGTCGGCCACTGGATCATGAAACCCAGAGTAATGACGTAAATGCCGGTGTACTGGGGATGACGCATGTACGCGTACAGGCCATCCGTAACCAACCGGCCCTGGGCCCTGTAAACCTGTTCCCAACCGGCGCTGACCAGCCAGATGCCGATGACGATGAGGATGTTGCTCACGAGCATGACGATGAACCAGCCATTGCCCAGGCCCAGGTAGGTGATGAGGTCGCCCAACAGATGGCCGCTGATGTGGTCAAGCGATATGCGGATCCCGAAGACGTGCGTGAGAAGATAGATCGTCAGCGGGAAACCGTACATCTCCGTGAACAGGGCGATGATGAAGGCGATCAGAGCGCCGCCGGAGCGCCTGCCCAGCCGGGTACGCATCGGCACCCAGCGCAGGATGAAGAACAGGCTCACCAGGATCATGGTGATGACGATGGCCCAGTTCCCATAGGCATATTCGGCGCTATGCACGTTTCTCCCCTCTCGGTACCACCGTCCAGTTGTAGAGAATGGCCACCGCCGAGCCGAACAGCCAGCCGATGATGAATATCTGCAAGACGCCGATCACCATCTCCCACCAGGGCATTTCCCAACGCATGATCGAGGATACGTCGATGCCGTGGATAATACTGTTGAAGAACGCGACGGCGGCGGGTCGGGGCACCGTGTGCACGATGAAAACGCCGGCCAGGTACAGCAGCGTGAAACACAGGCCCAAGGCGAATCCCATCGCTTTCGTATTGATTCTTTCCATCAGTATTCCATTGACAATGTCGAGGCCTTTTCCTGCTGCCGACGGACCTTGGTCATATCCGGGTGGCTGATGCATTCTACGGAGAGGTCGCCTGTGGGTGCCGTAAGTGATATCCCTATTGGAAGTTCTCCAAATACCTACCGACCTTCAAGGTATCGGTCCGGGCCAATCACCAGGTTCTCTGCAGCCCACCGCGTTATCGTGGATTGCGCATCATAAGGACGGCCACGCCGCTGGTCCTACCGAAATCGACGGCCGAAAATGACTGCCGCCGCGGCAAACAGCACGAGGCCAAATGCCAGCAGGATAACCGCCTGAGACCACAGTTCCGTCATGCCGTTGCCCTTCAGAAAGATGCCCAGAATCACGTCCATGTAGTAGCGCAATGGGCTGAGGAGAGACAGCCCCTGCAGGAAGCGCGGCATACTTCCGACGGGCACCAGCGTGCCGGAGAGAAAGCTTATGGGGAACAGGGCAAAAAAGGAGATCAGCAGTGCCTGCTGCATCGTTTGGCTAATGGTCGCGATGAACACGCCGCCCGCGATGGCGCTCAAAAGGAACAGGGCCGTCAGTCCCAGAAACAGCAGCAGGCTGCCCACGAGGGGCACGCGGAACCACCACGTCACGATCAGGCTGGGGAACATCGCCAACAGTCCGAGCAACAATGGGGGCGCCGTCTTGGCGATGAAGAGTTCCGTCGTGCCGATGGGCGTCACGGCGAGCTGATCGAGCGTGCCCACCTCCTTCTCCCGGACGATTGAGGCGGCCGGCAGGAACAGCCCGACCATCAGCGAAGCCAGTGCGATCATGGAGAGGGTCATATAGCGCGTGAGGGTCTGGTCGGGATTGTACCAAACCCGCAGGATCGGGCGCACGGGCAGGGAAGTCGCCTCTGAATCAGACCCTAATTGCTTCTGGAACGCCGAAATCGCCTGTAGAGCATAGCCCCGCGCGATCGCGGCCGTGTTCGAGTTGGTCCCGTCGAGGATGATCTGCAGCCGCGGGGCCGCGCCCCGGCGCAGCTCCCGACCGAAATCTTCCGGGATGACGAGGACGAGCACGGCCCGGCCCTGTTCCAGCCAGCGTACCGGGTCCTGTTCGCGGTGGCCGTATCCGACCAGGTCGAAAAACTCGTTGGCCGAGATCGACTCGATCAGCCGGCGACTCGAGGGCGACCGGTCCCGGTCCAGAACTGCCAGGGGGATGCGCCGCACATCCATCGAGAGCGCGAATACGCACAGGGTCACCTCGATCGTATACAACCAGAGCACCACGATCACCAGGACCGGGTCCCGTGAGAACTGAATCATCTCCTTGACGAGCAGGCTTCGCAAGCGCGTCAGCATCTTCAAGCCACCTTCTTGCGGAACCGCCACACGGCGATAAGGAAGACCGCCCCGGCATAGAGCACCATGAGCAGCAGGTTCCGCCAGAGTTCCAGCGCTCCGACTCCCTTGAGCACGATTCCGCGCGAGACATCGACGAAGTACCTCCCGGGGAAGATCATCGTGTAAAGTTGTAGCACGTAGGGCATCGTGAAGAACGGGAATATCAGCCCCGAGAAGAGAAACGACGGCATCAGCGTGACGACCAGCGCCAGGAGCGTCGCCACCATCTGGCTGCGCGTGACCGTCGAAATCAACAGACCGATGGCGACCGTCGTGAACACGTAGATGAGCGCCGCGGCCAACAGCAGGGCGAGCTGTCCGCGGAAGGGCACCTCGAACCAGAGATAGCCGACGGC
Source organism: uncultured Pirellulales bacterium (assembly GCA_964346195.1). GTDB lineage: Bacteria > Planctomycetota > Phycisphaerae > Sedimentisphaerales > Anaerobacaceae > PLanc-01. The sequence continues at coordinate 3,012 of CAYFUB010000010.1, forward strand.
GATCACCATGACCATCTCGGCAAACGCGACCAGGCCGTAGGGAACAATTTTGCCGGCGATGAATTCGGCCCGCGTCAGCGGCGAGGCGAAGACCTGCTGGATCGTGCCGGTCTCTTTCTCACGGACGATCGCCAGTGTCGTCAAGAGCGGCGGGAAAGCCATCAAGATCACGCCGTAGAGCCCCGGGACGATGTAGTTGATGCTCCGCATCTGCGGGTTGTACCAGACCCGCGTCTCCAGTCGCACGGCGGGTTGGGGAGGCGTTGGGAACCCCTCGATGACCATGCCGGCATAACTCGCGATGAGCAGCGCCGTTGCCGAATGTGTCCCGTCGACGATGACCTGCATGCCCGGCGATTCGCCCCGGGCGAGCGAGGCATGGAAGCGCGGCGGGATGACCAGGGCGAGCTTGATTCGGCCCCGCTTCATGGCCCGTTCCAGCGCGGCCTCCGAGTTGAGCGAGCGCTTCAGGACAAAGTAGCCGCTCTGCACGAAGCGGTCGACGAGTTCGCGGCTGGCCGGGCTGTGGTCGTAGTCCAGGACGCCAACGGCAATATTCCTGACGTCCAACGTGACCGCATAGCCGAACAGGAACAGCATCACCAGGGGCAACAAGACCGCGATGGCGATGGTGATCGGATCGCGCACGAGTTCCTTCATATCCTTCCACATGACGGCCCGGATCCGTTTCCAACTCATGAGGCGGCCCTCCCCGCCTGCTGCCGGCGGCGCTCGCGCTGAATGTAGCCCAGGAAGGTCTCCTCCATCGTCGCCGCCGGAGGATCGAGACCCGTACGAAGTTCATCATAAGTCCCCGCGACGATGAGCCGGCCGTCGAGCATCAGACCCAGCCGATGGCAGTAGTCGGCCTCTTCGAGATAATGGGTCGTCACGAGGACGGCGATTCCCTCTTCGGTCAAACGGTAGATGAGCTGCCAGAACCGTCGGCGGGCCAGAGGGGCGACACCCGAGGTCGGCTCATCGAGAAAGAGGACCGAGGGCCGGTGCATGACGCTCGCGGCCAGCGCCAGCCGCTGCCGGACGGCGCCCGAAAGAGCGCCGGCTTGATGATTCTGCCAACCCTCGAGGCCGGTCATACGGGCCGCCCAGGTGATGGCTTCGCGTTTCGCGCGACCCTTCAGACCGTAGGCCCCACCGAAGAACGCGAGATTCTCGGCGACCGTCAGATCGGGATAGAGCGAGAACCGCTGCGACATGTAGCCGAGTCTTTGACGTAGCAGCCGTCGTTGCTGGCGGACATCCGCTCCCGCCACTTCGAGCGTTCCTTCCTCGGGCCGCTGCAGGCCGCACAGGGCACGGATGACAGTTGTCTTGCCCGCACCATTGGGACCGAGCAGGCCGAAGACCTCACCGGCGGCAATCTCCAGCGAGACGTGATCGACAGCCGTAAACGTGCCGAACCGGACCGTCAGATCCCGCACGCGGATCTCGCCCACGGCGCGCGCCATTACGTGGTCTTGCGGCGACGGCAACATGATGGGGAGGGGCTCAGCCGCCGTCTCCTGAGTCAGCGCGATGAAGACGTCTTCCAACGAACGTTCGGTGGCGCGCAGTTCGCCCAGCGCCGACAGGCGGCTTCGCAGTTCCCCGGGAAGCGGCGCTTCGGTGCGGCTCGGAAAACGCACTCCGGCTGCGAGCGATTGAAAGCCGCTGATCTCGGGGGAACTCCGCAGCAGCGCCTCGGCCTCACGACGGCGGCCGGTGACGAGTTCGAACGTCGGGCTGCGCCCTTTGGCCCGCAAGGCCGCCGGCTCATCGATCGTCAGAAGTCTTCCCTCGTGCAAAAGCGCCAGCCGGTCGCAGTAGGCGGC
>CAYFUB010000011.1:0-22994 GCA_964346195.1 uncultured Pirellulales bacterium
CACCATGAGCAGACCGCCGCCGGAGGGAGCGTTGCAGATGATGTTGTTGACAAGCCGGACATTGCCCAACTGAGGCTCGAAGATGATGTACGCGTTGCCCGCCACACCATCCCCCGGACCCTGGTTGCAGTCATTGCCCACGATGGTGTTGTTGATCAGGTCGCCGCCGATGAGGATGACACCGCCGCCGAGATACGCGGAGTTGCCGTAGACCAGATTGTTGCTCACGGTCGCCTGGCCTATATACAGGATGAAGCCGCCCGCCACAAAGCTGACGTTGTTACGAATCACATTGTGCGTGACAATGGCGTTGCTCTCGATGCAGGCGATGCCGCCGCCGTAACAGACGCGGGTATCGGCATCGGTGGCGCCCAGAACCACCGGGCCGCGGTTGCCGGCGATGACGTTCTTCGTGATCGTCGGCGACGCGCGCAGGCAATAGATGCCTCCGCCCCAGAAGACGCCCTGGCCCTCGATGTCGTTGTTGAGCGTGCCGAAACCGCCGGTGAGGGTGAAGCCCGTCAGAACGGCGGCGGGGGTCTCGCCATTCTCGAACGTCACGGCCGAGCCGTCTTCGTCGGCATTGATGATGGTATAACCGACGACCTTGGGGTCGTTCGGGTCCGTGCCGGTGACGACGATGTTCCGGCCGCCGAAATTGATCGTTTCATAGTACACCCCCGGCGACACCACGACCACGTCGCCGTCCTGGGACGCCTGGATCGCCGCCTGAATCTGCGGGTACTCACTGGGGACTCTGCGTGTCACGGCCGACGCACCGGCGGCGCAGACACACACGGTAACGATGCCCGACATTACGGCCCTGTTCATTGACTCGCCCTTTCCGATTCGTATGCACGCCATGCGGTAACGCAAGGGGGACCCCTGCCTCCGAACGACTACCGACCCTCTTTATACCCGAAAATCCGCGCTTTTGCAAGAGGCCCGGCGTCAGTCTCCCCGCACGACTCCCATCCTTGCTACTGTTTTTTGGGCAGTATCTGTGTTATCAGACGCACCAGACGCCACGACATTACTGAGAAAGCCGCCTTTTCATCAGATTTTTGCCCAAAAACGCCAGGAACTCGGAGAAAGGTACGTGCATGCATTCAGCCGTAGAAGATATAGGACAACCGCTCTCACTTGGTATAGAGGCTGTCAGACGTGCCGAGGGTTGTCGGCACTGCCGTGGATTACTATCAGCGATAGCAGAGCCGCACAGCAATCACCCTTGATTGGGAAAAGCGGTCGTGAAGACAAATACAACCTATGTAGCCATGGATACCCACAAGAAACAGCATCGAATCGCCTGGGTTCATCCGGACACCGGTGAGATCGAGGAATTCAGGGTGGCCAACACCACCCGCGAGATCGAGCGGATGGTCAAGAAGATCCGCCGGCAGGCCCTCGGCGCGATTCACGTCTGCTGCGAGGCGGAGGTTTGCGGCTTCGTGCTCCAGCGGCGGCTCCCGCAGCTCGGCCGTTGGACTCGCGGCCGCAGAACGCCGGACTCCCGACGAAACGTTTCGCTGTCGGCTCTGGTTCGACCCGGTCGCACCAATCCACGAATATCAGACTGATTCGTCGTCGAAGCCGCCCGTATCCAAGGCCGCCTGCAAAGAACAATGGCGAAACATTGAACAAAATCCGTTGACAAAGGTCATTCCATATCAGCGTGCGTACCACGGACCGTCTTCACCCGATAACAGTGCTCCGTAAGGGAACATGCGATTGCCCTGAAACATTCGTCGGGGCGCCCTTGACGGGCGGTGGTGGGGCGGATATGATCCGCGGTACCTTGCCGCCGAAGTAGCGATGGAATGTCGAATTCGGAGGTTCTTACATTGATTGGACTTCTGCAAGATGGACATTGGGCCTATGTTCTTAGGGACCCCCAACGCGGAACAAGGCGTTAGGGACCCCTTCAAGGAAATCGATTTCATGATTTCCTTGATGAATCGGTCGAACACGGTATCTGTCGAGCACTTACGATTTGGGAAGAAAGAATCGAGAAGCTGATTTCTCCTTCCCAAAGTAGGCCTAACGTCCATTTTGCAGAAGTCTGGTATTGACAAGGAATCAGGATGAATTCTCTGCTCGCTCTGTGTGTAACCGCGCTGTTTAGTCTCGCCCCCGTATCCGATGCAACGGAAGCACGCCTGTTGCGTTTCCCCGCGATCCATGGGGACCAGATCGTCTTCACATATGCCGGGGACCTCTATACCGTGCCCGCGAACGGTGGCACGGCCCGCAAGCTGACGAGCCATGAGGGCTTCGAGATGTTCGCCCGGTTCTCCCCCGACGGCCGGTCCCTGGCCTTCACCGGCCAGTATGACGGCAACACGGAGGTCTACCTGATGCCGGCCTCCGGCGGAGTGCCGCAGCGTCTCACGTATACGGCCACGCTCGGCAGGGACGACGTCGCCGACCGCATGGGTCCCAACAACATCGTCATGACCTGGACGCCGGACGGAAGACACATCATCTTTCGCTCGCGGATGCGGTCCTTCAACGCCTTCAACGGCCGATTGTACCGCGTCTCCACGTCGGGTGAGTTGCCCGAGGAGTTGCCTCTGCCCCGCGCGGGCTTCTGCTCCTTCGCGCCGGACGGCACGAAACTCGCCTACAACCGCATCTTTCGCGAGTTTCGCACGTGGAAACGCTATCGCGGCGGCATGGCCGACGATATCTGGATCTATGACTTAGCCGCCAAGACGACAGAGAACATCACAGACAATTCCGCCCAGGACATCATTCCGATGTGGAGCGGCGACAAAATCTTCTTCCTCTCCGACCGGGACGACAACAAGCGGATGAATTTGTTCGTTTACGACACCCGCTCGAAGGAGACCCGCAGGTTGACCGATTTCGCCGACTTTGACGTGAAGTTCCCTTCCCTGGGCGCCAAGGCCATCGTCTTCGAGAACGGCGGCTATATCTATCGCTTCGATATCGAGCAGGAGACCTGCGAGAGAGTGAGCATCTTCATTCAGGAGGATTTCCAGGGCGGCCGAGGCGGCCTGATCGCCGTCGCGGACAAGGTGAGCAACTACGAGATCGCCCCGGACGGCAAGCGGGCCCTGTTCGGCGCGCGCGGGGACGTCTTCACCGTCCCGGCCCAGCACGGGGCGACGCGCAATCTCACGTCGTCGCCCGGCGTGCACGAACGGTATTCGAAGTGGTCTCCGGACGGCAAATGGATCGCCTACGTCTCCGACGCGACCGGCGAAGACGAGATCTGGATCGTCCCGCAGGACGGTCGCGGGCCGGCGCGACAGGTGACCAAAGGCTCCGAAACCTACATGTACCGCATCGAATGGTCGCCGGACAGCAGGAAGATTCTCTGGGCCGACAAGCGGCTGCGGCTGCGCTTCGTGAACGTCGAGACCGGCTGGATCACCGAGGTCGATCGGTCCGACCGCTGGGAGTTCAGCGACTACGCCTGGTCGCCGGACAGCAGGTGGATCGTGTACGTCAAGTCCGAGATGACCGCCATGAACAAGATCTGCCTGTACTCGCTCGAGGACAAGACCGCGCACGAGCTGACCGACGGGTGGTATGACTCGTCGGACCCGATCTTCAGCAGTGACGGGCGGTTCGTCTTCTTTGTCTCGGATCGCGATTTCAATCCGCTCTACGGACGGACGGAATGGAATCACATCTATCGGGACATGTCGCGGATTTACCTGATCACGCTGGCCAAGTCGACGGAGTCCCCCTTCAAGCCGCAGAGCGACGAAGTCGAGATCAAGGCGAAGGAGGAAGAAGAGGACACGGAGAAGGAGGCACAGGAGGAATCCGCACCGAAAGATGATGCCGAAGAGCCGGACGCCAAGGAGGAATCCAAGAAAGACGAGCCCGAGCCGGTCAAGGTGGACCTCGACGGGATCAAGGATCGCATCGCCGTGCTGCCTGTGGCCGTGTCGCGCTACTACCGGCTGGGTTCGGTCGAGGACAATGTCTACTACCTGCGAAACGGCAGCCAGGACGACAAGGCACAGTTGGTTTTGTATGACCTGAAGGAGCAGAAGGAGACGGAGCTCGGGCAGATCCGCGGCTATGAAACTTCGGCGGACCGCAAGAAGATGCTGGTCGCCTCGGAAGGCAAGTACGCGATCATCGATCTGCCCAAGGGCAAGATCGAGATGAAAGAAACCCTGAGCCTCTCCGGAATGGAAGCCAACCTCGACAAAAGGGCCGAGTGGAGCCAGGTCTTCAACGAGTGCTGGCGGCAGATGCGCGAGTTCTTCTACGTCCCGAACATGCACGGGGTGGATTGGCCGGCCATGCGCGAACGCTACGAGCCGCTCGTCGCCCACGTGAACCACAGCGCCGACCTGACCTACATCATCGGCGAGATGATTGGCGAGCTCAACGCCGGCCACACGTACGTCGGCGGCGGCGAGAGCCCGGAACCGAAGAGAATCCCCCTGGGCCTGCTCGGGGCCGAGATTACGCGCGATGCGACGTCCGGATACTACCGAATCACGAAAATCCTGCGGGGCCGCAACTGGGAGAAGGGTACGCGGTCGCCGCTGACCGAGATCGGCGTCGATGCGAACGACGGCGACTACATCCTCGCCGTCGACGGCCGCTCCACCGCCGAGGTGGACAACGTCTACGAGCTGCTCGTCAACAAAGCGGACAAGCAGGTGCTCCTCAAGCTCAACGCGCAGCCCCAGATCGAAGGCAGCCGGGAGGTGACCGTCCTGCCGACCGGCAGCGAGGAGGACCTGTACTACTACGGGTGGGTCCAGGGCAACATCCGGAAGGTCACAGAGGCTACCGACGGGAAGGTCGGCTACATTCACGTGCCGGACATGGGGGTCCACGGCCTCAACGAGTTCGTAAAGTACTTCTACCCGCAAATCCGCAAGAAGGCCCTCATCATCGACGTGCGGGGCAACGGGGGTGGCAATGTCTCGCCCATGCTGATCGAGCGGCTGCGGCGCGAGATCGTGATGATTGAGTTCGCCCGGAACACCGCCCCGGCGCCGGACCCGGACGGCATGCTCTACGGGCCGATGGTCTGCCTGTGCGACGAGTTTTCCGCCTCCGACGGCGACCTGTTCACCTATCGCTTCAAGAAGTACAAGCTCGGCAAGGTCATCGGCAAGCGGACCTGGGGCGGCGTGGTTGGGATTCGAGGCTCCCTGCCGCTGCTCAACGGCTGCTATCTGAACAAGCCCGAGTTCTCGCGGTACGACGTCGAGGGCAAGGACTGGATTATCGAGGGCGTGGGAGTCGAGCCGGACATCGTCGTCGATAATGACCCCGCCAAGGAGTACGAAGGCATCGACCAACAGCTCAACAAGGCCATTGAGGTCATCCTCGAAGAGCTCCAGACCAACGGAAAAGAAATCCCGGCCCTGCCGCCGTACCCGGTCAAGTGACTCTCTTCACCCGACTGGTCTGAACCAGGGGCTGCTGATTGCCTTGCTTTGCTGAAGCAGCGGAGATCACTGCTGCCTTCCGACCATGTCGATGGCAGCGCCACGGGCCTTCGGCCCGTGCTCAATAGGGTTTCTCGCGTATTGGCAGCGGGTCCCGGGTCTGCACGATACGGGCGAGGAGCTTCTGCGTCAGCTCGGTCCTGATTCCCGCGTATTGACCGTCGTCCCAGAGGTTGACAGATTCGTGCGGGTCGTCTTCCAGGTCGTATAACTCGCCGTAGCCCCGGCCGGGATAGACGGTAATCCGCCATTTCCGGCCCCGTAGCGAGTAGTCCGAGTCGGCGTGTTCGATGTAGGCGTACTCGTAGCCGGTGTCGGTGCTGTCCGTCGTCAGGAGTTCTGCCTGGGAGCGGCCCTGCACGCCGGGCGGGGCCTTGAGGCCGACCAGTTCCAGGATGGTGGGCAGAATGTCAATCTGCTGCACGATGCCCTGGACGACCTTGCCCGACCTCAGACGCCCCGGCCAATGGAAAATCAACGGCACATTGGCGCTCTGGGCTTAAGCCAGGCCCTTGAAATACAGGCCGTGGTCGCCGAGCATGTCCCCGTGGTCGGAAGTGAACACGATGAGGGTATTGTCCCGAATTCTCAACTCGTCCAGAGCCGTGAGGATCCGGCCGATGGAATCGTCGATGAACGTCACTTAGAAACTATCTCAAAACGGCACTCTGACTTGTCATGGCGAGCGAAGCGAACCATCTGGCCGCTGCGGGAGAGGTTGCTCAAGTCCGCAGCCCAGATTCTTCGCTTCGCTCAGAATGACGTTGCCGTTTTGAGATAGTTTCTTAGCCGTAGTAGTGCGTGCGATTGTAGGCTGCGTCGGCGCCGACGCCCTCGCGCCGTCCGGCTCGCTTCTTCAGGTGTGGCGGCTTGTCGTCGAATTCGCCCTCCCGCCGGACAGGCTCGGGCATCTCCTCCTTGCGATACATCTGCCGGTAGGGTGGCGGCGGATTGTACGAGTGGTGCGGGTCTACGAACGAGCAGAACGCAAAGAAGGGCTCGCGTTATCGATGATCACATGAGTTACCTGATGACCGGGCCCATTATGGCAGCACTTGTGGCCCGATATCAAGAGAGGCCCGGGATGAAAAAAGGCAAGGCTCCCGTCATCCGCTAATGAATCTGCTACAGCCCAAAGATTCTCATGACGAGAGCCTCGCCTGTGCCCGCATATCACCGGGCCATGATCGTTCCGGAGGCATCCAACCAATCTGAAACGGCCGCTTAGATATAGCCCTGCTGCACCATCGCGTCGGCGACCTTGATGAAGCCGGCGACATTGGCGCCGCGCACGTAATTGACGAACCCGTTCTCCTGGCCGTACTTGACGCAGTTCTCGTGAATCGAGTGCATGATACCCTGCAATTGCTTGTCCACCTCCTCGCGCGAGCGCCGCATGCAGCCGGCGTTCTGGTTCATCTCCAGTCCCGAGACCGCCACGCCGCCGGCGTTGGCCGCCTTGCCCGGCCCGTACAGGATTTTCGCGTCGAGGAACACGTCCACGGCCTCCGGCCGGGTCGGCATATTCGCGCCTTCGGAGACGCAGTAGCAGCCGTTCGCGACCAACTGCCGGGCATCATCCTCGTCGATCTCATTCTGGGTCGCGCTGGGAAACGCCAGATCGCACGGCACGCTCCAGGGCCGCTTGCCGGGCAGATACTTGGCGCCCTTGAAGTGGTCCGCGTACTCCCGGATCCGGCCGCGACGCACGTTCTTGAGCTCCATGACCCATGCCAGCTTCTCGCCGTTGATCCCATCGGGATCGACAATCGTGCAGTCGGAATCCGACAGTGTGACGACCTTCGCGCCCAGCGCATTGAGCTTCTCGACCGTATACTGGGCCACGTTGCCCGAGCCCGAAACAGTGGCCGTTTTCCCTTTCACGCTCTCGCCGCGTGTGGCCAGCATATCGCAGGCAAAGTACACGGCGCCGTATCCGGTTGCCTCCAGCCGCAGGTTCGAGCCGCCCCAGCCGATGCCCTTGCCGGTCAGGGCGCCGTTGAAGCGATGGGTCAGACGGCGGTACTGCCCGAAAAGGTAGCCGAGCTCCCGTCCCCCGACGCCAATGTCGCCGGCGGGGACATCCATATCGGGACCGATATACCGATATAGCTCGGACATGAACGCCTGGCAGAAACGCATCACCTCGTTGCCGCTGCGCCCCTTGGGGTCGAAATCCGAGCCGCCTTTTCCGCCGCCCATCGGCAGGGTCGTCAGGCTGTTCTTGAACACCTGCTCGAAGGCGAGGAACTTCAGGACGCCGAGATTGACCGTGGGGTGGAAGCGCAGCCCACCCTTGTAGGGTCCGAGCAGGCTGCTCATCTTGACCCGATACCCGCGGTTGACCTGGACTTGCCCGCTGTCGTCCGCCCAGACGACGCGGAACATGATGACGCTCTCCGGCACGACCAGCCGGTCGAGGACCCTGGCCTCGCGATACGCGCGTTTGCCCAGCACGATGGGCATGACGGATTCGGCCACCTCATGCACCGCCTGGTGAAACTCCGTCTCGCTGGGCGACTGTGCGGCGACCCGCATCATGAAGGCATCTACCTGCTGCGCCACGGCCGACGAGTCCCCCACACTTTCCGGTACTGCGATAGTCATCTGTGTTCTCCTCTTGCTCGTGTCTTGCGGTTGAGGGTCTTATGGATTCGTCCGCCGCGCTATGCCGCGCGAGCGCCGGTCGCGGGCGGCCTACGTCTCAGTGTTTCCTCTCACAAATCCGCTGAATGGAGTCCAGGTAGTGTTTCAGCAGCCAGAACTTCTCCAGGAACTCGGGCCAGCCGCATTCCGGGACGAAGCCTTTCTTCGCCTCCGGCACGACCATGCCACCGCCGGTTACGAGCCGTTTGAACTCGCCCCACATCTCGGCCCAGGTCTTGTTCGCATCCTGCGAGATTGAGCCGGCTACCTTCAGCAGGTGGTCGAGCTGCACCATCGCGGTCGCCGGCACGATGGCAGGCCCCTCATCGGTGGCCCGGGCCACGGATGCCTTCCTTCGCTGTTCTACGGTCATGACTGACTCCTCGGTACAAGCTGTTGGGTGTCAGTTCGCGGACACCACGCCGGCGGAACGCTGGGCGGACACCACGCCGGCGGAACGCTGGATAGATCAGACAGCCTGTATTGTAGTGCGAGAACGGCTCCTGAACAGTACAACATGTGACACAAAGATTCCACACATCACGTGCGCGTCATAGTACACATAATATGCCCATAGTTACCACAGAGTGACACAAACTCAAGTTGGGGGACGCCTGCATCCATGTGAGTGTATCTCTATGAATGACAAGGCGTTATCGACGGTTCGCAGAATTCGTAGAAATGGCTTGTCGTGCCGGCGGTTCCATGTTACCCTGTACTGTTGTGTCCTGGACTTCCGATAGCGATGTGCATTAAATGGGTAATCGTCATGGCCAACACTCCGACACGTGCCGAGTTGCTCAAGCAGGTCAAAGCATTGCGCAAGCGCGTCGCGGCCCTGGAAATGGGCCCGACCGGCGGCTTGTCGTCTTCTGAGCTCGAAATCGCGCTGCGCGAGCGGATCAAGGAACTGGACTGCCTCTACACGGTCTCGACCTTTCAGGAGATGCACTTCCACGCCCCGGACCGATACCTGCAAAGCGTTGTCGACTGTCTGCCCAAGAGCTGGCAGTTCCCGGAGCACGCCTGCGCGCGGATCACGTATAAGGACCGGCAATACGTGACGGAGCGATTCGCCGAAAGCAAGTGGCGAATGTCCGCCGAGATTACGGCGGAGCGCCAGCTTGCGGGATTGGTGGAGGTATTCTATCGCAAGGTGATTCCGACGTCCGCCACCGGTCCGTTCCTCAAGGAGGAGTATGCTCTGATCCGGGCCGTGGCCGAGCGCGTCGGCAGTGTCCTGATGCACATGAAGGCTGTCTCCGACCTGCGGGCGGCCCACCGCGACATCCAGCGGGAGCACCAGGCCCTGCAGGAGGCCAATACCGCTCTCCGCGCCGTCCTGTCGCGGCTGGAAGAAGAGAAACACGAAATCAAGGCTTCCATCGTTGCCAATATTCAGAAGGTGATCATGCCCATCGTGTTCGAGCTGGAGCTGGAGGTCAGCGGCCGCCAGCGCTCGTACGTGACGCTGCTGCGCCAGAGTCTCCAGGAGATCGCCTCGCCCTTCCTCACGCAGATGGCTCGAGACCACATGCAGTTGACGCCGGTCGAGATCGCCATCAGCACGATGATCCGCAACGGACTGTCCACGAAGGAGATCGCCCAGCTTCGCTGCATCTCGGCGGCAACGGTCCGCCGGCACCGTGAGAACATCCGCCGCAAGCTCGGCCTGCGCAATCGCAAGGTGAACCTCGCCACGTGCCTTCAGGCCTCCACCTCCGGCGAACCGGTGACCTCGCCGAGCCCGGTCCTGGCGCAGCCTGAGCCCCCCCTCGACCACAGGCACCTGCTCGCCGATCTGGACATCCCCCACTTCTTCGAGGCAACGGAATTTCCCCCGCGCAGCCCGTAAGGAGGCCTGCCGGCGGTCCGGCCCGGATCAGGTTGCACGAGACGATGCCGCGATGCTGTCCCATTCGTTGCCCGCGGAAACAGGGTAAGTGCCGCCCGACGGCCAGGCAAGACGCGAACGAATCAAGGCTGATGGCCTAGTAGGACGCGTGCTCTCACCGTCGGAGGGTCGGATTGATCCTGTGCAGCCGTCGCTCGGAGATGGCCTTGGCCAGCCAGAGGACAAGAGTCTGCTGGTAGTGGTATTCGTTCGGATCCTGCAGGTTCTCGAGTTCCAGCGGTCCGGCAGCGCCGGTGACTCGGCCGAACGTGTCGCTTTCGACCGCGTATACCTGCCCACTTGCGTGTTGCCAAAAAGTCTTCATGGATTTCTCCTACCAAAGTATAAGAAATATGGCAGGGAAGAGGAGGGTGGGCCCGGGACGGGAGAGGAGACGGATTACCAGCGACATTTGCCCCTGAAATGAGCGCCAAAAAAATGCAATTTTTGCTTGTCCCCGCCCGGACAAGGGCGTATAATATCAACAAATTGGGGGCCAGGTAGGGCCGCACGACCATGGGGAGGGAACCCGTTCCGGAAAATGTGCATGTAGGGCACTGGTAACTATGTGGCCCCCGGTTCATCCCGTGGGGGTGGGAGGACGGATTATGGTGAGGGTAATAAGTGAGACCGTGAGGCTACCGGAGCCGGAATCAAATGCAAGGTCCGGTAAACGTGTCGGCCGGCTGATTGGCAGGAGCACAATCATCTTTTGTTGCCTCATGCTGGTGACCGGCGCAATCTTGTACGTGGTGCTGGACGGGCGATTGATCGCCCAGATTCTCCCCGCGCCTGCGGCGCCCGCGGTGGTTGTGACAGCGCCGGCTCCCGCGACCGCGGAGGTCCCGGTTGCCCCGGTTCTGGAGAGGATTGATGCGCGTGTGGACGAGGCCCTATCGCGGATCGACCAGATCGACCAGAATGTTCGCACCAGTCTGCAGACGAGCAAGGACGCGCTCGCCAGTCTGCCGCAAACGGACCGCGCCCCGGCGTCGGGGGCCCGTCCCTGGGTGCTCCATGGCGAGGGGCTGAAGACGATAGACAGCCGGGATCCCGAGGTGAACAAGACGACGGAAATCCACGTCAGCACGGAGCTGTCGGATGACCAGGTGGAAACCCTGGCCACGGAGGTTGGCGAGCAATTCGATCCCAAGCTCAACGCACTGGTGGCCCGCGTCGATGAGAAGTTCGAAGCAATAGCGGCCCGACACAACTTGACCGACGCGCAGCTGGTATCGCTGAGAACGGAGCTGACCCACGCGGTGGGCGTTGTCTTGCAGGAGGAAATGGCGCGCAACGAGGAACTGGCGGAGAATAACGCGACTTATCGTGTCCTTTTCCATCGTAGCCTTGATCTGAGCCAGGACCTTATCGGGCTGTATGCGACGCAGTGTGAGGGCGACCACGCGATCGGCAACGTGCTTAAGGTGGTCCCGAAGCTGTTCACGCTCCAGGTCTGGCAGAACCGGGACAGCAGCGCCGAGTACGTGCGCCTACTGGCCCGGTACGAGGAACTCACCATCACGGGTGAAGAACTGACCGAGGCGGACGAATAACCCTCAGCCGTCAATATCCGGATCGAAACCGCATATCCGCTTATTGTCCTCGACCACGCTCAGGACAGGTGTATGCCACATCCTGAACGGCGTGGCGCGGCCAGATTGCGCCACGCGTGATCGTGCACGCCAGGCTCCTGCCCCGGCTCAGCTTTCTCCCGGGCGACAAGACGAGACGGTCGGGCTCGAAAACAGAACCGACAGGGCCGTTGACGGTCTGCATCCCGGCGGGTACTATCGACGTCAGACACAAGACCGTGGCGCAGGCTGAGCCGTTGTCTAACGGGTGTTCGCCTTGGCACTCCCGGGGTGGAGTCAATGGAAAGAGCCGGGGTATTCTACATTTGGGTGCTTCCCGTCCTGTGGGCGGGATGTGCGGTGGCACAGTACCGATTTCCGGGAGACGAAAACGCCTTTGCTGCCGTCTCTTCCATTCCGGCGCTGTGGGCCGCCCTGTTCCTTCTCGCGGCCCGCGTCCCCAAGGAGTCGATACCGGTTCTGGTCGTCCTGGCGGGTGTGCCGGTGATGGCGGGGATCGGCTGGGTGATGGATCGCGTGCGCGTTCGAAAGATCCTCTGGGCCGGCCTCTATCTGGTCACTGGGCTTGCAGTGCTCTATGTGGTGCTCCGCAGCTTCCCGAGCCTTGAGAAGGCGATCAGCAAGAACGGCTCACTGTGGGCCTACATACTCCTGTCCGCCAATCTGGGCCTCTACCTGAGTGTGCCTCTTTCGGTTGTCCTGACCTGTGTCGGTCGACTATGGCAAAGGTCTATCAACACGCACTCTGCCTGAGTCACACCCGCGCCGATGCCGCGGGGAGAAAATGCTTGCTTCGGGCTTGCGCCCTCATTATAATAGTGGCCCAAGTGCAGGCAACGCTGAATTGGGTCCGGGTTGCCCCGGAGTTGGCGGCGTACATGCGGAATCCCCTGTGATCGAAGGAGAGTGCCATGCGAAGCGAAATGTTAAAAAGACCCTTGGTTGTCGCGAGTCTCTGCCTGGTTCTCCTGGTCTCGGCGACGGCTCAGGCGCTGACCGTCTTTCGAGTGGCGACGGGCAAGGACGACGAAGCGTTTCCCTCGGTGTCGGGCAACACGGTGGTCTGGCAGTTCTATAACAGCCGCTACGACGACTGGGACATCGCCGGGGCGGACATATCAGATACCGCAGCGCCGACGAGTTTCATGGTCAGCGACATCCCCGGGGACGATTTCTATCCCGTAATCGATGGTAACGACGTGGTCTGGCAGCACCATTACCGAGCGGACAGCGACGGCGACGTTTACGGGGCCAGGATCGAGAACGGCCGGCGTACATTGTTGTACAGAGTCTCGGCGTCGATGGAGGACGAGCGTATGCCGTATGTGTCCGAAGGCATAGTGGTTTGGCAGCACAAGTTCGACAACGCTCCGGATTGGGACGTTCTGGGCGCTCGCCTGACCGGGAAGGACGACCCGGAACCAATCTATGTCTCAGCCACCATCGACGTCGATGAACTCGCCCCGTGCATCTCCGGTAATCTGGTCGTGTGGCACCACGCGGCACCGGACCTGCCCGGCCCGTGGGTGTATGGGGCCGATATTTCCGACCCGAATCGCCCGCGTGGCTTTTATACGTTCATGGTGCTGGGTGAGACCGAGATCCCCAGTCTGTCCGAGGGCTGGCTCGTTGCACGCGAGACGGATGACGTCGGCAAGGTGATGGTCGACAACCTGTTCGACCCGTTCAACCCGGAGGGCATCAGCAGCTCCGGCCGGACCGCCGTCCCGAGAATCCATAAGCACATCGTTGTCTGGCAGGACCGGAGCAACAACACCTGGGACATCCGCGCTTATAACCTGATCACCCGGCAGGAGATTGTCGTGACCAATATGAAGATGTCCGACCAAGTCAATCCCGCCGTGTATTTCGATGCCGAGCACGAGCGCGCCATCATCGTCTGGCAGGACGACCGCGACGGCAATTGGGACATCTACGCCGCTATTCTCGACGGCCCCGAAGTCACCACCGGAGCGGAACCATAGCACGATGGCGGCCTTGGGATTCCCGTTGCCGGGTATCCCGGACTATCACTTTTTGGGCAGCTTGTTGAGAATGGTCTGGTAGATTCGCGCCGCCTTCTCCGACGAGCCCACTTGGATGGCCACCTCCGTCGTGTCCGCCGTGACGGCCAGAAGCGAAATCTTGATCTTCCGGTCCTGGGCGTCGCGCGCGACGAGTTGCGATTCGAGCTTGTCCTCGAGTCTCTGGACCACGCTCAACCCGAGTTCCTGGGCCGCCGCTTCCGCCGCCTGGTAGGACGCGTCCATGTCGGCAGCGAGGTTCGCGCGCAGGGCGCCGAGCCGATAGGTAGCGCTCGTCTCGGTTCCGGGGTTGATCTGGGTCGTCGTGCAGCCCAGGCCCAGCAGAATGCTTGCGACCAACAGTGTGACAAGTGCGATTCGCGTTCTCATGACAATACTCCTTCCTTGGACTCATGTTCCTCAGCCTTCCGGCCGCGGTCTTACCTTAATCGCCCTCGGTCGGCCTGTCAACCACTATTTATTCCACAAAATCCAAAGAATTCCAAAACACATCGGCAGGAGCCGATCCACCAGATTCACACCCGCAGAATGGACGAATCTCCGCGTCGACGGGGACACTGGGCGAGGCACCGTCTATCCGCCGCAGAGCAGCCGGCTCGAATGTTCGAGCTTCGCCTTGGGTTGCTCTGCATTCTCGGAACTGTGGTCTCACGCTCTCCGCCCTGATCCGTCGCTGCGACCTGCCGTTCATTGCCGTTGTCCCGGTGGGTCCGGAAAAACTGGCTTTGGCTGGAGAATTTCCTGCGATAACGGGCGTGCAGATCCAGATAGCGAGGTATGAGTTCAATGAAGTGACCGCTCGCGAACCGTTGTGACGTCCGTGAGATTGTGCCGGGGCACATTTCGCTGTGGAGTGTATGACCAGACGATCCCGCCCGCCTGCGCCGGCGCAGGCAGGGCACTCGGGACCTGTCGTCAACTCCGTGCCCGGGGCAACCGTTGGAGCCCGCCCGTCCGGCTGGAGGTCACTGATCTGCACCCGGGAGGGCTGTGACCTCGAAGAAATCGAAGGACGCATCGACCGACGGGGTGCCGATGGCGGAGCCGTTGTCGGCGAACAGGTCGACATATTTGACCTCGGCGTCGCCCCAGAAGAACCGATGGTCGGCGGGCCCGACTTCCGGGACCGCCGGCGCAAAGAACTCCCCATCGATGCTGGTGTACAACTCGCAGAATTCCCCGCGTTTGACGATCCGCAGCCACATCTTCTCGGGGTCTTGCTCGGTGACGTACCAGTTGAACGAGGGGACATCTCCGATCTCGATGGCGGCGGCCAAACGTCGATACAACACCCCCGGTCCATAGAAGCCCCCGCCGCATTCATAATCGAACTTCAGACAATGATCCGGACCGTTCCAGAGCAGCAGGCCCGCCTGGTTCCAGGAAGCGAAAGGCTGGAACGACACGAGGCAGGTGGTCACCTGGAAGTCCTCTCCCGGGGCCGCCGGACGGTCCATGAGGAAGACGTTCCGATAGTCCTGGCGGTCCCGGGTGAACGTGCCGTCCTGCGTGGTGATCGTCAGGGTGCCCGGGACCTTGAACAGCGACCAGTGCGAGGGACCGGAATTCAGGGCCTGCCAGCCGAAGCCGAGCGGGCCGTTGAAATCATCGAATGCCAGCAGCCCCGTACCCTGTGACCGATTACTCGCCGTGAGGATCACGCCAATGACCTGACCTTCCTGAATCAGCGCGTATCCCTCGCTGCCTTCCTGCGCCTCCCAACCGGCGTCGTCGGAACGGCAGTGGTAGAGCAGGTCGCCCGCGAGAATCTGGTCCTTGAACTCCTCCCACTCATACACCTGGTTCCCGAACGGAACCCTCATGATCCCGGCGCGGTCGTGTTCCGCCACCTCGCGCAGCATGGCCGCCAGGGCCTCCTGCTCCACCGTCAGGATGGACAGAGGTCCGCGCACCTTCACAGGATGACCGCTGGCGAGATAAAGAGCGATGGCCGTCTCGAGTTGCTCGCTGGGATACGGCGACGAGTGCGAGACCGGCTCGATGGGCTCATCGAGGAAAGCATCCAGCTCGGGGTACACCGGGGGCTTCAGTTTGCTGAAGGCGAAGCCTTCGGGGAAACCATCGTATCCGAGGTACAGCAGACACGGCCCTGCCTGGCTCCGCTCCGATCCCATGGTGAGGGCGCGCGACTGTGCCTGCAGCACGTCCGACAGAAACGCCGTGCAGCGAGTGTCGCCGAAATAGGCCAGGGCCCGGGCCGCGTTGGACTGGGCAAAGGCATCGCGGGTCTTGTCCGTCATAATGGTGTAGAGGTCGTGCACGCGGGGGATAGCCAACAAAACGGTCTCCAGCGGCGCGACGCGATTCCTGGCGGTCGCGTCGCCGGAGTCAACCGCAGTCTGGACCTCTACCGACATTTCCTGCCGGAGCATCGTTCGTAGAAGCACCAATTCATTACCCGTCAATGTCGCGGCGGAGGCCGTGGCCGACCCGGCCAGAATCGTCGGACCTATCAGCACTCTCATGCTCGTTCCGCCTGCCAGGTGATCGCTCTACCGACCCGGCGGGACACGCCGGCCCCATGCCTCGGCACGGCAACCCCTGGGACCGGGGACCTCATCGCCTTCGCTTTCCCTGAAGTGGTCAGTCGCTTTTGTCCTTCCGGACCTGATTGGTCCTGGATGGGCTTCATCCTGCACATGGAGACGGCATTTCCGACGATGCGTTGCAGGTTTTCCTCAGGATTTCCGGCCCGTACAGCAGGAAGACACGGAAATTTCACACTTTAACAGGGCAACAATGAAAAGGGGTGGATTCCGGTTTTCCTGCTTGAGCCTGGGGTATTCCGGCAGTAGAATCGAAGCTATGTCAAGAGCAGCGCGCGTGAGAAAAAGTGGAATGTCACCATCTATCATTTTGGGGAATGCGGAGGTGTCATCATGGTGCGAGCCTGGGTGATCATCCTGGCGGGGCTGAACGTGTCGGACAGTCCGGCCCCGGCAGCGGAGCTGGCGCCGCCGGTCCGGCTGGAGGCCGACGGTAAGCCGATCGACACGGAGATAGGCCACGCGGCGCCGTTTGTCGTGGATTTTGACGGTGACGGGGTCCAGGACCTGCTGGTCGGCCAATTCGGGGAAGGACTGCTCTGGATCTGCCGCAACGAGGGCACGAATTCTCAGCCCAAACTGGCGGCCGGCGTGAAATTCAAGGACGGCAATAAGGACGGTCGTGTCCCGAGTGGCTGATGCGTCGGATTCGGTCCACGTGTCGTGGACCTTGACGGCGACGGCTGTGCCGACCTGCTCTCCGGCTCCTGGCCCGGCGAGTTATTCCTGTTCCGAGGCACGGCCGACCATTCGTTCGCGGCCCCGGAGATGCTCAAGTATAAAGACGGCGAGATCATCAACATCGGTGGCGGGATCGAAGAGCGCCCCGGGGAGGAAGGCATTCTCATCAGGGGCAGCGCAGAGTGGGAGACGGTGGATGGGGTAACCTTCGTTACCTATCGCGGCAAACGATACGAGAGCACGCCGGAAAAGCCGCTTGCGACCACGGGCACCGCGTCCACCGTCCATCCGGCCGATTGGGACGGCGACGGCGACTACGACCTGATCGTCGGTGACATCGGCGGGAACGTATACCTCATCCCCAACGAGGGGACAGCCAAATCCCATGCCTTCGGCAAGGAGAGGAAGCTCCAGGCCGGTGGCCAGCCGCTGCGAGTGGCAAGTCGAGCGGGACCGTGTGCCGCGGACTGGGATGGCGACGGCGATCTCGACCTGCTCGTGGGCGCCGACGACGGCAGTGTGTCATTGTTCCGCAACACAGGCTCAGCCAAGTCGCCGGAACTGGCCTCCGCTGTGCCGCTCGTGCCCTCCGGCAGGAGCCTGCATCCACCGCAGGCGCCCCAAGAGGCGCATCGGGGAATCCGTTCGAAGATCTGCGTCGCCGATTGGAACGGCGATGGTCGGCTCGACCTGCTCGTCGGCGACTTCGCTCACCAGAAGCCCGACCGTCCCGAGCCGACGCCCGAGGAACAGGCCAGATACGACCAGATCCGCAAGGAGCTTGAGCCGATCCAGGAGCGTTCCGGCGAGCTTTTCAAGAAGCTGTACATACCCCCGCGCGTCCGCGACAATGAGGAACGTGAGAAGCTCACGGCGGAATGGCAGGAACTCTCGCGGCGCTCGCAAGCCTTGCGCTCGCAACTTCCCCGCGAGTACGAGACGCACGGCTGGGTGTGGCTGTTCCTGCGCAAGCCGTGACCGGCGATACGGGACGGCCATCTATCTGGAAATCGGTCGGTCCCCAAGAGCCTCTAACAGAGCGAGGGCGTGCCCGGAGACTGCCGCAGTTGCCGCGTCCAATACCGGCTTGTCACCCCTGCGCTGCCGGGGCGCAACATTCTGTTTTTTTAGCAAGCATTCTTGGTTGCGGCCGGAGGGCGCGCCGCGCCGGCAGGGGTCCAGCCGACCCGCGGAATACCAGCGTGCTTATGCTCGGGCACAATCCCCAGGCATACGATGTCTGGATTCCTGCCTGTGCAGGAATGACAGAGTCGTGCCGGTCGAGCTTGTTTTCTCGGAGGCGGCGAATGTATGGCGGGTAATACTCATTCTGTTAAAGGCTCCAAGGTGGATGGACGCCGCGGTTGGTATGCAACGGCGTATGCCACTAACTGCCAGCGTCTTATACCGACCACGAAAAGTCCTTGCGCGGTGCTTGTCATCCCTTCGGCTACGCTCAGGGCAGGCTCTGAACGAAGCATAGCGGCGTGAAGGATCTGGCCCGCGAACATAAGGAGTCTCTCATCCGTTGGCCAGATCCTTCGGCTTCGCCTCAGGATGACGGACCCGGCACCGTGCGCGAATTTTTCCGAATCCGTATTATTGCTCCACCACCGTGGCGCCGGGCGGGGGGTCGAACTCGAACAGGCTGTCCGGAAGACCCTCGTAATACGTGATCTTCTCCACGATGAGGGAGGGCGGGCCCTCCCAGCCGGTGTTCTCCCATTGTCTGAAGCTGACTGGCAGCTTGCTCTGGGAATCAAACGCCAGCCACATGGATCGAGGCCCGTTGAAACGTTTGTCTTCCCAGGCACAGGTCAGAAAGATTCGCGGTTCGCCGGTTGCAGAGTCCTTGCCGTGGGTCACTTGGTAGCGGGTCAACATCCCCGATGCAAAAGCGGCCTTCAACTGCTCGAAAAACCGGCTCCCGAGCCAGCATTCACAAGCTACGCAGGGGCGGTCTTCCACGCGGACGGTGTTGGTCGCCCGGTCGTAGCGCCAGGTCTTCTGACCGTTCGTCACGAGGATGGGAACACCATCGACCTCGGTCCGATACTTCTCGACCATAGTCTGAGCTTCGTTGGCGACGGCCCATGACTTGCTCGGCCGGGGCTCCAGGTCGCCGTCTTCTTTCCACGTACGCTCCGTGTCCCACCCTTCCATGAGGACCGCCCGGTACTTGCTCAGCGCCTCGATACTCTGGTCAATCGCCCACGTGACGCTTCCCGTCCTGCTGTAAATAGTGAAGCCGACTATCGCGGCCAGGACAACAGCCGCCGCGACGGCATATTTTGTGATTGGATGTCTCACGGTACATCTCCATATCTCCGGCCAGGCCGGTGCATGTATTGTCGTTCGTTGATGAGCGCGGAGCACATCGGCGAACACCCGTTCATGGATGTCCGGATTCGTGCGCAGCCCCGCGCCCTCGAAGAATTGTCTTATGTCCTCTGCGGGTTTCATGAGAGCTCTCCGTTCAAAAGGGACCGCAGTTTCTCGATGCCGTACCGGTATCGGCCCTGTACCGTGCTGACCGACGTGTTCTGGCAGCGCGCGATGGCGCGGAACGTCAAGCCGGACTGCAGGTGCAACGTGACGGCCTCTCTCTGCTCGTACGGCAACTGTGCCATCGCCAGGCTCAGGCGTTCGAGCTGCTCGCTCAGCATCGCCCACTGCTCCGGCGGCCTGGTCTGCGAGGACAAGGCGGCCGCTTCGGCCAGCCCCTGTTCACCGTGTCGCTGCCTGTCGCGCCGATGGTTTCTAACGCGGTTGACAGTGCTCTTTATCAGGTACCCTTTCAGGCTGCCGGCCAGGGAAATCCGAGGGACGGCTTCCGCGAAGCTGACGAACACATCGTGCACGATGTCCTGGGCCGTATTGGCCTCGCCGGTCAATACGACCGCCAGCTTGAGCAGATCCACGTGGTACTTCTCGTAGATCCGCCGCAGGGCCTCGCGATGGCCCCGCTGGCATCTCCAGATAAGCCGCTTATCTTCCATCATCCTACAACACACCTGAAGACAGCACTTTAATATACAGTACTTTGACGTACCGCGAAATCGTCGCTTGGCAGATCATTCACGTCATTGCGAGGAGCGCGGCGACGAAGCAATCTCGATTCCCGGCACGGGAGACTGCTTCGCTTCGCTCGCAATGACACAGAGGGCGGCGTAATCGAACAACTTTGCGTTTGCTCTGGTGCTGGAAGCGCTTGCTCTTGACCCGGACACTCCTTACAATAATGGGTGCCGAAGCCGGATAATACGGTATGACTTCGATAAGGAAACCATCCGCGGACAGGTGTGACGTGTAGGGGATACCGGCACGACTCTAGCCCTTTGAATGAGGTGACCGAGGCCGTGAGGAAACTTGCCCATAAACGGTTTGCGGCAATCATCAGCATCGGGGGGCTCTTACTCGCCGTTATTGGCGTCCTGCTGTGGTCTGCTACAGGGGTGCCGACATTTCGATTTCTTGGCGGCTGCACGCCGGTATACCATAGAGACGCGCGCAATCATATCACCGACGTTTACAGCTTCGAGAGCAGTTTCGATGAGTTCTGTGCGAAGGCGGTCGCGGAGTTGCTTTCTCGGGGCTTCCGGGAGGACGGGAGCAGTCCGGAGTACAATCGGATATTTGTCAAAGGGAAGTACCATGAACTCAGGGTGAGCCTGAAGAACTTTGCATTCGAAGAAGCGACGCAAGACAGCATCAGTTGGACCTGCAGGCCCGGCTGGGTCTCGGTGGAAGTCCGTCGGACGCGAGGTCGCTTGTGGGAGTATCTACCGTACAAATGGCAGCTCTGGTATCAACTCCATGTCCTCAAGAGTAATACCATCACATTGAGACGTCCCAAAGGGATTCTGAGGCGGAAGAAGTGATGCACGTATTGCATGTGGCTTGCAACGCGCCTTTCGGAACGATGCCGCGCCATCCGGTCACATGCATGATGGTCAGCCCCGGGAGTGAATGGAGAGGCTGTGGACGGACGCCCGTGCGAGGTGTGTTCCCTGCCGTAGACGCGTGCTTTTCGGCAGCAAGTTGGTCAATTCCCGTCGAGTAATGGCCGACATAGCTATAACAGTGCGCCCGCAGGGGCATGGTGTTATTCGGGAGTGACGTGGAATGGATGTGCGACGGTTTGAGCAGAAGGTATGGATGGTGCGGTTGCCGGGCGAGCCGCAACTGCGCCCCGAGCTGGCCCTGCTGCGCCGGCGGATCAGCGACACCGACGCGATGAACCTCGTGCTCGATCTGTCCCGTGTGGAGATCGTGGGCTCGCGCAGTCTCGGGATGTTGCTGCGTCTGCACCGGCTCCTGTCCGAGAGGGGCTGCCGGCTGATCCTGTGCCACGCGCGGCCGGCAACGAAGGGTGTCTTTCGGCTGACCGGTCTGGACGGCGTCTTCCACCTCGCGGCCAACAAATCCGATGCCCTGGATATCCTGCGTCAGTTCCCGCCGTCGGCAGATGAGTTCCCCCCCGAGGAAGAAGCGGGGCCGCCTCGTTGAGTCCAGGTTCGTGCCATTGCGGGAGGGCCTTATGAGAAACAAACTGCTTGGTATCGGGAGCCTGCTGTTTCCCGCGTACGCCATCGCTATGCTGATCGTGGCAGCGTTGATGTCGTTCTGCGTGGAGGCGGATGCCAGGATTCCCGAAGCCTTTCTTCCGGCTGTGGTCGCGCTGCTGGTCTTCACGTTCCTGTCGGTGGCCGGCCTGTGGTTCTTCATCATCTTCGACATCGTTCACATCCCCATGAATCCGAGGCTCTCCGGGGGCGCCAAGGCAGGATGGATCTGCGTCATCTGGTTCCTGCACGTTTTCTGCGTCCCGGTTCACTGGTTCAAACAACTGCGGCCCTTCAAGTGAAGCCGTCCGGGGGACCGGCACGGAGTGATACGGATTAGGAAGAATTCTTGCGCGGCGGGCTCCGTCATCCTGAGGCGAAGCCGAAGGATCTGGCCATCGAACGGGCGGTTTCTCTCGCTCGCAGGCCAGATCGTTGGGGCCCCCAAACGCAATCACTCGCGTTCGGGGAACCTCTTCACTGCGCTGCGCTCCGCTCAGAGCCTGCCCTGAGCGGAGCCGAAGGGATGACAGACCGCGCACGAATCAATCATAATCCGTGTGATGGGCTGGTTGGCGGGTTAACGCGCCGCGTCCGTAGACTCGTTCTGGCGAAACTTGATACACTCCAGGCACAGTCCGGCGGCCGGGGCGAGATGGCCGGCGGCCTTGCGACTACGGGCCGCCAGGATGTCGGCCATGTGCTCCGCGGGCCAATGCCCGCGTCCGATGTCGATGAGGGTTCCCGCAATGATGCGGACCATGTGATGCAGGAAGCCGTCGCCTTCCACGTCGATGGCGATCAGGTCGCGATCGCCGTCGACACCCCGTGTGACATCGCAACGGAACACGGTCCGCACGGTACTCTCCCCCTCGTCCACGGCGGCCGCGAAGGAGCGGAAGTCCCGCGTGCCGACGAGGTATTGGGCCGCCGTGTGCATGGCCTCGACGGCCAGCAGCGCCGGGAGATGCCGGCAGAACCGGATCTGTCGAACGGGGCGGAGCCGACCCGTATAGACGGTGTACCGGTAGGTTTTGCGCGTGACATCCCCCACAACATCGAAATCAAGCCCGACCTCCTGCGCGTGCAGGACCGCAATATCTTGCGGCAGATGGTCGTTGAGGCCCAGGGCCAGATGGTCCGTAGGGATGGGGTGAGTTGTGTCAATCACGCCCACCTGTCCGCGTGCATGGACCCCGGCGTCGGTGCGCCCGGCCCCTTGCACGTGGGTCAGGTGTCGCAGCAGCGCGGTGGCTGCCTCGCAGAGCGTTCCCTGGACGGTCCTGAGGCCCGGCTGAATCTGCCAGCCGTGATAGTCCGTACCGTCATAGGCGATGACCAGCTTGATCTTGCGTCGGGCAGGCATGGCGAGAGACTACCAGGGGCGCCGCCGAAGTCCAAGCAAAAAAGCCCGGTCGCGACAGACCCTGGGGTGCGTGTCATGTTTGTAGGTAATACAGATATCTTGCCTAGTCTGTCATGTCGAGCGAAGCGTCAGCGCAGTCGAGACATCTGGCCGCGAAGGGAAGGTGCCTCTTGTCCATAGCC
>CAYFUB010000012.1:0-11811 GCA_964346195.1 uncultured Pirellulales bacterium
CTCATGGCGGACGAGACGCGGTCCGGCACCATCCGTGCCGCACTGGCGGCGCCGTTGTACCGGTGGGAATTCTACCTGGCCAAGGCGGCCACCGGTCTGCTCTATATGGTCGCCATGTCTCTCGTGTGCCTGGTTCTGTCCATCCTGCTTGCGCGAGTCCATTATGGTTTCGGCCCGGTGGCCGACAGCCTGGGCGAGATTTACTCCCGGAAAGTGGTTCTCGCGAACTTCCTGTTCGCGTGGGTTCTAAGCTGGGTCCCGTTGGCGGCCATCGTCTTCTATGGGCTCCTTTTGTCCACGATTATCCGCAGCTCGGGCGCCGCCGTGGCCGTGAGCATCGGCACGCTCTACGTCATCGACTTCACCAAGCATCTGGTGGGCCTGGACCCCTACATCTTCACGAGATACATGGTCTACCCCTGGCAGGTCCTCGGGCAGGTCGCTCAGGGCGTGAGCTACCAATGGCGGCCGGAGGTCTGGAAGATGCTGGGCCTGTGCGGCGTCTATGGAGTTGTCGCCTTTCTCGGCGGCCTGATTCTTTTCCTTCGGCAGGACCTGAACGATTGACGCGGAGGTATGTATGTGGCCAAAGATTGGACCGGTCCCGACATATGGAATCCTGTATCTCACCAGCATCATCCTGTACTTCGTGGTAAGCCGGCGACTCGCGAAACGTCATGGACTGAAACGACGGGTATGGATGGTCGCCGGTGTCTGCTACCTGCTCGGTATGACCCTCGGCGCCAAGGTGCTCTTCGATCTCCGGCATGACATCCTGAACCTGTCAGCCCTGTTCCGGGTCGAGCACTGGCTGCGCGGCGGTCTATGGGGCGGCTTGCTGGCCTATTTTGCCCTGGCAATCCCCGCCGTGCTATTGCTCTCCCGGCGAAGGCTCGCTGCCCTGGACCTGCTCGCCCTGACCATCCCAATCCCCTGGATTGCCGCCAAGCTGGGCTGTCTGTTGAACGGTTGCTGTCACGGCCGGCCCTGCTCGCTCCCCTGGGCCATCATCTTCCCCGAGGGCGCGCGAAACGCGCCGCCCGGTGTCCTGCTGCACCCGACTCAGCTCTATGAGATCGGCATCATGCTGTTTATCCTGTTCGTTTTCGCGAGGCTCGGGTCGGACCGGTGGCGGGGAACGAGACTGCTGTGGTTCCTGCTCCTCTACGGCTTCGGCCGGGCCGCGGCCGATTTCTTCCGAGGCGATGCCGAGGGCTATCTGTACCCCGGGTGGTTGACGCTCACACAGCTATTGTGCATCATTGCAAGTGTTGTTGCTCTGCTTGTATTGGCGTTCCTGTTTTGCAGGCAAGGTCGCCCGGCCCCGTCCTGCGGCGCGGATTGACACCGGACGTGAGAAACCATGGCCTACGAATTCAACGGCGAAGAATACGTGAAGGCGTCGGCCCATCAGAAACGATGGGGCGCCGAGCTGATCGGGCAGCTCGACCTCCGCGGCGATGAGCGAATCCTGGACCTGGGCTGCGGCGATGGTGAGCTGACGGCTCGGTTGGCTGGGCGTGTGCCCCAGGGAAGGGTTCTGGGCATCGATGCTTCCCAGGGCATGATCGATACAGCTCGAAAACACGCCGCCGGGAACCTGGACTTCGTGTTGCAGGACATCAACACCCTCGATTATGAGGACGAATTCGACCTGGCGTTCTCCAATGCCACGCTGCACTGGATCAAGGACCATCGGCGCATGCTGTACAACGTGTATCGAGCCTTGCGAAAAGACGGTATTATCCGGTTCAGTTTCGCGGCCGACGGCAACTGTTCCCATCTGTTTCGGGTGGTCCGCAGGGCGATGGCGCTGCCGGCGTACCGGTCGCACTTCCGCGATTTCCAGTGGCCCTGGTTTATGCCGACGGTCGGAGAATATCAGGACCTCCTGCATCGGTCCGAGTTCAACGCGGTCAGAGTGTGGCTTGAGAATGCAGACCAGCTTTTTCCTGACGCCGAGGCCCTGATTCGGTGGGTCGATCAGCCGAGCCTGGTTCCATTTCTCACGCACCTCGACGAAGCCCTCCGGCAGGCGTTCCGTGATTTCGTGGTCGAGCAGATGGTCAGAGAGACCGTCCAGGAGGACGGCCGGTGTTTCGAGACATTCCGGCGCATCAACGTTTTGGCGAGGAAACATGGTTGAACATCTATGTCCAGTCTGGGCCGGCTATTTCCTGGCCAACCGGCTCCGGCGTTTTGTGCAAAACCCATATAGGATTCTGCGACCGTACGTGCGGCCGAAGATGACCGTGCTCGATGTCGGCAGCGCCATGGGTTTTTTCAGCCTGCCGATGGCCGAGATGGTCGGGCCCGACGGCAAGGTCGTCTGCGTCGATGTGCAGCCGAAGATGCTGGAGGTGCTCCGCAGGCGCGCAGCCCGAGCGGGCCTGGCAGACCGGATCGAAACGCATGTCTCCGCGGCGGATTCCCTCGGCCTGCAAGGATACAACAACGCTTTTGACTTCGCACTGGCGTTCACGGTGCTGCATGAAGTGGGGAATCAGGCCAATTTCCTGCGGGAGATTTGCCGCGTGCTGAAACCCGGCGCCGCCCTGCTGCTCACGGAGCCCATCAAGCACGTGAATCAGGTCGAATTCGACCGGACGGTTTCCCTCGCCCTGAAAGAGGGCCTGGTCGCAGCCAGCCATCCGCAAATCCGCCTGTCGCACGCCGTCGTTCTCGCCAAGCCCCGGATCGGACAATGATCGATACCGCCCGACCGAAAGCATTGATCTTTGACATGGATGACACGCTCATCGTGGAGGAGGCATCCGCCGAAGCGGCCTTTCTCCAGACGCGCGAATTGGCTAGCGCACGGCATCGAGCCGCACGACCTGCACGTTGCGAGATGGCGTCGTCGTTCCCGATGCCGAAGTGCGCAGTCCGGCCGAATTGAAACAGATAGTCGTTCAGCGTCTCGAAGGCGCCGACAAACCCAAACGCGTTTGTCGGCGATGATTCCGTTGGGACAAACCAGTTGTGTTCGTCCCAAGTTCTTGAGATTTGGGTGGCAGCGACAAGGAGCCCCAGGCGCAGCTTGCGAATGGTCCATCCATTCGCCATCGGCAAAGCCTTCAGCCTTGCCGCTGCCACCCATCTGAGTAGCCTGTATCAGGCCCATCTCAAGGATTTAAGACGTTGCCAACCAGTTTGTCCGTGCCGCTCAACTCTCCAAGTCCCTTTTTCTCTCCTCGAACTCCGCACGCGTGATCTCGCCTCGGGCGTAGCGTTTCTTGAGGATATCGAGGGGTGTTTCCGGCGCCCCAGGCTTCGGACCTTGTTTTTGCAGCACGTACACAAGGAAGTAAATAACCAGGCCCAAGACCAGCAATCCCAGGATCCACATGACAAACATGCCGTACACTCCACCGCCCATGTGCGGGCCATGATGCCAGTCCATCCATCCGGCACAACTCCCCGTCATCGCGACCGCCACGCACAGCGTAATGAGTAGCGCTCGACTCATCATGGTGCGGTCCCTACCGGCCGCAACGTGTCGATGACGGTCTTGAGCCTGCGCTCGATATCCTTGGCGACGCGCCGCAGGTCGAGATTGTCGATCATCTGCATGACGACCGTGGGTCGGATCACCGCCACGGTCGCGCCGCCATCGCTCTCGTAGACAATCACGTTGCCGGGCAGTATCAGACCGATATTCTCCTCCACACAGAGCGCCTTGTACGTGCTGACCGTATCGCAGACGCCCAAAATGATGTATCTCTTGAAGTCGATGCCGAGCTTCTCTTGGAACCTCTCCTTGACGTCGATGGCCGTCAGAACGCCAAAACCTCCATCCTGCAAGTGTTCCTTAACCAGTTCCACCGCCGACTCGAAGTCCATATCCAGCCGCTTCACGAATCCGTACTCAGTCATTCCATGCTCCTGTATATCCTGCGGATGGCTCGCATGTTCCCGCGGGCTATGCCATCTTAGGAACCTACGATGCCCACGGGTCTGGGGAATGGCAGGATTTTGCGTAACGGCCGCCTCCGAAAACTCCGTCCGGCCGTATCGCTCATCGTCCGATGACCCGCTCCAAGAGAGGTTTCATCGTACGACCTCTCCCTGCGCTTACCTATCCACAGCTTCAATGGACCGAGCAGGAAAAACAAGGGTCATAGGCCCGGACGAGTTGTTCACACAGCAAGCGCAATTCCGCTTTGTCGCGGTCCTGGTGCTGGGCGACCAGATCCTTCAGATCCCGTTCGATGACGAGGAAGTTGTGGGATGTGGGCGTGACGATTTTCGCCTGTTCGACGACGCCCTTGCGGCTGATCCTGTACCAGTGATAGAGTAGCCCGCGCGGGGCCTCGGTCGCGGCGCCCCCCGCGCCGGCCTCGGGGCTCGCGTAAGGCTCCTCATCCTCGAACTTCGTCGATTCGATGATCCGGATGCACTGCTCGACGCCGTCCGCAACTTCCAGGGCTTGGGCCAGGTTGTTGTGGAAGGGGTTATCGCTCGGCCTTGGCAAGCCGACCTCCTGTGCCAGCGCCTTCGTGCGTTCCTGGAACCTGTCGAACTTGTTGTTCACCCGTGCCAAAGCCCCGACGCGGAAGACGGACCGCTCCTTGACGATGGACTGCTTGGTGAAGGCGTACGGTACCTCTCTTTCCTGGAAATGAGCGTCGTAATCGTCTGTCGGTATGTCGAGTCCCCGGTCCGAAATGATCCGGCCCTCGTTGACGGCGTATCCTTCCCGGCCGTGCAGGGCCACGTGCTCGCAGGGGGCATGAAACTCCGGCAGCCCGAAGCTCGCAACATCCCGGACGACCTCCTCGGCGTCCGTGCGGATGGACCTGAGCTTCTCCAGGACTTTGGCAAACTCGTCCGGGTCGGGGATCGAAGTGAAGCCTCCCGGCAGGTGGGTCACCGGATGCAGCGCCCTTCCTCCGATCAAGCGGCTGAGCCGGTTCACCACCTCTTTCAACCGGATGAACCGGGTGATTCTCTCCGGGAAACGTTCCTCCATCCCGAGCACGCCGGGATAGCCGTAGTAGTCCGGCATGGCCAGCATGTACAGATGGATCAGATGGCTGGCGACGATCTGGCTGACCGAGAAAAGATGACGCAGAACGCTCGTCTGCGCGCTGACCGCGATGCCCGCCGCCTTCTCGACCGCCAGGATCGCGGTCGTCATGTGCGAGATCGGACAGATCCCGCAGATCCGCGAAACGATGTCGCCGACCTGGTCGTATCTCCTGCCGACCAGGAACCCCTCGAAGAAACGCGGGGGCTCGAAGATCTGCAACTGCAGGAAGGGTTCGCCGTTCAGCTCTATCACGAGCGCCGTTTCGCCTTCCACCCGCGCCAGGTAATCGACTTCTATTTTTGTGCGACCGCCCATCGTCTCACCTGCCCAGGTTTCCACTCGATGGTGGGTTCCCCGAATTCCGTGAATAGTCTGAAGATGTCGTCCTCGCTGAGTCCCAGTTTCGCGAACAGGTTGGCCAGGGCCCTGGAATTGGGGTTCTTCATGGGCCCCCAGCACCCGTAGCAGGCCCGGTCGTGGGACGGGCACAGGGCACCGCAGCCCCCGTTGGTCACCGGACCCATGCAGGGCCACCCATAGGCGACCAGCACGCAGATGTTGTACTTGAGCTTGCATTCGACGCACACGGGATACTCGATGAAGTCGGGCCGTTTGCCCAGTAGCAGCGAGGTCACACACTCCGTCAGATCGCGCTCGCCCATCGGGCAGCCTTTGATGTAGCCGTCGACGGGCACGTACTGGTTGACCGGGTGCGCCCGCATGGAGTGAATCTTCTCCCTGTCCTCATAGACACGGTTCTGAATGATGTACTCCTCCTCGTTGTTCTTGATAGCCGGAACGCCGCCGCAGACGGCGCAAGAGCCTATCGGAATCACGTACTTGCTGACGCTGCGGATCTTGTGCAGTTGCCGGGCCTGCCACTGTTCCGTGATGGTTCCTTCGATCAGGGCCACGTCGAAGGGTCCGTCCTCGACGCCGCCGGACTGGAGCATCCGGCAGAACGTGATGTCCACGTTGCCGAGAGTCTCGAGTACGTGCTTCTGGAAGAAAATCAGTTGAAACTCGCAGCCCGCACAGCAGCTATACTTGAACACCCCAATTTTCGGCTTCGAGTCGCTCATAATCGTCTCGTAACACCCTGTCTCAGCGGACCTGATGCTTGGCTGGGTGGCATGTCAAGCTCTGACGCGCAGCGGCCACTCTGCACCGAGGGCGGGCTTGCCTGGCGATGGCCTTGCCCGGCACAGGAGAAGCCGTCGCCAAGGCCTTCGGCCTTGATGCTGCCACCCAGCCGCCTCTGCGACAGGCGGCCCGCCCGCCACGACTCTGTCATTCCTGCGCAGGCAGGAAGCCAGACGTCGTACGCCCGGGGATTGGGCTCCGGACATAGGCACATCGCATTGCGCGGGTCGGCTGGACCCCTGCCTGGGTTCCCACACGCGAAGTAATGCGTGTGGGGGCCCCTTCGCAGGGGTGACGGACCTGCGCTGATTGAAGCGACCCCGACAATCTCCGGGTGCGCGATCATTCGGGCAAATACTCTAAAGCAGCGTGTCTTGAAATCTCGTGATCTCGGCCAGCGAAAAGACCGGTCCGTCCTTGCACACGTATTTGGCCCCGAACTGGCAATGCCCGCAATGCGTGATGCCGCACTCCATCCGGCGTTCGAGAGACACGTAGATGTCCTCGGCCGGTTGCCCGTCGAGAGTCAGTCGCGCCGCCGCAAACTTCATCATGACCTGCGGCCCGCAGGTGAACGTGACCGTCTCCGGCAGCGGTACCTGGACGCGATCGAACAGCTTCGTGACCAGGCCCTTTTGCACATCCAGCGGCGCCATGCCGCGTAGCTCGTCGGCGGCGAGCAGGACGGTGATTCCCTGGCTCCATCTGACAAAATCCTGTTTGAACAGGAGGTCGTCGGTGGTCTTGGCGCCGTAGAGCAGGAAGACTTTGCGGAGGTCCTCCCTGTGTTTCAGGGCATACTCCACGACCGGGCGCAGCGGGGCCATGCCGATGCCTCCCGCGACCATGATCAGGCTTCGGCCGCGGGCCTGGTCCAGGGGCCAGCCGGCGCCGAACGGACCGCGGAACGCCACCCGGTCCCCGGGCTGGAGACGATGCAGAGCCAGCACCACGTTGCCCGCCGCGCGGATGGTGTGAACGAACGTGTTGTCGTCGCCGTCCAGGGAACTGAAGGAAAAAGGCGCCTCCCCGAATCCGGGCACGCCAAGCATATTGAACTGCCCCGGCTTGTACGTCAGGGGCGTGCCACCGACGCGGGACAGCCGCAGGGAAACTGTGTCGGCGGTCTCTACGATCCGTTCCTCGATACGGGCCTGCTGCGGCATCATCGGATTGCCATGCACGCTGTCCATCGGGTCTTCCCAGTCGCTTATGCCAACGCCAGTTGTCGCGTGGGGTCGCGCCGGATTTCCTTTGCCATTTCCGTGATGTCGATGCCCGTAGGGCACCAGGTCATGCAGCGGCCGCACCCGATGCAGCCGAAACAGCCGTACTGCTCGACCCAGGTGCAAAGCTTGTGTGTCATGAATTGTCGCAAGCGCGCCTGTTGCGGCCGGCGGAAGTTGCCCTCGTGCACCTCGGCAAAATTGTAGTCCTGGCAGGCGTCCCAATGCCGGCTCCGTTCCACCATCCGCGGGCCGAAATCCGGGTTGTCTGTCACCTTGTAGCAAAAGCACGTCGGGCACACGAGCACGCAGTTGCTGCACCCCAGACAGCGGGCATCCGCGACTTCCGTATAGACAGGATGCTCCATGGTTTTCATCAGAAGCTCCACCAGACCTTCGACCTCGATGCTCTTCGTGAATGAGGCGATGGCGCGCTGCTCGATGCGCCTCTTCTCGTCCCACTGCTCCCGGCCGACGGCCCGCAACCCGGGGGCGCTCTCGATCAGCTCACGCCCTCGCGCGGAGCCGCTCTCCAGGAGATATTCATCGCCTAGCAACGTCATCACCACGTCGAAACCCTCCTGGAGCCGCAGGAAAGGGCCCGTGCGCATGGAGGAACAGAAGCCCTGATCGCAGGCCTGGTTACAGTTCAGCACTACCGTACAGGTCTCACGACGCAGTTTCGCATAGTAGAAATCCTTGAAGGCGCCGAGGAAAGTCCTGTCGAGCACCGTGATGGCGTGCATGTCACACGGATGGATGGCGAAAATCAACTGCGTCTGCGGCGGCCCCGGATCGACCGGCGTGTACGTGTCGGTCTGGCGGTCAATGGTGAACAGGTGCTGGACGGAGGGATAGATGAAACACCGCGGGCTCGTCATCGTGCTGCAATAACTCAGGTCGAGCTCGTCGCTGTCGTGCCACGGTTCGAAGACGGTTTGACCCCTCTTTCGAGGAACCGGGCCGAGCACGCGGTATCTGCCGATCAACACGTCCACCCACCGGCGCAAATCGCTCGCCTCCAGAATGTAGCTGTCGTCCATTCCTTAACCCTCATTCTCCACGTGCTCGTAGCCCTCAGCCGATATTGCCTCCTCCTCTTCCACGACTCGCCTGTACTTCTCGTGAATCATCTTTCGGTCAAACTCCCAGAATCTGTCGAGCATCGCCTGCTGCTCGGCCCCGGAGAAATAGTCCATGACGGGAATGAAAAAATGCTTATCTTCTTTTTCGATGTGTCTGGGGTAGAACTCGACGATTTTGCCGAGCTCATAGATCATCGTTTGCAGGGCGGCGGTCTCACCCCGGCGGTACCGGCCGTTGGCCGCAGCGAGCTTGCCTACGGTCTGCCGGGCCCAGATGTGCTCCTGGATCAAGCGCTGCATCGTCCGCTGCTCCTCGTCGGACGGAGATTTGCCGGCGAGCTCTTTGAAGAGGATATCTTCCTCTTTGCCGTGATGGGTCTTGTCGGCGTAGGTCCGGAGGAAGTCTATGCCGACGGAGACCAGGCGCGTATCCACCTCACCGGTGCTCTTCATTTTGCGCAGTTCCGCGTCGAGCAGTCCGACCATACGCTCGATGAGCCTGTGCTCGATCATCAACGGACCAATCGGTTTCATCGTTCGATTTCTCCGTGTGCCTGCCCGACCGTCGGGCTTTCTATGCTCCCATTTCCTGTACACGTTGTGTTCGTCCCAAGTTCTTGAGGTTTGGGTGGCAGCGGCAAAAGTTCCCAAACGCGATGTACCGTGTTTAGGGTCCCCAAGCGCGGCTCGTCGATCGTTTGTCCATTCGCCATCGGCGAAGCCTTCGGCCTTGCCCCTGCCACCTGCCTGAGTAGCCTGTATCAGGCCCATCTCAGGGATTTGGGACGTTGCCTGCACGTTCGACATGCAGGAATCTGGCGTTGATGGCCACGATGACCGTCGAGAGCGCCATGAGGGCCGCACCGATTGCGGGACTCAACAGGATTCCGAACCGGTAGAGCACGCCGGCGGCCAACGGAATGGCCACCACGTTGTAGCCGGTGGCCCAGAGCAGGTTCTGGACCATCTTCCGGTACGTCGCACGGGCCAACTCCATGATGGCCGTCGCGTCGCGCGGGTCGGAGCGTACCAGCACGATGTCAGCCGATTCGATGGCCACGTCCGTGCCGGCCCCGATGGCCAGCCCGACATCCGCCTGCGTCAACGCCGGCGCATCGTTGACGCCGTCGCCCGTCATCGCCACGACCAGGCCGCGCGCCTGGACCTCTTTGATCTTGTCCGCCTTCTCGTTCGGCAGGACCTCGGCGAAGTAGTCATCCAGGTGCAGTTCACGAGCGACCCATCGGGCCACGGGCTCAGCGTCGCCGGTAATCATCATCGTCTGGATGCCCATCTCCTTCAGCCGCTGCAGGGCCTCATGCGATTCCGGGCGGATGATGTCCGCCAGAGCGACGGCCCCTTCGATCTTGTCGTTGACCAGGACGTAGACCACGGTCTTACCCTGTTCGGCCACCTCACGCACTCGTTCGCTGTCTGCGGCGAGATGGTGCTCCTTCAAGTAGCCGGGGCTGACAACTTTGACGTCTTCACCGTCAACCTTTGCCTCGGCCCCCTTGCCGGGGATGGCCCGGAAGTCCCGCGGCGTCCCGAAAGCGATGTCGCGCTCACGGGCGCCTTCCACGACCCCTTGCGCAATCGGGTGCTCGGATTGGCTCTCCAAGGAAGCCGCGAGCTTCAGAACATCCTGCTCACTGCGGCGGCCCAGGGCAATCACGTCGGTGACGCCGAAACGGCCCTGCGTGAGCGTGCCGGTCTTATCGAAGACGATGGCGTTCACGTCCCGCGCGCGCTCGAAGGCGGAGCGGTCCCGAATGAGCAGGCCGCTGGCGGCGGAAATGGCCGTCGAGACCGCCACCACCAGCGGGACCGCCAGACCCAGCGCGTGCGGGCAGGTGATGACCATGACCGTCACCATGCGCTCCAGGGCAAAGGCAAAGGCCTGTCCGAAGAGCAGCCAGAACACCAGTGTGCCGCCCCCCACGGTCAGGGCGATGATGGTCAGCCATACCGCCGCCCGGTTGGCAATGTCTTGCGTGCGGGAACGGGATTCCTGGGCCTTGCGGACCATCTCGATGACCTGGGCCAGGTAAGTCTCGTCCCCGGTCTTCTGGACCTCCAGCGTGAACGCCGCTTCGCCATTGATCGAGCCGCCGATCACCTGGTCGCCCGCGCCCTTCTCCACCGGCTGACTCTCACCCGTGAGCATGGCCTGATTGACACTGGTACGACCTTCCACGACCTGGCCGTCGATGGGGATCTTCTCCCCCGGCTTGACGAGCACGCGGTCGCCCGGCCGGATGTCGCTGACGGGCACCTCTTCGGTGGCGCCGGTCTCGGTAACCCGGTGCGCTTCGGCGGGCATGAGCTGTACCAGGCTCTCCAGGGCGCGCGAGGCCCCCATGACGGACCGCATCTCGATCCAGTGGCCCAGCAGCATCACATCGATCAGTGTCGCCAGCTCCCAGAAGAATACTTCGCCCCGGAGTCCAAAGACCACCGCACTGCTATAGACATACGCGACGGTGACGGCCATCCCGATCAGCGTCATCATGCCCGGCTGCACTTGGCGCAGCTCGTCGTATAGCCCTTTGAGGAACGGCGAGCCGCCGTAGAAGAAAATCACACTGGCCAGGCCGAACTGGACATAGGCGGCGCCCGGAAAGCGGAGCGCCTCCTCCAGCCCGAAGACTGCCTGGATCATCGGCGACAGAAGAACGACGGGGATCGTCAGTACGAGCGAAACCCAGAAGCGTCGCCGAAATTCCGCGACCATATGGGCGTGATGTTCGGCGTGGCCGTGCTCGTGCCGCCCATGGGCGCCGCGCCTTGCCGGCCGCTCCTTCTCTTCGTGCTCTGTGTGCTCACCGCGATGTCTGGGACCGCGCTGCTCATGCTCTTCGTGGGCAGCGTGCTCCATAGGGGCGCCATACCTCTCATGGCCAGCATGCTCCTGCCCGCCGTGCGCGTCCGCACCATGCAGCCGATCGTACTTACCCCCCGTCTGCCGCCGGCTTTCCTCTTCCATTTGCGGATGCTCGTGTTCGTGGTGATCCATGTCGGTCTCTCCTGAACGGCTTGAACGCGTCAATAATCATGACGAGTGAGCTTTATAGACGACGCTGATATGACATTTACGCGCGCCCGTCATCCTCAGTTCATCAGCAATACTCGCCATTTTGAGCATACTCAACGGCGCCGCGAATGCCACATGCTCCAGACGAGATAAAGCGCCAATACCCCGCTCGATATCAGCCCCACGACCAGGAGCCCGCTGGCGAACCGATGCCAGCCGAACGCATGATAGACCAATAGAAGAATCGCTGTGGCCGTGACGAATGCCGCAACCAGGACAGCCCAGACCAGT
>CAYFUB010000013.1:0-7011 GCA_964346195.1 uncultured Pirellulales bacterium
CGAGGTCTTCAAAAGCTGACTGCGGCCGCGGCCATCGTTTCCCTGTCGCCCGGTGGGGACCGTCATGACGGGAAGGGGTCTGGCCGAACGCGAGACGGGGGTTCGTGAGGCAGGGTCCCGATCCTCGCGAGAAACGCGAATTCAGCCTGCAATAGCTGACCGGTGCCGGGCGTCCTTCATCAGCAGGCACCACACTATTAAGATCGATGGTTCCAGAGTGGGCACCGGTGCATGGCGGATCGCCACTCTTCTTCAGCAGGAGGAACAGGCCATGAGGAATAATGCCGGTTCTGTCGTCGCACTGTGTTTGCTGGCTGCGACAATTGTGTCAACGTCCCTTGCGGCCGATGACCCGATAGACTGGCAGCGGGCCAGGGAACTGCATCGCCGGGAGCAACAGGGACAGACGCTCAACGAGGAGGAAAAAGCCTATCTGGAGCGGGCCAGGCAATTGCGCCGCGCACAGCCGCAGGCGAGTGCGGCGGCGGCCAAAGAAACGACCGGACTGGTCCCGATCACGGAGCTGGGCGAGGGTCTGTACAAAGGACAGACGGGCGGGCTGTACGGCAACGGGCAAAATGTCCCCCCGGAAGACCGCGTCAAGGCCGCCCAGACGCAGACGGCCCTTATTCAGCCGCTGGACCCCAATGGGAACCCGTCCGACGCGGGGAGAATCGTCCTGATATCGCTGGGAATGTCCAACACGACGCAGGAGTTCTCGACTTTCAAGAAGCTGGCCAACGCGGACCCCAACAAACCCCGGCACGTGGTCATCGTCGATTGCGCCCAAGGTGGCCAGGCGGCCTATGAGTGGGCATATGCCTCAGACGACCCGCAGGACACGCGGTCGCCATGGACGGTGATGGACCAGCGCCTTCAGAAGGCGGGCGTAACGGCCGCCCAGGTCCAGGTTGTCTGGCTCAAGCAGGCCCAGAAAACGCCGGCCCGGCTGGGCGAGTTCCCCGCCCACGCGGAAAACCTGCGCGACGACATCGCCGTGATCCTTCATCGCCTCGCCGCCCGATTCCCAAGCCTGCGGATCGCGTACCTGTCCAGCCGGATCTATGCGGGCTATGCCGCAACCCCGCTGAACCCGGAGCCTTACGCGTATGAATCGGCTTTCTCCGTGCGCTGGCTGATCGAATCCCAGATCGCCAACGACCCGAACCTGAACCACGACCCCGTGCAAGGCGAGGTCAAAGCTCCGCTGATTTTGTGGGGCCCGTACCTTTGGGGTGACGGCATCATACCGCGACAAAGTGACGGCTTGGTCTGGAACCGTGAGGACCTGGGCGGGGACGGGACACACCCGAGCACGTCCGGCCGCCAGAAAGTCGCCGACATGCTCCTGGATTTCTTCAAGACCGATACCAACGCAAAGCAGTGGTTCGTGAAACCACAACAGCAGCCGGATGTACAGATTGAGAATCCATTACCTGCGAACACGCGCACCCGCTGATGCAAGCGCCGGCAAGCCCGAGGGAGACCCTGGACATGAACGAACGCGAGAACGCCCCGCAACGCTGGGATCGGCCGCAGGGGCGGAGGAAGAAATGGATTGCGGGTATCTCAATCGCAATGCTCGTGGTCGCCGCGTTCGCCGGCGCACCCTTTGTCCAGGTGTACCGGGACTGGGCCTTCATCTGTGAGAATACCGGATCGCGCAAGGGTTACCGTCAGTGGTGTATCGGCCTCCGGTCCGGGCATTGGTATCACGAGAGCCGTCTGGAACAGTTCATGCGCCAGGAGCATTCCTCCGATCTCAGGAATTGCTGGACCAGTTATGCGGGGACCGGGAAGAGTGTTTTCGGTACAGCAATCCTCTATAGCCATGAGAGTCCGGGGCCGATCATCAACATACCGGAAGAACTGCTCGATTGGTACGTCGATACCCTGGATGACAAGGCCAGGCTGAGCCTCTATCATCTCTTCAGCTCCCGCCAGCGAGAGAAGATCGAAAAGGAGATCGCTGGCGTGTGGGAACAGGCAATCGCATCGGACTGGGATGTCCGAACCGGCGGTAAGGGTCATGAGTGACGGCCTGCGACTGGATGCCTGCCGACGGCGCGTAAGGACAGGAGACCCATCCGCCCCGCGTTCTGAGGCGGCTCTCTCAGCTCCCGGTTTCAGACCTTATAAAAAAAGCAAATTATTTGTCACCATCCACAGGATTGCGCCACTAAGAAGGCAAGCACAGGACCAACATGAGGTCCATCGCTGCCAACAGCCGGCCACCGAGGGGAGTTGCTCGTGCGGTCCAGTTGTCGTGGGCAGGAAGCAACCGTGCCGGCGGAATGAGAGCCGATTCCGGCTGAGGGAGTCATGCCAAAAATGTACTTACCAACAGCCTGGCATGGGAACGAACTCGCGGGTTCAACACCCACATCGCCAGGCTGCGTTTCCAGGTATTTCACGCTCCAGAGGTCGAGACGGACCCGGTCCGCACCGGAAACGCGAGTTCAGGCTGCAATAGAGGGCCCGCGCCAAGCGTCTTTCGTAAACAATAACCACACACAAAGCCAACAGCCCCTTCCCAAGGTGGGAATCGGTGAATGGCGGATTACAACTTTCTTTCAGGAGGAACACGCCATGAGGAAGAATATCATTTGTGTCGTCGCGGCCTTGCTCGTTTTGATGGTGGCCTGGGCCGCGTTTGGTCAGCCGGGAGGCGCACGGGGGGGCTTCGGCCGGATGCGCGAGAGCCAGGTCAAGGCCCTGGCAGCCATCCAGGAGAACGCGGCCAAGCTCAAGTCGATGATGGAGGCTTCGGCCAAGGCGATGGAGGGCCGGTCGTTCCCGGACATGTCCGAGGACGAGCGGGCCAAAATGAGGGAAACGTTCATGAAGCAGCGTGAGGAGCAGCAGGCTCTCGTTGCGGCCATGGAACAGGACCTGATGCGGCTCAAGGGCTTCCGGCAACTGCGGACGGAGCAGGAAGAGGCCGTGGCGCCGCTGCAGGAACTCCTGGCCGCCGCCCAGAAGGAGAACGCCAAGGAGACGGCCGGTAAGATCGAGCAGATGATTGCCCAGCGCCAGAAGCAGTTCGAGGAAAAGATGCAGGCGATGGGATACGATCCGGCCATGATGCAGCGGAGACGGCCGCAGCAATAGGCAACGGTCTGTAGTGTGCCCGTGGGGGCATCCGTAGCATGGGCATCTTGCCCGTGATCCAGAATCATGGGCGGGACGCCCATGCTACGGAAACACCCGACGGCGTCACTACAAGCGCGCGAAAGGCAGAAGGGCCCTTCCTTGCGGGCAAGGGGCGTTCAGGCGCATTTGTCGCAGGCAAGGGCCTTTTCTGTTATACTTATGGCTTGACGGACGACGGTCCGGAACTGCAGGCGCGAACAGAGTGGGAAAAGGTGAGTCTCTGAAGGGGAGGCGTAACATGCCCGGCTTGAATCGTGGCAATGCCATAGATAAACACGACCTGCAGCAGCGCGGCGGAACCACGCGCCGCGAATTCCTGCGTGGGCTGGGTCTCCTGCCGGTTGCGGCTAGGGCCGCAGCGCCGACCGCGAGAGGCTCAGCCGATCCGCCCGAGGCCGAACTGCCCACTATGTGCTTCGGGAAGTACTCGTTATCACGCCTGATTTGCGGGGCCAATCCTTTCAACGGCGGGTCGCACCTGTCCGTATTCGTCAACCAGGCTATGCGCGAATATTACACGCCGGAACAAATCCTCAAGACCCTGCGCCGATGCCAGGAAGTGGGGATCAACTGCTGGCAGGCGAACGGAAAGAGCTGGGAACTGTACCGTCGCTACGTCGAAGAAGGCGGCCGGATGCACTATCTGTCCCTCGGCTCCGAGCCGGCCGACATTCAAGAGCTTGCCGGGGCAGGGGCCATCGGGATCGCCCACCACGGAGAATACACCGACCGCCTGTTCAAGACAGGCCAACTGGACACGATTCACGATTATCTTAAACGCGTGCGTGACGCGGGCCTGATGGTGGGCGTCTCCACCCATATGCCGGCGGTCATCGAGGCGGTCGAGGAGAAAGGTTGGGACGTCGATTTCTACATGGCCTGCATCTACGAGCGGCACCGCAGCGCGGCGGACCTGGAGAAGCTGCTCGGGCAAGCGCCGATTCCGGTTGGGGAAGTCTACCTGCCTAAGGACCCGCCGCGGATGTTCCACGCAATGCGGCAGACGCGCAGGCCCTGCCTGGCTTTCAAAATTCTCGCTGCCGGTCGGCTGTCGGACCGCAAGCCCTGGGTGGAAAGGGCGTTTCGCGAGACGTTTCAGTCCATCAAGCCCAACGACGCGGTGATCGTCGGCATCTACGACCGCTACGGCGACCAGCCGGCCGAAAATGCCGAACATACCCGCCGCTTCAGCAGCCTCAGTCATTCGGCTTGACTATCCGGTCGGATCCGGGCACACGACCTCCCGGTGCAAGGCAGGCGCGGGCCCGCAACAGGGTTTCTGCCGGAGCCGCCCGGATTGAATCTTGACCTTGACCGAGAGCGCTGGTAGTAATCTGTGACGTCAGCAGCGTACGGAAACGCTTCATCTATCCGCAAGATAAGAAGTTTTGGAGGACCCGACGTCATGCAGGGAAACGAGAAAGTGATCGAACGGCTGAATGCACGCCTGGCCGACGAGCTGACCGCTATCAACCAATACATGGTCCACGCTGAGATGTGCGAAAACTGGGGCTACAAGCGACTCCACGAGGCCATTCAAAAGCGAGCCATCGACGAAATGAAGCACGCGGAGAAACTCATTGCCCGCATCCTCTTCCTGGAGGGCAGCCCTACCGTCAGCAAGCTCAACAAAATCACCATCGGCGCCGACGTTGAGAAGATGCACAAGAACGACTGGAAGGCGGAAGAGACCGCCATCAGGGATTACAATGCCGACATCCGGCTGACCGTCGAGGTCGGCGATAACGGAACCCGCGAGCTGTTCGAATCGATTCTGACCGATGAGGAGGAGCACATTGACTGGCTCGAAGCTCAGCTTGACCAGATCCGGCAGATGGGCGTCCAGAACTATCTTGTTGAGCAGGTCAGTTGATGGAGACGTGAACGGTAGAGCCGCCGTCGGCACGGTGGGCTGCGGAATTGCCCAGAGACCCCGGGCCATCGATACCGGGTCGCCACACTCGGGCAGCGGGAAAGGAGACCGGTATGGCAGAGAAACTGGCTATCCACGGCGGACCCAAGGCGGTGACGAACAAGTTGCCGCCTTGGCCGAGCTTCGACGAGAAGGCGATCAAGGCGGTGGAAGAGGTCCTGCGGTCGGGCAAGGTCAATTACTGGACCGGCCCGCGCGGCATGGAGTTCGAGCGCCGGTTTGCGGCCTGGCAGGGCAGCAAGTACGCCGTCAGCGCCTCAAGCGGTACGGCGGCCCTGCACATCGCGCTCAGCGCCCTGGGGATCGGGCCGGGCGACGAAGTCATCGTACCGAGTTACACCTTCATCGCGTCGAGTTTCTCCGTGGTGCAGGCGGGCGCGGTGCCGCGCTTTGCCGACGTGAATCGCGAAGATCACTGCGTCAGCGTCGAGTCGGCCCGGAAGCTCGTCAACGAACGCACGAAAGCCATCATGCCGGTGCACCTCTACGGCAACGTTTGCGACATGGACCGAATCCTGGCCTTTGCCAAAAAGCACAATCTCTTCGTCATCGAGGACAACGCGGAGGCTTTCGGCGGCATGTACAAAGGCAAGAGAACCGGTACCCTCGGCCACGTCGCCGCGTGCAGCTTCTGCCAGAA
Source organism: uncultured Pirellulales bacterium (assembly GCA_964346195.1). Taxonomy (GTDB): domain Bacteria; phylum Planctomycetota; class Phycisphaerae; order Sedimentisphaerales; family Anaerobacaceae; genus PLanc-01. The sequence goes on from CAYFUB010000013.1 coordinate 5,727, forward strand.
CAAGACCTTCACGACCGGCGGCGAAGGCGGCATGGTGACCACTGACGACGAAGAGCTGGCGTGGCAGGCACGAAGCTTCCGCGACCACGGCTACGATGTCAAGCAGCGCCTGAGCCTGCTGGAGCTCGAGCAGAAACTGCCCTACATCCACAACATGGTCGGCTGGAATTATCGCATGACCGAGATGCAATCGGCCCTCGGCCTGGCGGAGCTGGAGAGGCTGGACACGTGGAACCTGCCGGCGCGAAGGCGCAACGCCTACATCGTCATCGATTCGATCAAGGATCTGCCTCAGGTCGTATACACGCCCGTCGACACGCCCGAGCGGCAAAACGGCTGGTACGTGATGGCGTTCTCGCTGGATATCGAGAACATGACGTGCAACGTCAATCAATTCGTCGATGCCTGCGGGGCCGAGGGCGCCCCTTGCTGGCGCGTCTTCTGGCCCCTGTGTCACACGGAGCAGGCCTACCGCCACCACAAGTCCTTCGGCCACAGTGGGTTTCCTTTTACATCGAGGGAGTACGCCGACCCGCAGAGTGTGGAATACGACAAAGTCGAGGTGCCGAACGCCCTGTGGCACCAAAGCCACACCTTCACCTGCTTTGCCTTTCCCACCTACAGCGAGGAAGACTGCCGACAGATCGGCCAAGCGATCGCCAAGGTCGTAAAGGCTCATTCCAAATGAAACCGCATGAGAGGATGTCACTATGACCCACAGGGTTCGATGGGGCATCATTGGCTCCGGCGGCATCGCCCGAAGAAGAACCATTCCGGAGGGTTTCGCGAAGGCGGGTAACGCTACCGTATCCGTGGTCTTTGACAAGAATCAACAGGTTAATGGGGAGGTGGCCGGGCAATTCAACGTCATGTCGGCGGCAAGCGTGGAAGAGCTCTTGACCGGCAATGTTGATGCCGTTTACGTGGCCACGCCGGCGCACCTGCACTACGAGCACGTCGAGGCCTGTGCCCGGGCGGGGAAACACGTTCTCTGTGAAAAGCCCCTGGGCATGACCGTCGCCGAAGCCGAGAGGATGCTCGACCTGTGCCGCGGCAGTGGCGTCAAGCTCGGGTGCGCGTTCATGATGCGTTTCGTCGCCCAGCATCAGGAGGCCCTCAAGCTCATTCAACAGGGCCGGCTCGGCCGGCCGGTGTATGCCCGGGCGCAACTCTCCTGCTGGTATCCGCCCCTCGAAGGCGCATGGCGTCAGGACCCCGCCACGGGAGGTGGAGGCGCCCTGATCGACATGGGAGGACACTGCATCGACCTGCTGGAGATGTTCTT
>CAYFUB010000014.1:0-5205 GCA_964346195.1 uncultured Pirellulales bacterium
CCTGCGCAGGAATGACAGAGTCGTGGCGGTCGAGCCCGCCTTAGCAGACGCGCCGAACGGCCTGCGAGTGTACGGGGATAACCAGTCACTTCAGGGCGCGAGCCACTCGCCCAAATTGGCCTTGACGAATTCGTCGTCGGTCAAATGAGGGTACCGCTGCATAATGCGATCGATCTTCTCCGTCTGACCGGGCGAGAGACGGTCGGCGGGGTCGAGAGCGCCGATGTGGCGTATCAGGTCCTGTCGGCGCAGGACGTAGGATATGCCGGGGATGCAACCTGCAAAGTTATTGTCGGCATCGAAGATCGCTTTGTTGGCCAACGTCAATTGGCCGGCCAGCGTAAGCATTTCCTGGGGGACCGGCCTGTCCGTGCCGCGAATCTCCTTGATCGCCTCCAGGCCCTGGACCGCCCTCTTCGTCCAGCAGGCCCATTGCCCCAGCAGCCCCCCCACTATCTGCACGGAGGCTTCGCCGCGTTCGGTGCGGAACACGTGCCGGGTCAGAAGGTCGATCATGATATTGTCGTCGTTGCCGGTGTACAGGGCAATCTCGTCCCGGCGTCCGGAACGGGCCACCGCTTCGAGGACGTCGAGCGTCTGGTAGCGATCGAACGGCGCGATCTTGATCGCCCGTACGTTCGGTATCTCGATGAGCCTGGACCAGAACTCCGCCGGCAGGACCATCCGGCTGATGGCACTCTGCAGGTAGAAGCCCATGATGGGAATGACATCGGCCACTTGCCTCGCATGGTCGATGAGGTCGTCAACGGGCCTCCCGCGCAGCGCCGTCAAGGAGAGCAGGCCGAGATGATAGCCGAGCTCCGCCGCCAGCTTCGCCTCGCGGGTCGCCTGCGGCGTGTCACCCACGAGCCCGGCAATCATGAGCGGCGGCTCGACTTCGCGCGACCGGACCGACTGCCCGGCGGTTTCCACAGCCAGTTGCAGGACAGGTTGGTAGAGGCCCACTTTCGGCTCGTGGATGGCAAACTGGGTTGTGTGTACCCCTACCGCAAGGCCGCCCGCTCCGGCCGCCAGATAGTAGCGGGTCAGAGCCCTTTGGTATCGCTCGTCCAGCTTGTTCTCGGGAGTTAGCGCCAGCGGGTGTGCCGGGATGACGCAGCCCGCCCGCAGCTTGTCGAATACGCTCGGCCCGACCATCGAGAAACCCTTTCAAAACCGCCTGTCGCGAACCACGTGGCGAGGGCATCTTGCCCTTGCGTGTCGCGGGCATCCTGCCCGCGCTTCGAGGGCGGACCGCCCTCGCCACGCCACAGTCCGTTCAGAATCGCCCGTCACGGACGTCAAACTTCGTCGGTTTGTCCAGGACCGGCTTGCCTGCGGCGACCCACGTCACGATGGATTGGATCATCTCGTCAAGGCCGGTCGCCGGCCGCCCGAAAAGCTCACCGCAGTACGACGCGTTCGAGAGCAGCGCCGTGGCGGCCTCCTGCGACACAAACCGAGGCTCCTTCTGGAGCAATTCGCCGATGCGGCCGGCAAGGTCGCGGACCGCGAGGGTCTCCGGGCCCGTGACGTTCAGGATAGCGGGCGGGCTCTTGGCGATGCCCAGAGCCCGAATGATGTAGTTGTTCGCATCGGCCTGCCAAATCAGGTTGACGGCCCCCATCGTCACGTCGACAGGCTCGTCGTGCAGGACCTTGCGCGTCAGATCGACAATGATGCCGTAGCGCGGCTCGTTGGCATAGTTGAGCCGGATCAGCGTGACCGGCGTGCCGAAACACTCGGAGAAATACTGAAAGATCCTCTCGCGACCGAGACACGACTGCGCATACTCGCCGACCGGCCCCGGCACATCCTGCTCGCGCGAGCCGCCGTTGCCGGGGGCCGTGAGCGGGTACACATTGCCCGTCGAGAGAGCGACAATCTGCGACTGGCAGTAACGCCGCGCCACAAGCGACGGCACATGGACGTTCATTGCCCACGTCAGCGGCTCGTTGCTCGAAGCACCGAACTTCATGCCCGCCAGGAAGAAAACGTTGGGCACGTCGGGCAGCCGGTCGTAAGCGGACTCGTCAAGCAGATCGGCCTCAATCGTCCTGACCCCCCGTTCTGCCATGCGGTTTCTGACCTGCCTGTCACTGAAGCGCGAAACGGCGTACACGTTCTTGTCCGCAGCCGCCTTCTTCAGCATCATGGCCAGCGTCGGCCCCATCTTGCCGCCGGCCCCCAGGACGACCACGTCGCCCTCCGTCTTCCCAAGCATTTCGCAAGTCGCCGCCCACGGCTCGCTGAGCCAGTTCTCCAGCCTGCGCTCATCCATGCTTAATACATCTACCATAACCGTGCCGTCCTCAACGCGGGTCAATCCTACGGCCCCGTCTACTCCAAGGCGCCCAAATTGTCAAGCGGCTATGCGACATTGACAAAGGGGCCTGAACCTCTCATAATCGTGACCGGCTCGAAGAACGTTCTCTCGGGAGGTCGCCCATGACACGCTGGATCATCATGTCGGTTCTTGTCACTGCTTTCCTCTGCATGTCCGGATCGCTGACCGCCATCGCTCAAGTGCAGGATTTCTCGCCCCGGCCGCAGGAGGAACAACTGCCCAAGGCCATGCACTCGATGATGACCGAGCTGCCGCACGTCACCGTGGGCAAGGCGAATGCGGATATGATGGGAAATGACAACCGCGTGCTGCAGGCAGCGGTCGACTACATCGCCGGGCTCGGGGGCGGCGTGGTCGAGGTCGGCGCCGGTGAATACCTGATGCGCGACTCGCTGCACCTGCGGCCGAATGTGACGGTTCGCGGCGTCAAGGGCAAGACCATGCTGTGGAAGGCGGACGGGGCTGTCTCCGCGCTCGTGCTGGACGGCGACTTCGGCGAGCAACAGGTCACCCTGGCCGACCCCAGCGGCTTCGCGCCGGGCTGCGGCGTCGCCGTCTGGGACAAAAATGCGGGCGGCTTCCACACGACCGTCGCGCGGATTACCGGCGGGCGGGACCGCACCTTCTCGTTCGACAAGCCGCTGATGGCCGACTGCATGGTGCAAAACGGCGCCCAGGCGGCGACGGTCTTCCCGGTAGTCAGCGCCTATCACACCGAGGGTGTTCGGATCGAAAACCTCGTTATCGAAGGGAACAAGGACAAGAACGTCCACCTCAACGGCTGTCGTGGCGCCGGCATCTTTCTATACCGGGGCTTCGGAACGGTCATCAGCGGATGTACGGTGCGGAACTACAACGGTGACGGCATCAGCTTTCAGCAGTCCAACGATGTCACGGTCACCGATTGCCTCTGCGAAGACAATGCGTCCCTCGGCATCCATCCGGGCAGCGGTTCGCAGCGGCCGACGGTCCGCAACTGCATCGCCCGGCGGAACGGAACCGACGGCCTGTTCCTGTGCTGGCGCGTGCGCCACGGCCTGTTCGAGCACAACCTCCTCGAACAGAACGGCCAGTTCGGAATCTCCATCGGCCACAAGGATTCAGACAATCTGTTCCGTCACAACACCATGCGCCGCAACAAACAGAATGGACTCTTCTTTCGCAACGAATCGCTCGGCATGGCGCCCCACCGCAATCGTTTCGAGGACAATACCATTGAGAACAACGGCGGCCCGGAGATTCGCATCCGCGGCGAAGTCAACGACCTGACTTTCGTGAAGAACATGATCCGAGACACGCAGGAGGACCCCGCGCCGGGAATCCTCATCGAGGAACGGGTCGGCGAATTGCATCTGCGCGACAACACAATCCAGACAAAGGTGCAGATCGAGGACAAGCGAACATCGAAGCCGCAATAGCGCGCATAATGATCGAGGACTTCGTACACCGGGTGGCATTGGTAAGCGCGCGCTTGCCGATGGTCGTGTCGCGGCCATCTTGGCCGCGCCGTGCCGAGGGCGTCCCGCCCTCGAATCGCGGGCAGGATACCCGCGACACAAACAGCCATCGGCAAGCCTTCCGGCCTTGTCGTTGCCACCCCGGCAAGTACGGCAGGTATTGAGGAGAACGCCAATGGGATCGGTGAATCGCAGAGAGTTCCTGAAGGGTTCCTTGGGCACGGCGGCCGTCATGGCGGTGCTGCCGCAGCGTCGAAGTCGGGCCGCCGCCGACAAGGTGGTCATCGGGGTCATGGGCCTCGGGGGCCGGGGCCGCCAGCTCGCCCAGATGTTCGCCGGCCGCAACGATGTGAGGATCGCCTACCTTTGTGACGCCGATAGGCGGCGCTTCGCGGCCGCCCAGAAAGCCGTCGAGCAAGCCCAAGGACAGGCCCCGCAGATGGTGCAGAACTTCCGGCGGATACTCGACGACTCCGACGTCGATGTCCTGATCAACGCCACGCCTGACCATTGGCACGCCCTTGGAAGCATCATGGCCTGCCAGGCGGGCAAGGATGTCTATGTCGAGAAGCCGATGTCGCATAGTATCTGGGAGGGCCGCAAGATGATCGAAGCGGCCCGCAAGTACCAGCGCGTCGTCCAGGTCGGCATGCAAACGCGCAGCGCCCCTTACATCCAGGCGGCCATCGAGCAAATCCGCAGCGGCATGCTCGGCGATGTCCACTTGATCCGGGTCCTCAACATGATGGAACACGCCGCGCAGAAACCGGGTTCGGTGCAGCCCGTGCCGGACGGGTTCGACTACGACCTGTGGTGCGGGCCCGCCCCGAAACTGCCGTACAACCCGAGCAAACGGTGGCTGAACCAGTGGGAATACAGTTGCGGCCCCATCGCCGGCGACGCCATCCATCAACTGGACACCGCCCGCATGCTCTTCGGCGACCGGCCCTACCCGAACACCGTCGCCCAGACCGGCGGCGTGCAGGCCCTGCAGGACGGCCGCAAGATGCCCGACACGCAACTGGCGCTCTTCGAGTACGGCCCCTTCACGCTGATGCTTGAGGCCGGGCTGTGGATGCCGTACATGAAAAAGATTTCCCAGGACATCCGCAATTCCGACCAGTTCCCCGACTGGCCCTTTTGTGCCACCAGGATCGAGGTTCTCGGGACCAAAGGCTTCATGTACCTCGGCCGGCACGGCGGCGGCTGGCAAATCTACGACGCGGATAATAAGGTCATCGACCAGCGCTACGGCCGACAGGGTGACACGCCGCACCAGGACAACTTCATCGAGTGCGTCCGCACGCGCGCCAGGCCGAACGCCGACGTCGAGCAGGGCCACTATTCGGTGCTGCTGTGCCACATGGCCAACGTCTCGTATCTGACCGGCAACCGCAAACT
>CAYFUB010000015.1:0-7461 GCA_964346195.1 uncultured Pirellulales bacterium
ATATCCTCCGCCAACTGCGCGAATCGGTATGAGATTCGTGTGAGCTGGTAGCGTGCATATCACGCACCATGCCGTTGCCGGTCGGACGGGGGACCGCAACGCGATGAATCGTGTGGGCGACTCAAAGGAGATGTTGGGTATTCACGCACCGCTCCTTCTGATTTGGCTGCGGTTGGTAGCCGCACCGCGCTCAGGATGAGTGCGTCTGTCCAAGACGAAGCGGCCGGGGCGATGCCAGGCAGCATCCATTCGCTCGGTCGCTTTCAGGCAAATGTTGCCTTTGCTTTCTTTGGACGGCTCGGCTGCAATAAGGTATGGATTTCGGCAAAACAGGATGACAGGCAGGATTCGGCACGAGTATAATCGTGTCTCTGTTCTTGACGTGTAGCGCTGTTATTGTTTATGGAGCTTGAGAAGGTTCATGAGACGTAGGTTGAGAGTAGTCGTTCCGGCCTATCCGGCTTTCAATATTTATTCCAGGATTGCGAGGAGAACGACCGCCTTGGGGCCGGTCTGCGTGGCGACCGCCGTCAATGAGATCGAGGGCTGGGACGCCGAGGTGATCGACGAGAACAACTTGGGCCGATACGGGCCGCGCGGGTCGGCCGGCGGGGCGGACCACGAGCGGCTGCAGGAACTCAGGCCGGCGGACGTCGTCGGCTTCTACGGGGGCTTGACCAGCACGGCGCCGCGGCTCTACGAGCTGGCCCGATTGTACCGGCGCCAGGGGGTCGTGACGATTGCCGGCGGGCAGCATTTCGCGGGCGAAAACGCGGCCGAGGCCCTGTCCAATGGGATCGATTACATCGTGCTTGGCGAGGGCGAAGAGACGATTCGAGAGCTTCTGGAAGTCATCCAGGGTCGGCGGGACGTGCGCGACGTCAAGGGCGTGGCCTACCTGGAGAGCGGTCGCGTCGTCCACACGCCCGAGCGCGAGCCGCTGCGGGAGTTCGACAGATTCCCGTATCCGGATTTTTCCCTCGTGCGTTATGCGAAAATCCGGATTTTCCCGGTCGAGAGGGTCCGCGGCTGTTGCATGAACTGCGAATTCTGCACGGTCAAGGGCAAGCCCAGATGCGCCTCCGCCGACCGTCTGCTCGGCAACATCAGCTATCTCGTCGAGACGCGCGACGCCCGGCATTTCTTCATTGTGGACGACCTGTTCGGCCAGCAGCGCGACGAGACCCTGCGCTTCTGCCGCCGGTTTGCCGAGTACCAGGAGTCCATCGGCAGAAAACTGGTGACGACCGTGCAAATCCGGCTGGACAAGGCTCGGGACCCCGAGCTGCTGGCCACGATGCGAGAGGCGGGAATCCGCAACGTCGCCATCGGGTTCGAATCACCGATCGACGAGGAGCTCGAGGCCATGAACAAGGCGGTCCGCGCGCGGGAAATGCTGTCTCTGACACGGGTGTTCCATCGTTTCGGCTTCCTGATTCACGGCATGTTTATCTTCGGTTACCCGCTGGCCCAGGGTACGGACTTCACGATGCCGGTGCGGGAACGGGTCAAGCGGTTCAGGCGGTTTATCCGTGCGGCCCGGATCGACACCGTGCAGGTCCTGCTGCCGGTCCCGCTGCCCGGAACCGAGCTGCGCCGCCGGCTCGCGCAGCAGAACAGGATCTACCCGCTCCAGGACGTCGGCTGGGAGTACTATGACGGGAACTTCCCGCTCTTCGAGCCGGATGGGCCTGTCAGTGCCCCGGAGCTCCAGGAGGGGGGCAAACGGATCATGAGCCGGGTCTACCGGTTTCGCTACCTGCTGTTCGTCGCGGCGAGCATTCTGTCATTTCCGGCCCTCGCGTTCTCGCTGCACAATCTCCGGCTGGGTTGGGGGCGCTGGTATCGGTCCTGGCGCAACAGCATCATCCGTTTCGGCGGCTGGATGACGATGCGCAAATGGAGCGCCAGTTTCCGCAAGGACGCCTTCCTGCAGAAGCTGCAATCGGCCCGAGAGCACCTGCGCCGGTCGGGAACCTGCGCGGAAAGTGGACAGTCCTTTCGCGGCGTCTGACACGAATGATGAGGAATTCGTGCAGGACGCGACTGTGTCATCCTGAGCCGAAGGCCAAGAGCCTGTCCTGGCTTCGAAGGAATCCGGGCTTCGCCGGAGGGTTTTCGTCGGATGTGCTGCGGACCTCCCATGCTGCGGCCGGGTGCATCGGGGTCCCCAGATGAGAAACAGGGCGTTTGGGAGCCCTTTTGCTTCGCTCAGCCTGATAAGGACGGGTACTCCCCACCGGGAAAGTAGTCGCACATGCACGGGCGGCTGTCCGCCGGTCGTCTGAATCAATATCGTTGCCGGCCCCCGCCTCCCCCGTAACCGCCCCCGCCGCTTCGCTTCGGGGCCTTGGGCTTTGCCTCGTTGACCGTGATGCTCCTGCCCTTGAGATCCGTGCCGTTGAGAGCGGCAATGGCGGCATCAGCGTCGCTCTTGGACGGCATCTCGACGAATCCGAATCCGCGCGACTCGCCGCTGAACCGGTCTTTGATGACACTAGCGGATTCCACCTGCCCGTACGCGGCGAAAAGCTCCTGCAAATCGGCGTCCGTCACCTCGAATGAGAGGTTTCCCACATAGATGTTCATTTCGTTCTCCTATCAGGTTTTCAATGGGTCTCTGAAGAATCCGCGGAGAGGAGGGAGATCAAGGATGGAGGTGAGACAAAATCAGTCAGCGATGATTCCACTCTCTGAACGCATTATTCAGATCTCTATCTGTAACGACTACCCGAGCGTATCGGGGTAAGCGGCGTTTCGCAAGCGCTATATTCGACCTTTTACGGAAAAAAACGTCTGGCCGGGAACTGCCGCTCGGACCTGCACGGACACCGATCCCGCTTCGCGTCAATCTCATCGGGGCCGGACCCGCCCTCGAAGGCGGACCGCACCCGGCTTGTCAGCCTTCGGTCTTGAATCCTTGACACGACGAGCCTGTCGCCGTAGAATTTCCGTTCCTATGTGACAAAGGGTACATGCAGGAGCACGGCATGCAGGCACGATTGAGGTTCCTCGGGGCCGCCCGCAACGTGACGGGGTCCCGCCATCTGCTGGAGGTTGATGATACGCGGATTCTGGTGGATTGCGGTCTATACCAGGAGCGTCAGTTCGTATCGCGAAACTGGGACCGGTTCGATGTGCCCCCCGCGCGCCTCCAGGCCGTGTTGCTGACCCACGCCCACCTGGACCACTGCGGCCTGCTGCCCAAGCTCGTGAGGGACGGTTTCAAAGGACGGATCTTCTGCACGGCGGCGACGGCGGACATCGCGCGAATCATTCTGCTCGATGCCGCGCACATCCAGGAAGAGGACGCCGCCAACAAGCGCAAGCGGCACAAGAAGCAAGGCCGCGAAGGGCCGCACGGGGACCTGCCGCTCTACACGGTCGAGGACGCCGAGGCGTGCACGCCGCTCTTCACGCCGGTGCCGTACGGACAGGAAGTCCGGATCGCGCCGGGCGTGCAGGCGCTGTTCAGCGAGGCGGGCCATGTGCTGGGCTCGTCGTTTATCCACGTGAACGTGCAGCAGAACGGCGAGATGCGCGGCGTGCTGTTCTCCGGGGATGTCGGCCGGACCCATCGGCCCATCATCCGCGATCCCGAGGCCGCCGGAGACGGAGACTACGTGCTGGTCGAATCGACGTACGGGGACCGTGTCCACGGCGGGCGGGAGGATATCAAGACCGCCATCGCCAACGTCATCAGAACGACCAAGTCGGCCGGGGGTAATGTCATCGTGCCGAGCTTTGCTCTGGAGCGGGCCCAGGAGCTTCTCTACTACATCAACGAGCTGCGCCGCGAGGACGCTATACCGCACGTCACGGTCTTTTTGGACAGCCCGATGGCCAGCGCGATCACCAAAGTGTTCCGGCGCCACCCCGAGTTGTTCGACCGCGACATGCGCGATCACATGCAGAACCGTGAGTCGCCGTTCGAGTTTCCCGGGTTGAAGTTCACGGACCGGACGACGGAATCCAAGGCCATCAACGCCATCAAGGGCACGGTCGTCGTCATCGCGGGCTCCGGGATGTGCACGGCCGGACGGATCAAGCACCATCTGGTGAACAATATCACGCGGCCCGAGAGCACGATCATGTTCGTCGGCTACCAGGCCGTCGGCACGCTCGGCCGACGGATCGTCGACGGCGACCCCGAGGTCCGCGTCCTCGGCGCCAATTATCCGGTCAAGGCCCGGGTCGCCCAGATTCAGGGCTTCTCCGCCCACGCGGACAAACAGGAGTTGTTGCAGTGGCTCAGCTCGCTCAGAAAACCGCCACGACGGCTCTTCGTCATCCACGGCGAAGCGGAAAGCGCGCAGCATTTCGGCCAGTTCATCCGCGAGAAGACCGGCTGGGAAGTCGCCGTACCGGCGTATCGGGAAGAGGCGATTCTGAACTGACCGCAGCGCTGGGTAATGTCAACCATGAGTAACCATCGCACACAACGTGTCATCCTGAACATAGCAAAGCGGAGCGAAGAATCTGGGCCGCGACCGGAGGAGAATTCCTGTACGTGGGCCGGATTCCTTCGAAGCTCAGGACAGGCTCTTCGCCTGCGGCTCAGGACGACGGGGTCTGTTCACTCGAGGTTCTTGCTGATCCATCCTGTAACAATTCAAGTGGGAATGAACACATGACAACACAAAAGACGGGTTCCATTCATCGAAGGGCACGGATAAGTCGCCGGGGCTTCCTGGGCGGCGCCGCGGCGGCCGCGTTCACCCTTGTGCCTCGACAGGTGCTCGGCGGCGCCGGCGGCGCGGCGCCGAGCGAGAAAGTCAACGTCGCCATTATTGGCACGGGCGGGCAGGGCATCGTCAACATGAGACAGCTCTTCAACGAGCCCGACCTTCGCATTGCGGCGTTGTGCGACGTGAACGACGAGAGCGATTACAGCACGTTCTACTACGGCGGCACAGCCGGACTGAAGCCCGCGCTGGCGCTCGTGGAGCGACGGTACGGCGCGCCCTGCCCCACGTACCGCGACTACCGCGAGATGCTCGACAAGGAGGATATCGACGCCGTTTTGCTCGCGACGCCGGACCACTCGCACGCCGTCCTCTCGCTGGATGTCATCGCCAAGGGAAAACATCTCTACTGCGAAAAGCCGCTGTGCCGTGCGGTCCAGGAAACGCGCGCCGTTACCGAGGCCGCGCACAAGGCGGGCGTCGCGACTCAACTGGGCAACTTTGGGCATTCCAGCGAGGACATTCGCCTCTGCTGCGAATGGATCTGGGACGGCGCCATCGGCGACATCCACGAGGTCCACTCGTGGACGAGCACCGGCGCCCGACGCTGGACGTCTCTAACAGACCGGCCGAAAGAGACGCCGCCGGTGCCAGCCGGCTTTGACTGGGAAAAATGGCTGGAGCCGGTGCCGCCCCGGCCGTACCACCCCGACTACGCCCCTGTTCGCTGGCGGGCCTGGTGGCAGTTCGGCTCCGGCACGATCGGCGATTTCGCCTGCCATCATCTCGACCCGGCTTTCTGGGCGCTCAAGTTGGACCAGGCCGAGCGCTTCCAGGTCGAGGCCAGCTCCTACGGCACGACCGCCGAGGTCTGCCCCGCTGCTTCGCTCATCTATTTCGACGTCCCCGCCCGGGCGGGCATGACCCCGGTGCGAATCACCTGGTACGAAGGCGGACTCATGCCGCCGCGTCCTGCGGAACTGGAGGAAGGCCGAAGCATGGGCGAGCACGGCATTCTGTTTCTGGGCAGCAAGGGCGCCATTCTGGGCGAAGGCTGGGGCAGGTCCCCGCGCATCATCCCCGAGACCAGGATGCGGGCCTACCAGAGACCGGCCATGACCCTGCCCCGCGTGAAGGGCCATCATCGCAACTGGCTGGACGCCTGCAAGGGCCGGGGCCGCCCGAGTACGCATTTCGACTATGCGGGCCCGCTGACGGAATTTGTCCTGATGGGCAACGTGGCCCTGCGGGCCGGCAAGAAGCTCGACTTCGACTGGAAGAAGATGACGGTGACGAACGTCCCCGAGGCCAACCAGTTCATCAAGCCGCAATACCACGCGGGCGGGACCATATAATACCGATTCCGATTGGACTTTTCATAGTGTGGCGTGCGCGCCGGGTGGCAGCGTCAAGACCGGAGGTCTTGGCGATGGTTCCCGCGCAGGCAACCAGGACATCGCCAAGCTGCGCTTGGGGCCCCCAACGCGATACATCGCGTTGGGGACCCCTTGACGCTGCCACCCGGAGATACGAAATTCTCAATGGTAATCGGTATAAGACGGATTATGGTCAATCCGCGCGAGGTTTGTCGTCCCTTCGATTCCGCTCCGGGCAAGCTCTGAACGAAGCGCAGTGAAGGATCTGGGCTGCGAACGGGAGAAACGTCTCATCCGGAGGCCAGATCCTTCGGCTTCGCCTCAGGATGACTGAGTCTGTGCCGCGCAAGAATTTCCTATAATCGGTGTCAGACCACCGGCAAGCTGGCGCTTGCCGGTGCCACCCATCTGAGTAGCCCGTATTAGGTCCGTCTCAAGGACTTGGGACGTTGCCAACGAGTTTGCGCGTGCCACCTCCGGACGCGCCGCGGCGCTGGGGCCCGTCGCTTCCCGGGATCACGCGTGGCCAGGGCTTCTCACACATCCTCTCAGTCTTCCGGCAGCGGCTTGCCTTTGGTCTCGGGCGCCCAGATCAGGGCGAACAGGCCGAGCGCGAAGATGAACGACAGCACGGTCGCCGCCTTGCGGAACGGCTCGTTGACGTTGTGCTGCATCAGTTGATGATTCAGGAACATCAGCATCGGCGGGAACCCGGCGGCCAGGTAGCGCACCGTGTTGTAACAGAAGCCCACGCCCGTGCCGCGCAGCCGCGTCGGAAAGATCTCCGGGAAGTAGATCGAATAGCCGCCGAACACCGACAACTGGGCGAAGCCCATCATAGGCAGCATCCAGTAGGCATCGGTCCCGCTGCGCAGACTGTTGAAGACGAAAATCGTCGTTATCAAACAGAGGGTGAACGCCCCGGCGAACGCGGGCCGGCGGCCGACGAACGTCGCCACCAGCGTGAAGGTCAGCATGCCCAGGAAGGACCCCACGTCCTGCAGGGCCGTGCCGTAGCCGCGCACGGTGTCGATCACGCTCGGCGGCTCTCCTTTGAGCGCGGTGGAGATGAGCTCCGGGGAGAAGAAGCCGATGCCCCACAGCCCCGCCATGCCGGCCAGGCCCAGGCATACGCCGACCAGCAGGTTGCGCCGCCATACCGGGTGGCGCAACAGGTCGGGAATCGAGCCGAAGCGTTTTCCCTGATCCAGACCTTCGGCGGCCCGGCGCTTGGCCTGTTTCCAGCGCTCGGGCTCGCGCAGGACGAGGATCATGGGCACAACGAGCAGCGCCGGCAGCACTCCGACGAAGAACATGACCCGCCAGCCGGCCATGCCGTAAAGGAGATTCGGCCGGCCCGGCTGAATCCTCGTGCTCAGCAGCGAGCCGATGATATTGCC
>CAYFUB010000016.1:0-2665 GCA_964346195.1 uncultured Pirellulales bacterium
GCCAGCTTTCCCCGGTTGTATTCGCTGGTTTTGTGAGCTTCGAAATACTTCTGCCGAACCGCCGCCTCAAAGGCTTTCCAGTCTCCACCCTTCTCGGCGGCTATCTCCAATACGCGAACCAAGCTGACCTGAGAAGGGGAAAACTCGCTACCGAACGGAAGATCGCTACGTTTCATGGCTTCTAACTCGCTGTCTACAAATACAGGAACGCGACATTCTTCGTGCGGCCGTCACGCGAGCCACCGCAAATGTCCCACGTTTTACATTCGGAAGATGAGGATGCCAAGCCGCGCGTAGGCTTGGCCCCACAAGGCCGAGCGCCATTCTACCACGTGTTACCCACGGCCAGCAATGGTCAAAGTCTGGACGAGATCAGGTCTGAACATTATCCTGAATCAGTCAGGACAGCATGACTGTCTGGGTTGGAGTCGATTGCCGTGGCCCTGTTGTACTATTGGCGACCCGACAACTATCGGCGGGATTTGGACATGGGAGCCGGATTTCACCTGAATCAAGGCAATCCGCTGCTCCACGAGATTCCGCTTGGCGATTCCCTGTGGGCGTTTACCCGTCGGGAGAACGGGACCTATGCCCTTGCGGCGGAGCTCGTGATTCGTGCCAAGACCATCAATCCGCCGGGGTTCCGGTATGGGAGATATCGCGTTTGGGGCGACCTGGAATTGTCGCGGTACTTCCGGGTCGCGGGTCAGCCCAATGTCGAGGACGTTGTTCGGAGCCTATCATGCAAGGCGGAGGCAAAGCTGCTGGCCCACGCGTTTCAAGGCAATGCGGCGGTGCGGCCGTTGACGGCGGAAGACCATGCAATTCTCTGTGCGGCGGCTGCGCGGCTGCCGCTGGAAGCCCGGGCGCGCCTCGCGCCGGAGGACAAGCTGGAGGCGGAGATTCTGCTGGGCGACCCGCAGCGCATTCAGGCCCTCATTCGCGAAGAGGACGCCGGCATGGCGCGCGAGCGGATCGAGTATCTCTACCAGACGGCCCCGTCGCGGAGTCGCAGGAATGTCGAGGCCCTGCAGGAGATGTACGCGGGTCACTGCCAGGTCTGCGGGTGGGAGCCGGTGACGCTGTACGAGCAGCCGCTGTGCCAGGGCCATCATCTGCACTGGATCAGCCGGGGCGGGGAGGATGAGCTTGGGAACATGGTGCTGCTGTGCCCGAGCCACCATGTGGCGGTGCACCGGTGCAATGCCCCGTTCGACTATGGCGAGCTGGCGTTCGTCTTTGCGAACCACCGCGAGGCGCTGCGGTACAACGAGCACCTGAAGATGTGCGCCTGAGGGCTCTGCGGCGGCTGGAACGGTGGGTCTTGAAGCGGATGGTTCGGGAGGATGTCCGCATGAGGATATCGCAACAGACGCTGGTGAACCCGATCCGGCATGGGGCGCGGGTGGAGCTGCCGCGAATCGACGCCGACCAGCGGCTTCTATTCGAATAGCAGGGCGGCGGGCACTGCCCACCCTACAGGACTTTCGCGCGAAAGAGACACCAAAAGAGCCCGCATGGGCTAAAGCCCATCCTACCCGCCTTGGCGGGAATGACAGGTCGCGGGTAGTGCCCAGCCGACGCGTCACGAGGCTTGGGCGCGCGGGGTTTTCTTCGGGCTGCGGCGCGTGAGCCGTTTACCATATGCCTTTTGCTGCTGCTCCAGGTGTTTGTAGAAGGATGCGGCGTCGGGATACTGCTGCTCGATCTCTTTGCGTATGGAACGCACCTGTTGTACGATCGGGTCCGTAACCATGTCAAATCTCCATTAACTCTTCAGGCGTGCAAATGACCGGAGAGGTGATTTCGCGTCCCGCGTTCACCCGCTGCACAATCAACTTGACTTTTCCGCCTGCTATATGCGTGCAGTTCCACGTGACCAGATAGTCCATGCCGTGCCACACCGCCAAGGCCAAATGGTACGCATCCGCCCTGGCCTTCTCCGGAAGGTCGATGGCGTTGAAATACTGCTCGGCCTAATCCCGGACTTCCGGCGACACTTCCAGAACTCCAAAGGCACTTACAGCTTTCATGCGTTTCGTTGAGGCGTCCGGGTCGCCCCGGCCGATTCCCTCCAGGACGACCGGTGATACAAAAGGCTCAAGCTTCGGCAAGGCCTGTTTCCACCATTCCGCCGTCAGTTGCTGATGGGCGGCGACAACCAGATCGCGGCTCATCTGAGCGGTCAGGTAGCTTACCACGGATGTTTCAATATAGACCGTCGGCTTCATAGACATAGGTTACCACAAGTCCCCCACGGAGACAACGCAGAACACCCTGGGATGCCGCGAACCGACGCCGACCAGCGGCTTCTATTCGAATAGCAGGGCGGCGGGCACTGCCCACCCTACAGGACTTTCGCGCGAAAAACACACCAAAAGAGCCCGCATGGGCCAAAGCCCATCCTACCAGCCTCGCTCAGAGCCTGCCCTGAGCATAGCCGAACGGGGCGGAGCTTCGCAGGAATGGTAAGCTGGGAAATGGTCAAAGAACGCGCGAAAGCCCGCCAAAGGAGCAGGGTTTTCAGGTGAAGGGCCGGGCGAAGACGGGTAGGAATTGCGGATACGGGGAGATTGCCGGCCTTGCCTTGGCCGGGGCAGGCCCGGCGGGCCACTCGCAAGGACGGGGGCCGGGGGCGCGTAGAGTGGTGGTTGCGGGCAGAGGC
>CAYFUB010000017.1:0-1972 GCA_964346195.1 uncultured Pirellulales bacterium
TCTCCCGGGTCCTGGCGGCGACGCCGTCCGGGTTGGCCACCGGCAGCAGGACGACGCGCCGGCCCTCCAGCAACTGGTGGTTCCGCCGCAGGTGGTCTGTCAGTGCCGTAACCAGCGGGGTCCCGGCCGGCTCGTTGCCGTGGATCGACGCCATGATGAGGACCGTGTCCTTCCCCTCGCCCAGGATCTGAATCATAATCGGCAGACCCCGGACCGACCGGCCGATCAGGCGATGTCTGGCCGGCGGCGGTTCCGGCGCGGGCAGCGCCATCGGCCTAAGCTCGCCGATGATTAGCGGGGTTGGCTCGGGCTCGTAGCACCCGGACAGCGCCAGCAGACCGAGCAACACGCACACCCGTATGATGAGAGATGGTTCCCTATCCATAGGCGACCTTCCTTCCAACCTGTATTTCCTGTGGCGTCACAATATAGGGCCTCTACATTGAAAGTGCAACGGTCAACGGCCGTATGAGACTTTAACTCTTTTATCGCCATTCTGCCTTATCGGGCGTGAAAAATGTGCAAATCCGCCCGCCGGGGCCGATGAACCCCGGGAGAGGGACCGGTCGCGGCGGACCCTGTACTACTTCATCCACTCTAAACCTGTGGGTAAAGCGTGTTCGGAGTACCGCCTTCAGGCGGCTTTAAGGGGTCCCCAATGCGAAGTATCGCGTTGCGGTTCCAAGACCGCGTAAACGCGGGACTCCGAACGGGCCCGACCCCAGCCATGCCGATCACCAAATTAAGGTGGGCACAACACTACACTTCGGCCGCACCCGAAAAATGTAGAAATCGGTTCTCCGAAGCCGATGAACCTCCGGGGAGGGACCGGTCGTAGTACAGGTTGGGCAGGCAGACAGGAACACATGGCGTATCTACACAGGAAAGTACGGCTGTTCTTCCTTGGGGTCGTGGCATTGTTCGCCGTGGCGGCCGCCTTCGTCGGCCCGGGACTCTACCGCGGGGCGATGACCATCCACGAGCTGCTCACCGAGAACAAGCAGCTCAAAGAGGCCATCACCAACCTGACCCGCGAGGATCAGATCGGCTACGCCAAGGTCATCTCCCGGCGTCAGGAGGACGGCCGGCTGCTGACAACGGTCCGCTTCGTCGAGACCGCCCGCGACGACAGGACAAAGACCATCCTCCAAAAGGAATACACGGTTGAGGGCAACATCATCCATTTCGACGCCCTGATTGTCACGTTCGGCGACCGGATGGTCATGGACGGCCGGGCCCGGGCCCTGTACCTGTGGCACCGGGTCTACGGCGAGAGAATGACCCCCGAGAACGGCTACACTATCGAGGAGCCCGGCGCCGAGCCCAAACGCTACAGCGACCTGCTCCAGGCCCTGCCCATCAAGCAGCGGGAGCTCTTCTGGGCGAATATCTGGGACCTCGCCAACGACCGCGACAAGCTCCGCGAGTACGGCATCAAGGCCATCTACGGCAAGGGCGTGTACACCCAGCTCAAAGAGGGCCTGGTCTACCTCTTCAAGATCACCCCCACCGGCCACCTGACCCTCGAAGTCGCCCCGGACCTATAGACCCGCCAGGCGGGAAACTCGAAATCCGAATTTCGAAACTCGAAACAAATTCGAATCATCCAAGCTCGAAATCCAAAACGTCACGCCTCTTTGTCATGCCGGACTTGATCCGGCATCCAGAAACCCCCGGCAAGGACAGAACCTCCTCTTTAGGCCAAACTCTGAAGGCGGATTTGCGCATTGCTTTCCCTTTCTTTCCCCTTGCCTTTACGCGCCATTACGGCTAACATTCCCCCTCGTCATGAGCAGGACTGAGTATGGCAGGAAAGACCTCGAATAGGAGCAGACAGGCGTTCAAAGAGGCCGAGGCACGCATCCAGAAAGCCCTCAAGAGGGGTGCGAAGAGCTTGGACTTGAACGATCTGGGCTTGACCGAACTGCCTGAGCCCCTCGCCCAATTAACGCAGCTTGAGAAGCTTGACCTC
>CAYFUB010000018.1:0-5962 GCA_964346195.1 uncultured Pirellulales bacterium
GCAAGCCGCAAAGGCATGCGCGTACCGCCCTCGACCGGCTCGTATGCCGAACACGTGCGGATTTCGGCGGTATCGGGCATCCACAGTTCCGGCGTCCGGCCGGAGACGCGAAACGTGCATGCGACTTCCAGGCGTCGCGCGGTCTTGTTGCTGACAAAGTAGACATCGGCTTCCGGTGTGCGACGGTGGATATAGTCCACATCGTGCTCGTTCGCATCACGGGAGGCGACGCTGAAATCCGGCCCCAGGCCTCTCGCCCGCAAGATTTCGCGCAGGGGCGTGCCCCACACGATTTTGCCGCTGCCGTAGGCGTATTCCTTGCACTGCTTGCCGTCGCAGGGGCCCCACAGCTTGTCCGCAAGCTGATGGACTTCAGCGTCGCGCCGTGCGTGGTCCATGAGGCCGTTGGAACGCGTGGGCTTGCGGCCGACCACCGTGGCGCCGGCCCGCACCAGTCGCTCGATGCGCTTCAGGACCGCCGGGTCGATATCTTCGCGGTCGGGCAGGACGAGCAGCTCGTAGCCGAGCCCGTCGGGCAGCGTCAGTCGGCCGTCGCGCACGTCCATCCGCGTGAGGAGCACCTCCGCGTTGGCGACGTCATAGTCGTAACCGTATCCGAGGGACGGATCGACGTGTTTCGGCGGGACAAAGTTGAAGCCCTGATCGCCGTAGTAGTAGCAGACATCCGCAACGAACAGGCCCTGCTGGAGCAGGTACGAGCAGCGCGACAGGTAGTCGATCCAGGCCCCGGCCTTGGGCCACCAAGCGATGCTGGGCCCGATGTGCGTGCCGGCGTGATAGACCCAGCCGGGCCGGTCGGTCGGGGACGGGTTATGTGCCGACGTGTGAAACGTGATGTGGTTCGTACCGCCGCAGAAGGCCCGGTCGGCAATCGGTTTGAGCTCGAACGGGCCATCCTGCCAGTGCCGCCAACTTGTGAAGGACTCCATGTCTACGATTCGCTTGCCGTAGATGTGCGCGGCACAGGCGGTCTCCTTGACCACCCAGACGTTGTGCTCTTTCCAGAACTCGCCGCGCGGGATGTCCAGAGCCCCGAGCGCTTTCAGCGCATCAACGGGCACCTGATGCAGGGGCGGCCCCGGCCCCCCCGCCTCCGCGCACAGGAGCAGGCCGTGCTCGTTGGATAGCTCCGTCGCCGTCCGGTAGAAGGCATCGACGAGCAGGTCGCCGAGCGTCTTGCGATAGTCGTACTGGAAGCGGTCGGTCACCGTGCTGTCGTGAACGACGCAGCCGGCCAGCACGGGCAGGTAGCGCGTCATGTCGTAGCCGCGCCGCTTCTTGAATTCAGCCAGGAAATCCGGTGTCCACGTCGAGCCGCTCAACTCGTAGCTGCATACGTACATCTGCTTGAGGGCCGTATTCTCGAAATCGCCAAGCTCCTGATGCAGCTTGTCAAGGAGGTATTCGAAATGAAATCGCGTCGCGGCCGGATTGAAATGGTCGATGGCCAGCCCGCCGGAGTTGGGGCTTGGCAGCCGTAGCGACAAACCGGTGTTCGCGCAGACGAACCGCATGATCGTCCAGTTGCCGGGCGGCACGTCCCAGGCGAGCCGCCCATCCGTATCGACACAGCCGGTCAAATCCACAATCGCGTCGGTGTCCGCAATGACCAGTGGCGGCGGCCCGGCCGAGCACCAGCTTCCCGCGGCCCCGGACTTACTGCCATCGTGGATATTCGCGGCGGTCCATTCGCTTTCCGTCTCGCTGCCCAGCGCCGAACTGTAGCGCACCAGTTTCGCCGCCGTCTTGCTGCCGTCGGCGTGATAGGCCGTGGCAACGTTCCGTCCGTCTATCGCATAAACTTCGAACTCGCCCAGTGCCACGCGCTGCGATTTGCCCTCGTGGGCCGACAGAATCACCAGCCGGACATACTTCGCCTGCTGCGGCTCGATCTGGAACGTCTGTGCCCCCGCCTGCGGCTGAAGCACCGCGCGGAGCACTTCATGGAACGTTCCCGCGTCGGCAGTCACTGAAACGGAAACCGCAAACTCCTTCGCGGGAGGGCGGGCATCCTCACCCGGCACGTTGTACAGAACGACCCGATCTATCGTATGCACTCCCGGCGGGAAAAGCTCGAAGACAAATTCATGTCCCGGTAGGCGCTGGGGCCTGGGCACGGCCAGAATGGCCACGTCCTGGACATACGCCGGCTGGCCCTCAGGCCCGCGCGGCGCGTTCTTCGGCAGGTTCGGCTGCGGCAGCGGCTCGGCCAGACGTGTCGGCCCCTTTACATCGACTTGGCTGTGGTAGAGTCCCATGCTCGCATATTCCGGCGGGACCCAAGGGCCGCCGCAGTTCCAACTGCTTGATGTGACCAGCCCCACCTCCAGTCCCAGCCGCGTCGCCTCGCGTACGGCGTGCCCAATCGCATCGAGCGACTCGGGCCCCATGAACGCCGGCCCCGCCGGCACAATCTTCTGCGGGTCCTGCGCCCCGACGTCGAAGATATACAGCCCGCCGATCCCCTTGGCCTTCAGTTCCTCCAGTTCCCAGGTCATTTGCCGCTTGTCCGTGAGCCCATTGACCCACACCCAATACACTGCCGGCCGAGCCGCCAGCGGCGGATTCTGAAATCCGATGATCAGGTCATTCTCTTCGGCCGCACCGGCCGTATGGCTACAACAGCAAACTGAGAATGCGAGCCAACCGATGAACGAATGACGCCAATCCATGAGCACACCTTTCAAGATACCACGCCCAGTATAATGTACCGCCCCCGATATGACCACTGTCTCCCCAGATCCGCGAGAAACAGTTTGGCCTTCACAAGCGTGACTGGTAGAATCATACATAGACAAACCGTGAAGGTGTCAGTTTGCTGACCTTCAGGCAACAAATCGGGAGTACCGGGTGGCAGCGGCGAGCGCGAGCTTGCGGATGGTGAGTTATCGGGGAGAGCATTTATGACCAGAGAGGAAATGACCAGACGTGACTTCGTGCGCCAGAGTTCTCTGGCGGCGGCCGGGGCTATCACAGGCGTCTTGGCGGGTACAGGTCGTGCCTCCTCAGAAGACACCGGTGAGGACAAAACCAAAATCCTCAACTACCATCCGGAGATGGGGTATCGGCGGCTCGGCAAGACGAATCTGACAATTTCCGAGATTGGGCTGGGCGGGCACTGGCGTGCGCCCTGGCGGGGCCGCAGCGACGGCTGGTGGTGGGGCAAGTTCGCCGACGAGCAGGTCCCGGCTGAGGTCGCGAAGAATCGCACGGGGGTGATGTCCAAGGCGATTGACTGCGGCGTCAACTACCTCGACATTACCGGCGGCGAGGAGTGTCTGTGCTACGGCGCGGCACTGAAGGGCCGCCGGGACAAGATGATCGTCGGGGCCGACGATTATCGGCTCTGCCCGCGGCACGATGAGTATTGCAACACGAAGGCGCAGATTCACAATGTGGAGGAGTGTCTGCGCCGGATCGGGACCGACTACCTGGACATCTGGCGCGTCCAGGCCAAGATGGACGGGACCAATACTGACGCGGATATGGAGGCCACGATCGAGGCGTTCCACGTTCTGAAGAAAGCGGGCAAGGCGCTGCACTTCGGCGTCTCCAGCCACAGCCGGCCCTGGGCCCAGCATGTCATCGAGAAATACGATGACGTGGAGATGTTCATCTTTCCGTGTACGGCCAAAACGAAACGCAAGGACGCCGGACCGACGAAAGACAACGTCGAGGAGGTCGCCATGGGCTACGGGCCGGACAATACGAGCGTCTTTGACGCCCTCCGCCGGCGCGACGCGGGCCTGATTACCATCAAGCCGTTCTTCGGCGGCAGCCTGTTCCAGAGCCACGGCAAAGTCAAGCTCGGCGTCGGCAGTAAGGAGGACAACGACTTGGCGCGGTTGACGCTGCAATGCATTCTGAATGTCAGCGACGCGATCACGTGCGTCATCCCGGGCCTGTCCACCATCTACGAGGTCGAGAACGCCGTGCGGGCCTCGTCCCTGCGCCGGCAGGCGCTGTGCCCGGCGGACCAGCAGTGGCTGACCAAAGTCACGGACGAGCGCTGGGCCCAACTGCCCCTGCAATACACCTGGCTACACGACTGGCAGGTGGTCTGACGATCGGCGTGAGAAAAGCGGGCGGACAGTTATACGGAGTGCTCGTGGAAGGATGCGAATGAGTGCCGTTGGCAGCATTAAGCCGCAGGGCGGGTGGCGAAGAACCGTCTATGAGGTCATCTTCGAATCAGACACACCCGCCGGACAATGGTTTGACATCCTCCTGATCGCCAGTATCGTGCTGAACGTCATCGTGATCATGATCGAGAGCGTCGGCACGATTCGCGCGCAATATGGGCAACTGCTCCGCGTTGTCGCATGGTTCTTCACTATCCTCTTCACCGTGGAGTACGTCCTGCGTCTGCTGTGTGTCGCCAATCGCGTTCGCTACGCGCTGAGCTTCTTCGGCGTCATCGATTTTCTGGCCATCTTTCCCGCCTATCTGAGCCCGCTGTTCTTCGGTAGCCGCTATCTCTCGGTGATCCGGGTCCTGCGGGTCCTGCGCATCTTCCACGTGCTGCGGCTGCGGCGGTTTACCGAGGAGGCCGCCTCGCTCGGCAGTTCTCTCTACGCGAGCCGATGGAAAATCGCCGTATTTCTGCTCGCGGTCCTGACGCTGGTCATCATCATCGGCGCGCTGATGTACCTCATCGAAGGCGAGGAGAGCGGGTTCACCAGCATCCCGGTCAGCGTGTACTGGACGATTGTCACGCTGACCACGGTCGGCTACGGCGACATCGCCCCGCGAACCGGTCTCGGGCAATTCCTGGCCTCGGTGGTGATGATCCTCGGTTACTCGATCATTGCCATCCCGACCGGGATCGTGACGGTGGAGTGGGCCCAGACCCGCGCCGAACGCCCCGCCGCTACCCGGGTATGCCCCGGCTGCGGCCTGGGCGAGCACGACGCCAACGCCAACTACTGCAAGTCCTGCGGCGCCCGGCTCGCGCGGCCGTAACGGCTATCAGCACGAGCGCAAAATTCCTCAAACAGGCGTATCGAGAGCACCAATCGGGCGGTATCGTCAAGGCCGAAGGTCTTGGCGATGGTCCTGCGCATGGGAAGAAGGTATACGTTCCATGGCACAGGGTTTCCCGCGCCGGGCCGAGCGGCTCCGCTGCCGGCAGTAGGTTGACAAAAAGATGCGCGGGGCGTAGACAAAACGGCTGCGAATCACTGTCTTTATTTATGAATCGATGCGTGAGCCGAGGGCAGCGTCTTGAACAGGCATCCGGCCGATGATGCGATACGAGCGGCGTTGAGGCACAACGACCCGGCGGCGGTCGAACTGATCTGGGACCGGTACGCCAGGGACCTGCTCGCGTTCCTTCAGGCCCTCGTCTGCTCGAAGCACGATGCCGAGGATGTTCTCCAGGCGGTCTTCGTCCGGATCGTCCGCCGGCGGCGGCAACTGGCAAAAGCCCGTTGCCTGGACGCGTACATTTACCAGATCGCGCGAAACGAAGCTTCCGACTTCATCAGACGCTGGCGCAGAAAACGAGCTACCAGCCCAATCATCGAGCCCTGGCTGACAGCCGTCGAAACCGGCGACAGAGGAAGTGAGTTGGCTGAAGAGTTGCAGGCGGCCCTGGCCCGTTTGCCGCAAGCACAGCGCGAGGTGGTCGTGTTGAAGATATACAGAGACAAGACGTTTCAGGAAATCGGCGTGATGCTGGCCCTTTCCCAGAATACCGCCGCGAGCCGGTATCGCTACGGCATGGAAAAGCTTCGGACACTGCTGAAAGACTCCGCGGTATGAACGGCATGAACGAAGGAGATGACAGAATCGAACGTCTCCTGGAGAAAGCGCGTCCGGCAGAGCCGTCCGCCGAATTGAGGGAGCGAGTGCTCTGCTCCGCCGGAAACGCGTGGAACGAGAGTGCAACGCTGGTTCCGTGGTGGAATGGCGTCCGATGGCTGGCGGCGTCCGCGGCGGC
>CAYFUB010000019.1:0-1916 GCA_964346195.1 uncultured Pirellulales bacterium
CTGACCCCGAAAGGCAGGCGAACGAGGCAGCGGATCATCAGCCGCATGGAAGCCTGCGAGGAACGTATCTGCAGCAGACTCGACGAAGAACGTGTGGCACAGGTGAAAAACGCTCTGGAACTGCTGGAGGCGACCTTGTGAGGCGGATAATGACTAATTCGTGCGTTCGATTATCCGGAGCCAAGGCCAGTGCCGCCCCTGTCATTTCGGCCGAAGCGGAGACACGAAGCGCAGCGGAGAGCCCGTTTCGGAAATCTGCCCGCGAAGGGCCACATGCCCCATTCGGTACCAGATGTCTCGACTGTGCTTCGCTTCGCTCGACATGACAAACACCCGCCGCATACGAAGTTTTTCGAATCCGTATGAGTGGTTGCAGCAGAGGCGTTGCCCGGAAGAGGCACGGCGATGGCTCAAGACAAGGAGATTAGATAATGCAAAGAGCGATGTTCATTCAGTTGGCGGTCGGATTGCTGCTGGGCGGTGGTCTGGGGGCGATGATGGGATATTTCGGCAAGTGTACCACGGGCGCGTGTCCGCTCACGGCCAATCCGTGGCGGGGGGCCTTCGTCGGGGCGCTGATCGGAGGGCTGTTCGCCTTCTCGGCGGGCTCATCCCGGCCGAGCACGGGGGCAAGCGGAGACCATGCGGCCCTGCAGATCGGCCGCGAGACGGATTTCGACCGCGAGGTTCTGAATGCGGATAGACCGGTGCTTGTGGATTTCTACTCGGATTCCTGCGGCCCGTGCCGGATGCTGGCGCCAACGATCGAGAAGCTGGCGAAGGAGTATGAGGGGCGGGCTCTCGTGTACAAGGTCGATGTCGCCCGTCTGCCGCAGTTGGCGAACCGGTACGGGATTCGGGGCATTCCGGCGGTACTCTTTTTCCACAAAGGCAAGGAGGCGGAGCGCCTGATTGGCCTGCGGCCTCAACGGGAGTACACACAGGTGCTGGACCGACTGATCGGGGGTACATCCTGAATCGGACCGCACGCCTGTGGCACGGGCGGATGCCATTCGACCCATGAGACCTATGCGCTCGCGGCCGGGTGCCATGCTTACGCTTGCGTAAGCGTGCCTCTTTCAATCTGGACGAAGCATGTCCACGCGAGCGTGGACATGGCACCCACCCCATATAGCCCTATTTGACCTGCGAGATGGGTTATGGAGAAGTCTTGCGTGGCGCACACTCTGTCATCCTGAGGCGAAGCCGAAGGACCTGGCCTCCGGATGAGACGTTTCTCCCGTTCGCCGCCCAGATCGCTGGGGCCCCCAAACGCAATCATTCGCGTTTGGGGAACCCCTTCACTCCGCTGCGCTTCGTTCAGGATGACACACGGGGCGCAGGAATTCCCCATAATCCGTATGGACCGATGCCGGCTCACGCGGATGCGAGGGCCTCGACTTCGTCGACGGTCTTCGGGATTAGCGGGCCCAGGATGCGGCAGCCGGTCTCCGTGACCAGGATATCATCCTCGACGCGCAGGCCGCCGAAGCTGCGATAGGCTTCCAACTTGCCGTAGTCGATGAACTGAGCGAGCTTATCTTCGGCCTTCCAGCGGTCGATGAGTTGCGGCATGAAGTAGATGCCCGGCTCGACCGTGATGACGAACCCCGGCTCAACGGCCTTGGCCAGTCGCAGGGACCGCCAGCCGAACTCCGGATTCCTCCGGACCGTGTCCGTGTAGCCGACATAATCCTCGCCGAGGGGATCCATGTCGTGCACGTCGAGCCCCATCATGTGGCCGACGCCGCACGGGAAGAACAGTGTGTGCGCCCCCGCCACCACCGCTTCCTGCGGGTCGCCTTTGACCAGCCCCAGTTCTTTGAGCCCTTGCGTCAGGGCGATGCACGCCAGCCGGTGGACCTCGCGCCACTCGATGCCCGGTGTCGCGGCGGCAATGGCCTTCTCCTGGGCGT
>CAYFUB010000020.1:0-15536 GCA_964346195.1 uncultured Pirellulales bacterium
GTGGCCGAGATGAATCGCGGCGCCGCCCACGTCCTGCGCGAGCCGATCACGCAGAGTAAGCAGGAGAGCAGCCGGGCCCAGTTACACAAGTTCGGCCTGGTCCCCGAGGACATCGGCCATATCTTCATCACTCACATGCACTTCGACCACGTGGACGACCTGCCGCTCTACACAAATGCAAAGGTCTACGTGGGACGAAAGGAGTGGGAGGGGGCTACGGGCCAGGCGCCGAGTTGGGGCCACGGTCCCATGATGCACGAGTTCCTGAACAATCCTCAGTGCCGCGAGCGGCTGGTACTCGTGGAGGACCAGGAGATACTGCCCGGCATCGAGTCGTTCTGGATTGGCGGCCACACGCCGGGTTCGATGGCCTATCGCGTCCACACCGCCCACGGCTGGACCGTGTTCACCGGGGACACGATTTCCCTGCTGGCCAACTATGAGCGCAACATCCCGCCCGGCGTCTTCGCCAATCTCGAGCAATGCCGGGCGGCCCTCGGAAAGGTCCGCGCCAAAGCCGATATCGTGCTGCCGAGTCATGACCCCACCACACTGGACCGCTGGCCGCCGGCTCCGCCGAACTCTCCCAGATACACCGTCCGCGCCATCAAGGTCGGCGAATGTCAGGTCCGCGACTACATCACGTTTCAAGACACCGACAGCCGGGAGCCGAGCCTGTTCTATCTCTACGTCTGGGTCATCGAAGGCGGCCCGCGGCCCATCGTAGTGGATACGGGACCGAAATATCCGGAAGAATTCAGCAGGGCGACGGCCCAATACATTCCGGGCGGCGTCAGGCAACTCCCGGAGGAACGCACGCCGGAGGCGCTGAGGCGCCACGGCATCGACCCCGCCGCCGTCAGTCACGTAATTGTCACGCACCTGCACCCGGACCATTACGACTACTTCGACGCATTCCCGAACGCGAAGTTCGTCGTCAACCGCCGCGAATACGAGGACTCCGGCGGGCCGGAGCGATTGGCCCGAGACGTGAGAAAAGCGCTCTCGCAGCGGCCCGAGGCCCTGCAACTCGTCGCAGATGAGCAAGTCGTTCCCGGCGTGCGGGTGTTCCCTCTCGGCTGCCACTCCCCCGGCAGTCAGGGCGTGCTGGTACAGACCCACATGGGTCCCGTCGTACTCACAGGCGATGTTGTCTATAAGTACGTGAACATCGAGAAGGACCGCCCGACGCGCAGTCCCGACGAATCCGCCTGTCGGGCGGCGCTGGCCCGGATCCGCTCGCTGGCGGACATCATCGTGCCCGCCCACGACCCGCTGACTCTCGACCGCTGGACCGACGGAGTCATCGGAGGCAGGCCCGACGGTTGAAGAAGGCACTGCTGAGAACGGGTTTCCGTGCTGCCTCTCGCGGGACAAGGGGTCGATCGCTTTGCCGCCACGGACGAGCGCATTGATGGCCGTCACGGCTCCGAGTCGCCGCCTTTCTCGACTCATCAAAACTGCGGATGAGTCAGGGCGTTCGCGACTTGACAGCCCCAGCCTCCCCATGTATATTGACGGCCCGATAGCCGAAAGGTTGCGCCGGAGCGCATCCGGGAATAATGTGAGCTTCCCTGCTGGAAACGTCAGTCAGTGACTCGTGGATGATTCGCAATACATCGCGCCGACCGTAAAGTCCCC
This sequence comes from uncultured Pirellulales bacterium, assembly GCA_964346195.1. GTDB lineage: Bacteria > Planctomycetota > Phycisphaerae > Sedimentisphaerales > Anaerobacaceae > PLanc-01. The sequence continues at coordinate 1,642 of CAYFUB010000020.1, forward strand.
TTGCGACGGGCCTGAGACCTGTCTTTATCCTGAGCCGGCGATCGTGCGTTACCTGCAGCTCCTCTGGAGGCGCCGGCGCTGGATCGTGCTCGCCTCGGTGGTTCCGGCCCTGCTGACCGTATCATCGCTGTCCCTGTGGCCCCGCAAGTACACGGCGACCTTCGTCTACGAGCGACCGCTGAGCGAGCGTGAGTACACCGTCTTGTTGCGGCGGTTCTACAGCCGGGAAAACCTGGATAAAATCATCGCCCATCTGCGGGAGCAGAAACTGGCCGACTACGCGCGGAGCTTCGACAAGACCCGGACGGAGGAATCCTTTGAGAGACTGATACAGTTCGAGGTCTCGCCGATGTACCCGAAGCGGCTGGTGACCACCGATCCGGCCACTTCCGAGCGGATCAGCGCGTTCCAGGCGCGCCTGCTGTTTGTCAAGGTCATCGGAAACTCCAAGGAAGAGGTGGCGGGCGCTTCCGTGGTCATCACGGGCAACATCGAGAACGTCCTTCCCCTGTACGACATCCGCAACGCCTTGAAAGAGTCCATCCAGCAGTTCAAGACCTGCGTCGCCGAGATCGAGGACACCCGCTTTACCCTGCTGCTCGACCTGGAGAAGGAGAAAGCGAAGCTGGAGAAGCTCCAGAACCTGGAGGGAGCACCCCTGGAAGGGTCGGCGCGCGACGTGGTCCTGCAATTCACGGACATCCAGAGCAGCCGCGAGTTCCTGCCTCTTTCCTACCAGGTCCGCGCGGTCCAGTCCAGGATCATCGATCTGCAGGAGACCCTGACCAGCGACGCCGAGAAATACGACCACTACCTCCAGGTGCTGGACCTCAACGACAAGCTGCTCGATACGCTCGACGCCAGCCTGCTGACCGACTACACGGCGGGGCAATTCCTGCAGTTCCTCGGCGAGCAGTTGCCTGCGTGCCAGGACAAGGCGGTCTCGGATTACCTGAAATCGTACATTCGCAAGACGGAGAACCTGATCCAGGTCAACACCCGTGCCGGCGAGAAACCCGTCGTTTATCCGGTGGCCAGGCACATCGCGCGAAACGGTGTCCTGACGCTGGTCTTGTTCCTGATGGTCGCGGCGTTCAGCGCCGTTTTGCTCGAGTACCGGCAGGGTCGGTTCGACCACACGCGCGGGCTGCAGGAGTGAGAGGACGGAGGGACCTTGTCATGCGTGTGTTTGACTGTACCACGGCCTCAAGATGCTGAGCACGTTCAAAGTCGCCTGGGCGGAGAACCGCAGGGTTCTCAACAACTTCTTCTCGCTCTCCCTCGTCCAGTTCGCCAATTACCTGGCCCCGCTGATCACCCTTCCCTACCTGTTCCGCGTCCTGGGTCCCTCGAAGTACGGCCTGGTGGAGCTGGCCCGCGCCGTCAGCGTGTACTTCCTCATGGTGACGGATTATGGCTTCAGTCTCTCGGCAACGCGGGAGATTTCCATCCACCGGGATGATGTGGACAGGGTCTCCGAGGTTTTTTCCGCCGTCCTGCTCCTGAAGTTCATGCTGGTTGTCCTCAGCGCGGCGGTTCTGGCAATGGTCGTGGTCGCCGTCCCCAAGCTGAGGGCCGACTGGCCGGTCTATTTCCTGGCCTTCGGGAACGTCATCGGGATGTGGCTCTTCCCGATCTGGCTGTTCCAGGGACTGGAGCGCATGAAGCCCATCGCCACACTGAACGTCACGGCCAAACTGCTGGTCATCGCGTCCATTTTCCTGTTCGTCCGGGAGCAGGCCGACTATATCTACGTGCCCCTCCTGCAGTCGGCAGGCACGATCCTGATCGGGGCGGGGGGCCTGCTCCTGGCGCTTCGCAGCTTTCACGTCCGCTTGCGGCTCCTCCCTGTGGCGGTGCTCAAGCGGGAGTTCAAGGATGGCCGGTATCTCTTTGCCTCGAAGATGGCGACGACCCTCTATACGACGACGAACATCGTCATCCTCGGCCTGTTCGCGGACTTCTCGTTCGTGGGATACTATGCCGCCGGCGACAAGATCGTGCGGGCCGTGCAGGGGCTCCAGGTCCCACTTTCGCAGGCGATTTTCCCCCACATCGGAAAACTCGCCTCGGAATCGAAGGAAGCGGCCCTGGCCTTTGCCGCGCGGATCGCGGGGCTCGTCAGCGCCGTGACACTGGCGTTATCTGTGGCTTTGTTCGTGACGGCCCCGTACCTGTCGCAAGTCATATTCGAGCAGCAGTCCGGAGCGGGCGTGTCGGTGATCCGCATCCTGTCCTTTCTGCCGTTTATCATCGGGCTGACCGATATCCTCGGCGTCCAGGTCATGATCAATTTCAGGCTCGAGAAGGCCCTGACGAAGATACTGATGACGGCCGGCATTTTGAATATCGCCGTGGCCCTGCTCCTGGTCATGCCTCTTCGGCATATCGGGGTAGCCATCGCCGCGGTACTGACGGAGGTCTTCATCACCCTGGCGATATTCATTGCCCTGCGACAGCGTGGCGTGCATGTATTTGGGGCACTCGGCAGGGACGTTCACAACCCGGAGGCTGTTTCGGAAGGATAGCTGGTTGTCATCCGCCCGGCGGGCGAGTTTCCATGACAAGCGGAACAACACAGATGATGGAAACATATGGCATAGCGGTCTTTGATGTCTGCGGCACCATCACGAAGACGAACAACACGTCTGCCTTCATCGGTTTTGTTCTCGCAAGAAACAGCATGCTCCGGTACGGCCCGTTCGTCCTGATACGGATGCTCTCCTCGCTCCTGGGCTTTCTCGGGATCCATTCCATACGGGGCAGGGATCGTTTGAGGGATTGGCAGATAGCTCTGCTGCGGGGCTGCTGCCCGGCTCGAATCGAGGAGATGTCTGAACTATATGTCGATGACCTTTTCCGAAAAGGTCTGCTGAATGATACGATCCTGGAGGCAATAAAACAGGAAGCAGAAGAAGGCAGGACCCTCTACCTGGTTTCCGCCGCCATCGATCCCCCTGTCGCTGCGATTGCCAGAAGGTTCAACATCGAGAACTGCTTCTCTTCCGAGCTGGAAATCGAGAACGGGCACTATACGGGAAGGTTGAAGACCGACTTGCTGGGCGACAAGGAATCCATCCTGAAGCGGATACCCGCCTATGTAGATCTACGCGACTGCTCGGTGTACTCCGACAACCCAGAGGATTCAGTCTTCATGACAGACTTCGGCAGACCATATGTCGTACTGAACACGAGCCAGGCCCGGAAAAGGTGGAACATCACAGATGACAGATTCCATTTCATCACAGGCTACGACACCTGGAGAGAAGACAGGGACATCCATTCGGTGAACGAAGGAATAGTAAAGTGGACCTACGTGCCTACCCTGTACTATGTCATCAGCCGATTCCATCGAGCGGGCGTACTCACGCTGCTGGTTCGGGAGATCGTCCCCGTTACGTTGGCGGGCCTTCTATTCACGAATCTTAGCGTCTTCTCTTTGTTCCTGATGCCTGTATCCTTTGTGATGTTCTATTCCATCTATGAAATCGGCGGGCTGGTCAACGATCTGGCGGCGCACAGGGAAGCGCCGGGACAAAACACACAGAGAATCGCCCCCCGGGTGCACATCTATACGGGCCTGTTCGTCGCGATACGAGTCGCTGCGGTGGGATTCATCCTGGCGCTGTTGCCCATTGGAACCTATCCTGTGCTTGTCTACGCAGAGGCGCTTTGTCTATGCCTGGGGATCTACTTGGTCCACACGCTGCTCCTGGGGAATCTGCGAGTGCTCACCTTCATCCTGTTGAAATTCTGCAGAAACTCGATTCCCTTACTCATCCTGGTCTCGCATGTTACACCGATGACGCTGGCCTGGCTGTGCGCGATCTTCTTCGTCATAGACGCCCCCTGGAGAGTGTATGCGTATCTCAGCCAGAGAGGGCTGGTCAAGGCAGAGATACCAGTATGGCGAGTGCGGTGCATGAATACGGCAGCCCTCTGCGGGTTGGGCGCTGTCATATACCTCGCCGGCGGGCCATTCCACCTTCTGGCAATAGCGTCGTACGGCGTCGCGCTTGAGTGCCTCTGGATCATTCAGCGGGCATGGTCTCACCCGATTGGTTGGTTCTCCGCCAAGAACCCCTGAGTCCTGGCATGTGCCGGGTGGCGTGAGGACATGAAAGAGGAACGGAACTTGTCGAGTCCCACCGTGACGGGTATGATACTGGCGGCAACGTCGAGGCGGAAAGAGGCAGCAGACCCTTCGCCCCGGTCGTAGAGTGTCTGGACAAACGAGAGCAAGGCCGATGACGAGCAGACTGACGAGACTGGTCCTTCATCCCCACCCGATCCGCGGGGTCGCCCGGGAGATCCTGAAGCGCTCGGGGCTCGGGACCTATGAGCAGCGTCTGAGGTTCGGCGCGGTGGAGCGGCCGTACTACGGATACATCGTGTACCAGGCTGCGCATCTGGCCGCCAGACTGGGGTATCGGGAGGTTAGCGTTCTGGAGTTCGGCGTAGGGGCCGGCGCGGGGCTGTGCAACCTTGAGGAACACGCCCGGCAGGTGTCCGGTATCTTCCCGGTGGTCATTCAAGTGTACGGCTTCGATACGGGTGAGGGACTGCCGGAGCCGGTGGACTACCGGGACCTCCCGTTTGTGTGGCAGAAGGGATTCTTCCGGATGAATGCGGCCCAGCTGAGCGCCAGGCTGACGCGCACGAAGCTCGTTCTCGGCAACCTCCAGGACACGACGGGAGGTTTTTTCGAGAAATATCAGCCCGCACCGATCGCCGCCATCGCTTATGATTTGGATTTCTACTCGTCCACCATGACCGCTCTGGGCCTGCTCGACGCCGGTGAGCAGCATTATCTGCCGCGGGTCTTCTGCTACTTCGACGACATCATCGGCTCGGACACGGAGTTGCACAGCAGTTTCATCGGTGAGCGACTGGCCATCAACGAGTTCAACGAGACACACCGCGACATCAAGATAGACAACGCCTATCACCTGCTCGCCCGCAACCTCGTGGAGCCCTGGTTTCACCAGATACGGATCTGTCACTTTCTGCGGCACAGCCGGTACAACGACTTTGTGGCGGAACCCCAGCCATGATGGAGTGCCTCACAGACCCGCTGTTTGTGTTTCTGGCCGTGTGGGCTACGGCCGGGACCTTGTACCTGGCCGGCGTCTTCACCGGGATATTTCCATCTCCCAGCGCCCTGACGCAGGGCGCACTGCTGCTCAACGTGGTCACCTTCTCGCTGGGATATCTGACCTGGACGGCGTTCAAGGGTCTTGCACCGCAGGATATCGAGTTGCCTCCCGTGCATGACGGGCCCCCGACGAAGCGGATTCAGCGGGCCCTCACGTTCACCCTGTTGATGGGAGTGATCGCCCTACTGCTCATGCTGTACAGAGTGGCCCTCATTGCCGCCCACTTTCATACCGGATTCCTGGACCTGCTGAGACAGCCGGCCCTGTTGCGCTTCGGACTGGTCCTGTTCCTCGAAATGGCCGTCTCTCAGACCAGCTTGGTGGTCAAGCTGATCTCGCTGACGAGCGGCTTTTTCGCCATCGGATTCGTTCTACTGGGCTTGTTCCTGCACCTCGATACGACATCGCGAAAATACATCTATCTGGGGGGTTTTCTTCTCCTCGCCCTTGCCATCTGCCTGACGAATCTCAGCCGGTACGATATGACCGTCTATGTCATGTACCTGATCCTGGCCTACTGCGCGACGGGTCCACTGACCCGCCGCGAGAGACTCCGTCGCGTCACCTGGAATCTGTTGCCTCCGGCGCTCGCCGTCGTGCTGATTTTCGTCGTGATTGAGTTGCTGCTGCGCAAAAGTGCCGCGTATAGTCAAACGGAGCGCTTGCGCGGCATCCTTTTCTCGTTCTACTGGTATCTGGCATCCCCCATCGCGGCACTCAACGAGTTCTTCGCCGGTTTCCGGGGCGGCTATGAACTGGGTCAGAACACGTTTTTCCCCTTCTTCAAGTGGCTCCACCGATTCCATTTGATCCCCGAGCCTGACATGTCGGTCTTCACGGAGTGGGTGTTCGTCCCCCACGCGACAAATGTCTACACGTATCTCCGCAACTTCTATGAGGATTTCGGCCTCCTGGGCGTGGCGGTCGTTCCCTACGCCCTCGGCTGGCTGATGGCTGTCCTCAAGGACCGGGCCGGCCGATACTTTCCATTTCTGGTCCTGTATGTTTTCCTGCTGGTACCCATCGCGTTCTCGTTTTATAGTTATCCGCTGCTATCGAGTCAGTTCTATCTCCAGATCCTGTTCGGTTTCACCTTCTTTCGATACGAGTTGCGGAGCATGAACGAGCCCCAACTCTCCGGATAACGCATGACTGAAGAGTTGTACATTACGGGTGCATACGCCGACAGGAATCCTACCTGGCATGTGGAGGATTCGGCGTGGAAGGCGCGCCAAGTTCTGCGCGTACTCGAACGTAACGGCGTCAAGCCCAAAACGGTCTGCGAGGTCGGCTGCGGCGCGGGAGAGCTGCTGAGGCAGTTGCAGGAGGCGATGGACCGGTCATGTGAGTTCCACGGTTACGAGATTTCGCCACAGGCGTTTCAACGGTGCCAGGAACGAGCCAATGAGAGGTTGCATTTCAAGCTCCAGGACTTTCTGCAGGAGAAGGACGCCCATTTTGACTTGCTCTTGCTGATCGACGTGATCGAGCATCTGGAGGATTACTTCACGTTTCTCCGGCTGGTGAAGCCCCGGGCTGCCTACAAGGTGCTCCACATCCCGCTGGATTTGTCGGTGCAGGCGGTGATTCGCCCCGGAAAGCTGATTCACATCAGGCAGGCGGTCGGCCACCTTCACTACTTCACGAAGGAGACGGCACTCCGCAATCTTGAGGATGCCGGCTATAAGATCGTGGATCGTTTTCTGACCGGCGTCGCGCTGGAGTCGTCACACAAAGCCCTGAAGACCCATGTTGCCAATCTGCCCCGGCGCCTTGTCTCGACGGTGTGCCGAGGCCTAGCCTCCCGGCTTTTCGGTGGGTTCTCACTGATGGTATTGGCAACTTGAATGTCGTTTGTTTCCGGGGGGCTGTCCGCGCATGAAGGTTCTTTGCTGTATTTTGGATAATCGCTTTAGCGGGCCGCACCGGCTGGCGCTAACACTGGCCCGTCGCCTGAGAGACGACGGCGTCGAGACCCTGTTTCTCTTCGGGCACAAGACGGATGAGGTCTGGCGGCCCGAGGGCTTCGAGTCCTTTCTGCTTCGACACATTCAGTGCTTCAACCGGCACCGACTGCTCTCGAACTTCGCCCGGTTCTGCTGGTTTCTGCCCCGCAACCTGCGGCAAATCCGCAAGATCATCAGGTCGAACGACATTGACATCGTTCACGTGGATGGCATTACCAACTTCCTTCCGGCGCTGGCGGGCGGCCTGACGCGAACGCCTATCGTCTGGCATTACAGTGACCGTCTGCTGCGGCCGCTGCGCTGGCTTCTTCTGCCCCTGGCGGTCGCCCTTTCCACGACTGTGATCGTGCAGGGCAAAGGACTCCAGCGCCGACTGGCGAAGGCGGGCACGAAATTGTGGGACAAGACGGTGGTCATCTATTCCGGAATCGACACCGCGACGTTCCATGCCGCACGTTACGACGCAAGTGCACGGGCCGGAATCAGACAGGAGTTGGGGCTGCCCGTGAATGGCCCCGTGATCGGCATCGTCGGAAATTTGAACCGCCACAAGGGGCATGCGTACTTCATTCAGGCTGCCGGGAGAATCAAACGACGGATTGCGGACGCCAAATTCCTCCTGGTGGGCCGGAGACTGGACACGGACCGCGAATGCTGGGACCAGGTGCAACGATTAATCGCGGAGAACGGGCTGGAGAGTGATGTCGTGTACGCCGGCTTTCGGGATGATGTCCCTCCTATGCTCTGCGCGATGGATGTCTTCGTGCTTGCTTCAATTTGGGAGTCGTGTCCCGTCGTGCTGCTGGAGGCGATGGCGATGGGTGTCCCGGTCGTCACGACGGATGTCGGAGCCACGTCAGAGATGGTCACCGACGGCCAGACAGGCTTCGTCGTGCCGCCTCGTGACGGCGCTGCGCTTGCCGCGGCGGTGCTGGCCTGCCTGGCAAAATCCGAGGAGGAGATCCAAAATATGGTCGCAGCGGCCCGAAAAAGGGTTGAGGAGGAATTTGCCGTTGATACAATAGCAAGACAGCAGTTACAGGTATACAGGAGTGCAAACCGGCGGCGCGTGGGCCACATCTGACACTCTTCACCGGGGCCACGCCGAAAGGAGGAGAGGCAAGGAGCAACAGTGAGGGTCGTTTTGACAGGTTATCCGGAGGATGGGGTATTTCCCTACGGGGATTTCCGGAAGAATCTTAGACGCTGTCTGGGGGACTCCTGATTTCATGATGTCCGGTATCGAGCATGGTTCCAGATCAATGGGGCTCACCAATGGTCTCCGGGTACGGGGATGTTCGAAGAAGCCTCAAGAGAGGGCTTCATGGGGTCCGATATACTATTTTTAGGCGCTGCAAAGTCCGCCGCGAGGGACAGACTTCCGGGCCGGACTTTCTTCAGGTCGGGCAACCCGGCTGACATCAGAAAGCACCTGAGCTGAATTGAGCGGGTACATCGAATGGCATTATCGATTGTCATCGTGAACTATAACACCGAGCGGCTGTTGAGAAGCTGCCTCGAATCAGTCTATGCCGGCGCCAATGGCACACCTTTCGATATCTGGGTCGTCGACAACAATTCCCGCGACAACAGCGTATCCATGGTGAAAGCACGGTTCCCCCTGGTCAGGGTCATCCAAAATAACTCTAACGTGGGCTTCTCCAGGGCCAATAACATCGTGATCTCCCAAAGCCGCTCCGACTACATCCTGCTGCTCAATCCTGACACCCTGATCATGGGCGACGCCATCGAGAAGGTGCTGAAGTTCATGAGGGAGCATCCTCACGTCGGAATCGCCGGTTGCAGAGTCCTGAACAAGGATGGAACCCTCCAGCTCGCCTGCCGTCGAAGCATCCCCACCCCTGAGGTGGCCTTCTATCGCTTGACGGGGCTGAGCACGCTCTTTCCCAAGAGCCAGACAATGGCGAAGTACAACCTGACCTACGAGAGTCCCGATAAGATTCAGGAAGTGGATGCCGTCTCGGGGGCGTTCCTGATGATCCGCAGGAAGGTGATTGAGGACATCGGGCTGCTCGATGAGCAGTTCTTCATGTATGGCGAGGAGCTCGACTGGTGCCTGCGGGCCAAGCGGGCCGGCTGGACCGTCATGTACTACCCGGCGGCCCGGATCGTCCATTACAAAGGCGAATCGACCAAGTACAACAGCCGCAAGGCCGCCGTGGAGTTTTACCGGGCGATGTACCTGTTTCACCGGAAGCACTTCGCCCAAGACCATTCCTCTGTCACGAATCTGCTCATCTATTCGGGCATCCTGCTCAAGGCACTCTCATCCTGGAGGCGCTTTCTCTTCACGGCTCAAGTGCGCTCCAACGGCGCGTACAAGACCGCAGGACAATCTGCGCAGAAAGTTGCCTTGTGACCTGTATCAGGCGCGGCTGGGGTGGGTCCCGGTCGGCGGACGTGACGACCGTCGGGACATCAAACCGGGCAGCAGGGAGCTCATTTTGAGCAGGACCGGCAAGCTGCGGGGGATGCAATCGCGACAGACCGCAAACGGATTGCGCTTGCTCCGGAACTGGCGTCGTATCGCCTGCATCTTCTTGCCGTTCCATACCGTCTCAAAATCCCAATCGCGGACGTTGCCCGCCGAGATACCTTCATTCGTGTAGGTGGCGCAGCATGGGGAAAGCTCACCGCGGACGGAGATGAAACACTGCAGCCAGGGCAGCAGGCAGACTTGATCGGACAACGCCGCGTCCTGTCTCAGGTAGAGCGACTGGTAGGCGGCGAAATCGCGGGCGACGTCTTTCAGGTTGGTTCGAACGCCCAGGCGTGCCGCCACGGCGATGCCCCGCCGCACCGCGCCATGCAGCGCGTCGAAATCCATGTCCTTACCGATGACTGCCTCCCGCTCCTTGCCGGTCCCTTCGGTCTGAACGGCGCGGAAGAACACAACGCCCACGTCGAGGTCGCGGGCCAACCTGACGATATCGGGGATTTCCGCGTAGTTCTCCTTCAAGATGACGACATCGAAACGAAGCTCGGGCAGGCGGCTCCGTCTCTCCTTCCCGCATTCGCTCACCTGCCGAATCCCCTCGACAATCATGTCGAAGCAATCCTGCCGACGAATGGCCTCGTATGTCTGAGCCGTAGCCGCATCGATGGAAATCTTCAACGTGTTCAGACCGGCTTCGACGATCCCCCGGGCCACTCCGGGTCTGCACAAGAGCGTGCCGTTGCTCGGGATCTGCACCGCCGCCCCACGGGCCCGGGCATAGGCAATCATCCGGGCAATATGCGGGTGCAGCAGCGGCTCGCCCGCCCCTGACAAGGCTAACTTGCGTGGCCTGATCTGATCGAACGTCCTGACGAAATCTTCGTACGCCAGATGCCGGGGATGCTTGATCGCCTCCTGGCGCACACACATGTAGCAGGCCAGGTTGCAGTGGGTGGTCACTTCGAGCTGGACATGCCAGGGCCGGCCGCATACGTCCGGTTTGCGCGCCATCTCCCATGCTTTCCTGAGGAAAAGTAAATCCATTCCGTGACAACCTTATACGAAGCCCATGCCGTTGACCGTACGCTATAAGGGAGACGTCCCTATCTGTCCAGAGGCAATTCGTCACGGCGATTTGGACAGCTCGATCGCGTCGAAGACCTGGCCGGTGATATCCGTCGCCCTGATGATCAGTTTTCCGGCGGCCGGGTCCACGTCCACGACACAGTGGTGATACGCGCTGAGGCTGAACTGCCGGAGCGGTGGTATTATATCCGGCACCAGAAGATAGAGAGGCGCCCCCCCGCCGCCCGTGACAATGTAATGAATGCCGTTGTGGAGATACCTCTCATAGGCGTGACTATGACCCTGAAAGGCGATGTCCACGTCATGCCGTTCCAGGAGCGGGACCAGATAGTCCTTGAGGATAGTGTTATCCGAGTAGGCGGCGGTGCTGCTGAACGGCGGATGGTGAAAGATGACGACGTGCCAGGTGGCGCCGCGATACGCAGCGGATGCGAATTCCTGCATGAGCCAGTCGTTCTGTCGGCTGCCGGCGGTGTACGCGGCGTTCGTGTCCAGTCCGATGAAGCGGGTGTTGCCGTACGTCATGGCCCACCAGCCCTCGTGGAGCGGCAGATCGAAAAAGTAGAAGAACCACAGCGGCCCGGCCCCGCCGTACTCGTGATTGCCGAGCACCGGCACTACCGGCACGGTCATCATCAGGTCCTGTAGGGGCTCGAAGAACTCCGGCTGCCAAATCGAATAATCCCGGCCGACCCCGACCAGGTCGCCGGTGTTGAAGACCAGCGTCGGAGCGTCGGCCATGATGTTCTGCACCACTTGCACGTGCGTGGCAGGGAAAGTCCGCGAGTCCCCGTAGACGACAAAGCGAAACGGCTGTGAGGCCGGCGGCGCCGTCATGAACGAGCCCGCCGGGCTGGCAGCCCCTGCCGAGGTCACACGGTAGGTGTAGGTAGTGCCTGAATCGAGCCCGGCAAGCACGATTTTGTGCAACGTGACGGGCGTCGGGTCGTACACAGAGGATTCCTCCGGCAGCACCCTTCCATAATCCACGCGACTGTCCGAGGCAACATCCGTCTCCCACATGATGGTCGCCGAATCCAGAGTGACCTGCTGGAGATAAGGTCCCTTCACAAGGGATGCGGGCAAATCTCCATCCGCCGGGTATGCATACCATGCGATGCCCTCGTATTGCCAGACATCCCCATAGCCGCTGAGCACCTTAAACCGCTCCCGGTCGCTCGCCGTGTAGAAGTGCGCTCCCACCACTCCCGACCAGAAGCGATAGATGGGCGTCGTCCCCGCCGGGGGCGAGCCTGCCGGGTAGGCGAAAAACGCGACTCCTTCATATATCCACACGTCCGGATAGGTGGATATCACATAGTCTCTTTCGCTCTCGTCGATCGTATAGAAGTGGGCGCCGAACCATCCCGACCAGAACCGATGGACCGCTCTGAGGTTGGGATCAGCGGCGTTCGCCACGAAGGCCCGATACGCCACTCCTTCGTACGTCCACACGTCTTCGTACTCGCTCGACACGTAATCCTTCTCGGCCTCGTCGATCGTATAGAAGTGCCCGCCCAGCACGGGCGACCAGAACCGCCAGACCGGGACCGCTGCCGGGGCCGGATCTTGTATCTCACTGGGCGTATCTCCCGATGCGACGTGAGGGGCCAGGCTCGCGCTGCTGGTGCCCGCGGGTTCCGGATACCACAGGAAGTGAAGTATCAATGCTGCAATAATAATGCGGGGAGGGCGTTTCATTTGAGCACTGCCGCCTGTATGAGAGTCTGATATGTCAGGGCTTTCTCCTCCAATGAATCTGCCATCCATGCCTTCTCAGCTCGAACGGTGGGGCTCGCCCACCCTGCCGGTCTCTCCACGCGGTCAAGCACAATCCGGTGCGACCTGTTATTCCCGCGAAAGCGGGATGCCCCGGCCTTCCAGAGCAGACGGATCCCTGCCTGCACAGGGGCAACACCGAGAACCGGCCGTTTCGAGTCAGATCAATTTCGTCCGGCCGGGGACCGGGACGGGGTCCACCGGCACATCGCAAGAATCGTATTTCGGCGGGCTCAGATCCAGCTTCGACTGCTTCATCGCCCAGTCCCATTTCATCGCCCGGCCGGTATAGGCGCTCATCCTGCCGATGATCACCGCCATGGTACTTTCGGCCACCTGGACGCCCTCGTTGAGTCCTTTTCCGTTGCAGATGCTGTCGATCAGGTCGGCGTGCTCCTGTACGTACGGATTGGGCGAGGCGGGCGGCTCGTAAGAGCTGGGGCCCCGGATCCAGCCGGTGCTGCTGTCGATATAGGCGGTCCCGCGCGCCCCGACGAGGTGCTCGGACACGCGTTCCGTGCAACCGGGATGATGCCGGCACATGCTCAAGACCCGCACGCCGCCGGGGTATTCGAATTCGACCGCGAAATGGTCCCAGATATTGCCGCCTTCCCGCACGGCCCGGCCGCCCATGCCCATCACGAACTCCGGATGTCCCTCCAGGGCCCAATTCATGATGTCGATATTGTGCACGTGCTGCTCGACGATTTGGTCGCCCGAGAGCCAGCAGAAATAGTACCAGTGCCGGACCTGCCACTCCATGTCGCTCATGCCGGCCGGCTTGGTCTGCCGGAGCGAGCTGCCGCTGCCGTTCCAATAGCACTGCGCGGCGCGAATCTCGCCGATGGCGCCGTCGTGGACGCGCTTCATGATCTCGATGTAGTGGTTCTGGTGCCGCCGCTGGGTGCCGGCGACGACGGAGAGGCCCTTGTCCTTCGCCACCTTCGCCGCCGCGACTACGGTCCGAATGCCGGCGGGGTCCACGGCGACCGGCTTTTCCAGGAAGACGTGCTTGCCCGCCTCCACCGCCGCCTGGAATTGCATCGGTCGAAAGCCGGGCGGGGTGGCGAGAATCACCATATCTACGCCGCTATCGAGAAGCTTCCGATAGGCGTCGAAGCCGACGAACTTCCGCTCCTCGGGCACATCCATCTGCGACGCCAGCCCGTCGAACGCCACGCGATCGTACCGGGCCTCCGCCCCGTCGTGGAGCATGGTATGGCTCCGGTCCAGACAGTCGCGAAACAGGTCCGCCATCGCCCACAGCTTCACGGGCGTCTTCGTCGCCATCAAGGCCTGGGTCGCGGCGCCCGTGCCGCGCCCGCCGCAACCGATGAGCCCGACCTTGACCTCGTCGGAGCCGGCCGCATAGACCCGGCCGCCAAGACTCGAAGCCGTCACGAGCGCGGTCGCCGCAACCGCCGACTGCTTCACAAACTCCCGACGCGA
>CAYFUB010000021.1:0-28184 GCA_964346195.1 uncultured Pirellulales bacterium
GCCGTGGCCGCCGGCATGAAGACACTGCGGCAGGATGGTTGGAGAAAGGTCCAGGCCGGAGTCACCAGCCTGGGCGAGGTCTTGCGCGTGAGCCACGCGGATGAATTCGTGGGCTCAGGCAGGCAGCCCAACGAAAAAAAATGACAAAATCACAAGAATCTTGGAAAGGTTCTGCCGGGATCTCTCATTAGAGGGATGGAAGGCCCCGATTTGGGCCTGCATGGATGACCAATGGCTCGAAGGTGACGGTGAAGGCAATGAAAGGACTCGCCGCCAGCGATATCGTGTTGAAGGTCCTGGGTTTACTGCTGTTGACGGCGGTGCTCAAAGGCCACGAACTGCTGACCGTGCCGGTACCGAACAGGGACCTTTGGGCGAATGTGCTCTCAGGCCCGGTTGATCTTGAAGCAATTGACTACGACGACTGGGTTGAGGAGAAGCGAGACTGGTTCAAGCGTGAATTCCCCTGGATATTCGAGCTTAAAGAGGCATTAGCAAAAGAAGGCACTGAAGTTGGTTATCCGGAACTGCTAATCAAATCCGGGGACATATTGCAATTTGCATACCCGGCAGCCTCGCCGGGCCGGATTCCCGTGCTGGATGTTGATTCGCTGCTCAAACTCGCGGGCGATTATGGCCGGAACAAGGAGTGGTTGCTCGAATCCCTGCCTGGCTCAAAGCACGCCATGTCCGGCCGAGCTGGATCAAGAGAGCAGAGCTTCGGCCTAAAGGCCTTCGAAGAATGGGCCGCCCGAATCACGGATGCCCAGAGAAGTCTGACGCAATTGGACGCTGATACTCTGTTATATTCTCTTCACGCTGGCGTGTACCTGGCCAACACCAAAACTCTGGCATGGCTGAGCGCTGTAAATGGCAAGGATAGCCTGGTGGTAAGCGACAAAACAAAGGTATTGGCTCTGTTGCAAAGCGAGGTGAACACGGCCAATGAACTTACCAACAAGATCATCAGGCTATTATGGAGATCTCATCAGGGTCAACCTTGCGATAAATATCCACAATTGCTTGATGATGTTATCGAAGACCTACGCGAATTAATGAGCTTTGAAAAAATGTTTTTGTTGCGAAAGAACGAATACTCGAAAGGAGGTGAGTTGTATGAACAAGCCGTGAAATGACCGGTGAAGGGACAATACTCTATTTCCTTTATCTGTCATCTGTGGAAACAAGAATTCAACTAAGCACAAGTGAAAAAGTTTATTAGAGGGATGAATAAAATGTCTAACAAAACGGAAACAGCTATAATGAGTTGGAAGTACAGAAGCCTGGGTGCGATCACAATGGTCTTGTGTCTGTTTACAGGTCTCTGCCACGCCATAAGTGATGGATGGCATTGGATACCTTATCAGGGTATAACGGGCGTTGGGTCCATCATTAAGGATTCGCCTACTAGCACGAGTGACCTACACTACGGGGGACCCTCTGGCTACAACCCAGAGCATGCCGACTTCCACGTAAGCTACAACAATCCGACGGACTTGGATCAGCGTGTGTGCTATGAGGATGATGTCATAATCGCATGGGGGGTAATCGAGGACTTCGGACTCGACACCCCGCCCAACAAAGAGACATGGCAAGCTTCTGCGGGTACTATCACCAACACGGGTTACTACACTGCGCCTTCCTCCATTAATAATGCCATCACCATCGAGGTATGGGTAAACGATGGGCCCGGCGGATATGACGGCGAGACTGCACACAGAGAGTGGACTTTTTTAAAAGCCTACAAGGTCGGCGTAAAGATAATGCCCGCCAACTATACATACTGGGAAAGTAGCTCAGCTACCAGTAAGATCTGGACAGCAGCACCAGCCAATGACCTGAATGTATCTACCGGCACCACAAGATGGGGCAAAACTGGTTCGGAAGCAAGTGCACCAGGATGGGACTTCGATTGCGGTTGGACAACCAAGACGGATCCGGCCGGCTGCAATATAATCGGGACTATAAAGTTTAATGCTAAGATCCAAGCTTACGGGTGGGTAAGTTTCTATACTTGGGGAGATTATGTTGGTTCCTCCGGTGATGGAGGAAGCGTGGTTACGGAGCTTCTTGCCGAAATCGGCTCTTTAGACCCACCAATACCCTACGTCTCTCCTGCTGCCAACGTCCTTACCACGTTAGGCGCCGGAAACTGCTGCGTAAGAGTGGGCTTTGCTTTTGAGACAGCCGTAAAGTATTACGACAAGGGCGGTGTTGAATGGACCAAAGAATGGTTTACTTGCATCGACCATGATGAAGAGGATGCTCTTCCCATGGGCAGCGTTTCCAAATCAGGCGCAAATATTTCTCCTCTGATCAGCGAAAAGGAAGGCTACACAGCTATTGGTGAGGCTAAGGCAAATGCCAGGGTTTCTGTCACCGACGACACTACTTTATACTTTGGCTACGCAAAGTCCAAAGCTGTCGGCACCATTCATCCAGATCTTGAGTATGGAGCAACACGGCCGTATTACTAAAAGCCCAACCAGCCTTAAAGGGTGAGTATCGTGAATACAGCAGCCCTTTTTTATGTTACTCAAAAAGGGCTGCTTTCGGCTCTGTATAAAACATCGACTGATGCTCGCCCGGCTTCCTATAGAGGTTGTCCCATCGATAGTCGAAGGTTGAAAAAGCGATGGCTACTCCGGCCTGATGGCAGGTACCATCAGGCCCAAGGATTATCAACGATTTTCAAAGGAGTAGCCATGCACCAGTCAACGTACCAGATTACAGGCAAGACGGGTAGTCGCAAACTGACGGAATTTCTGTGCCGAGAGGGGCAGTTCCTCCTGCCGATGGTCGAGCTGATCACTGGGGCCGAGATGGCCCTGGATGAGCTGATCGAGGTCACCGGCCGGGCCGCCATCGAGGCGGTCCTGACGCTCTCGGCCCAGGACGTCGCCGGCCCCAAGCATCCGGGCAAAGCGGCCGGCGCGGTCACCTGGTATGGTCGCCAGCCGACGACGGTCCCGCTGGCCGAACGCAAGCTGCGGGTCGAGAAGCCCCGCCTGCGACGCAAGGGCCCGGGCCCGGACAAGGAGGTGGCGATCCCGGCGTATGAAGCGATGCTGAGCAACTCGCATCTGGGCCGGCGGATGCTGGAGATTCTGCTGCACGGCATCTCCACGCGGAACTATCGCAAAGTGCTGCCCCAGATGGCGGAGACGGTGGCCGTCAGCAAGTCCAACGTCAGCCGCGAGTTCGTCGCAGCCAGCGAGCAGACGCTCCCGGAACTCTGGGAGCGTCGCTTCGAGGGCCAGGACATCCTGATTGTGTATCTCGACGGCATTCCGTTCGGTCCGGTCCACGTGATCGTGGCGTTGGGCGTGGATGCCCAGGGCTACAAGCACGTGCTGGGGGTTCGCGAGGGCTCCAGCGAGAACGCCACGGTGGTCAAGGACCTGCTGACGGACCTCGTGTCTCGCGGGCTGGATCCGGCTCGAAGACGGCTGTTTGTGATCGACGGCAGCAAGGCGCTGCGCAAGGCCATCGACGAGGTCTTCGGCGCTGCCAACCCGATTCAACGCTGTCGCAATCACAAGATCCGCAACGTGCTGGACTATCTGCCCAAAGACCGCCACGACAATGTGCGTAGTGCGATGAAGGCGGCGTTCCAGTTGCCGGCCGACCAGGGGATGACCAAGCTCAAGAAGCTGTCGGAGTGGTTGCTGCACGAGTATCCGTCAGCGGCCGAGAGCCTGCTGGAGGGCCTGCCCGAGATGTTCACGATCAACCGCCTGGAGTTGCCCGGCCCATTACGCCGCTGCCTGGCCAGCACGAACATCATCGAGTCTCCCAACGCGGGGATTCGCGAAAAGACCGGCCGGGTGACCCGTTGGCGGGATGGCCAGATGGTTCTTCGCTGGACCGCCTCGTCCTTGGTCTGCCTCGAAAAACGGATGCGGCGGATCATGGGACATCAGCAACTCTGGATTCTGGCGGCGAAGTTACAGGATCAAAATCAAGAACAAGGGGTAGCCAAGAAGCTCAAAAGTGCATAGCATTCAGCCTGGAGTGGCCCGCGTGCCTTCAACTGAGAGCGGGACAACCTCTCGCTTGGTCCATTTGAACATCCTGTAGAAGCTCCTTGACCCGTAGCTCGAAAATTGTGATATTTGCAATGAAGATTCAACGCTGAGCTCCTTAGGAAGTTTAGACATCGGGAGACCGATAATGAACTTACCAAAGTCGGAAAACACCGGATACTTTTTGAGTATTTCAGCCGCGGCCGCTTTATTCGCCTCGTTGTGTGCGCAAGCTTTCGGCCAGCAACCTGCGAAGGACCAAGTCCACCCTCTGCTCAGAGAAGCATGGCTGCAATATCAGGATTACGAGAACAGAGACAGGGAACAGGTTGTAAGCCTTTTTGAGAAATATATCGAAGAGGACCCTTGTAGCGTCTTCCTGGCAGAGATCTATTACCGCCTTGGATCCTTATACTCCAACAACGCAAACCACAAACGAGGCGAAACCTTAGACCGAGAAAAAGCAAATGTACACTTTAAGAAGGCACATGAGCTTTATGGGAAAAAGTACAGTGTTGAAGCTGATGCGGCGTGGTCATTTTTAGCATTCGCGCCCGGGGAACCGACTAGCTCAAGGAAAGCCTATTACGAATGGCACAGGAACCTGTTTGATAAGGGTACATCAGAAGATATTTATCCCATCAGAGGAATTGCCCTCTATGTTCTTTACAATTGCACGCCCGAACTTGATCCCAACGAGAAAAAAGGGCAATATCGTAGTTACAAGAAGAACTTTCCTATCCAAAATATCTCTATAGAGAGAGCCCTTTTCCAGTACGCATCTTATATCGACTTGCTTGATTTCGTAAGGTCATACCCTGGCACTGAACTGGCCAAGCACTGCCGGGAGCAGTTGAATGAAATAGATGATAGGCTTGAGCTATTCGATATTTCTAAGTTGGACAGTGAGCCTCGTGCTACCCTGGCCTCCGAGGATAAGGCAACGCAAGTGACTGTAGAATCGCAGGCCAATGAGATTAGACAAGAAACGGAGATGCCGGAACAGGACTCCTCCGCTGAACAAACCGGCGATACTTCCCAAATAGATGATGCCAAGCGTACGGCCTGGGTTGTCTACCTATTAATCGTCTGCGCTACACTTTCCGGAGGGTTCCTATACTACGTCGGCATGCGACGGAAAAAAGCTAAAGGGAACGAACAATCTTAACAACTATGGGGATACTGCTGCTGGTTGCGGCAGTTATGAAGGGCTGGCAATCGCTTACCGAGCCGGTTGCCAACAACTATATCTGGTCGTATCGGCCGTTTCTTATTCTGACGGTCGAATTTGAGCTCGCCTTAGGCATCTGGCTGCTCTCCGGCGTCTTCAAGCGACTGGGCAGTGTATGTCCCCAAACGATACTGCCTCATCCTCGCCTGTGGGCCTATCGAGGCGGTACCAGGACAGAACAAGAATTGCAGCGGTTCTTTGATACGAATCTTCCAGGCGGGCCGGATAGCCTCTGGCAGCCCTATGCCTTGCAGGTCCAGGTAAAGGATATCGTCGGTCCCATGGAGGAGGTGATTGTCCTGCAGACCGAGATGCTCCGGCGACAGGCAAGTGTCGGCACACGGGATTCGCCGGACGGACGGGTATCTTCGAGATTCTGCGGGTGACCGAGTCGATTCGGGACCTGATCCAGCAACGCGTGACCACCGGGACCTTGAAGACCGCCGCCGTGGCCGCCGGCATGAAGACACTGCGGCAGGATGGTTGGAGAAAGGTCCAGGCCGGAGTCACCAGCCTGGGCGAGGTCTTGCGCGTGAGCCACGCGGATGAATTCGTGGGCTCCGGCAGCCAGCCCAACGAAAAAAGATGACAAAATCACAAGAATCTTGGAAAGGTTCTGCCGGGGTCTCTCATTAAAGGGATGGAAGGCCCCGATTTGGGCCTGCATGGACGACCAATGGCTCGAAGGTGACGGTGAAGGCAATGAAAGGACTCGCCGCCAGCGATATCGTGTTGAAAGCCCTGGGCCTGCTGTTCTTGACGGCGGCGACGCTCGTGGGCCAGATCAAAGTGGTGGCCGCGATGCTGAAGGCGATCCACGCCCAGGAAGATCGGGCGGCGGCTCACGAGAAAACCAGGATCGTGGACGAGAAGCTGGAGGCGATGAAGCGGCGGGTCGCCGCTCAGGAAGTCCGAGATGGCATCGAAGAGACGTCGACCTATTATGGCTTCCCGGGCAAACATCACCGCCAAATTCGCACGAATAACACGTTGGAGCGAATCATGCGGGAGATCCGTCGGCGGAGCCGGGGCGTAGGCAGCTTCCCTGATTGCCAGAGCGCCCTGATACTCGTCGCGGCGAGACTGAGATGCATCGCGGGCAGTCACTCGGGCACGCGGCAGTACATGAGTATGGAACGATTGAAGAAACTCAAACAGGAACAACAGGAGGAGATGGTGGCCGTCGCTTGACACTTCCGATAACGCGTGCGCCATTAGGGGGCAGGAGTTAGCATCATGACTTCTAATCTGTCGAGAAGAGTGACACCTACCAGGAGATGTGCGACACATCCCTGACACTATCGGGTGGTGGAGTCATTGCATATGAAAGACAAAACGGACATGCCGGCATATCAGCTGCTCGATTGCGATGGGGAATGGCTGATGTACCACATATCTTCGCAGAGATTCTTCGGAATCGATGGAGTGACCCATGCATTCCTGGATCTATGTCGATCACATTCAGTTGATGAGGCCAGACAAGAGCTCTTCGGTCAGGGACAGTATGACCCCCTGCAAGTAGAGAGCGCGGCTCGAGAAGTTGAGCTTCTGTCGCAACAGGGGCTGTTCGATGTACGCGACTATTCCATCAGTGAGGAAATGTTCGAAAGCCAGCTCCAGCGAAGATATTCGAGTCCTTGGAACAAGCTGGAGCTCGCCTTGGCAGAATCGTGCAACCTAGCCTGCAAGTACTGCTACTGCAGTACGTGCCGCGACATGCCCAATCAGGGGATAATGAAGGAAACGGTGGCTCGACAGGCAATCACTTGGTTGTTTGCCGTCAGCGGGCGAAGCAAGGACGTCCATATCACCTTCTTCGGAGGAGAACCTCTTCTGAACAAGCCTGTTCTGTTCTTTGCCGTCCGATACAGTCAGCGGTTGGGAAAGCTGCATGGAAAGAAGGTATCCTACTCGATGACGACGAATGGGACGCTTCTGGATGACAAGGTGAGCAAAGTCATCAAGCGATACAATTTCGGTCTCATGGTTAGTCTTGACGGTCCACGAGACCTTCACAATGCCCAGTGTCCCACACGAGATGGGCGAGGCTCCTTCGAGGCAGCGGCGGCCGGTATCAAGACGCTTATGGCGCGGCGACGTAGTGTAACCGTGCGATGCACGATGGCACATCCGGCACCCAGAATGCTGGACCTCATCCGATTCTTTGAAGACTTCGGTTTTACCCGCATTGTCCTGGGACGTACAGTCAGCCCTATCAAAACAAGCCCGGTTGACTTCACCGACGAAGACTTCGCCTCTTGTGACCAACAGGAGCGGGAAGAGCTCATTCCGTGGATGCTTCGTACGTTGGCCGCCGGCCAAACCCCGAAGTATTACCCGTATGGCGAGTTTGTCAGCCGCCATCTGGATGATACTGTCGCGCCCAAGGTGAGCCCATTCAGGTGCGGTGCGTGTCGAGGAACGATGACGGTTGGTGCAGATGGCACCCTGTACCCGTGCCATCGGTTCGTTGGAGTGGAGGCATGGCGGATTGGGACTGTCGAGACAGGGCCCGATTACGATCGGTGTAAGCAGTTCTGGAGAGACTACCATGCCTGTACGGCGAGCCACTGCCAGTCCTGCTGGATGTGGGCGGAATGTCGCGGTCCATGCCCGTGGGAGATTGCCAGGGCCGACGGCAGCTTTCAAATGAACGGGCGCACTTGCCAGCATGTACAGCAATTCTTTGAGCGGGCGACATTGTTATTGTCCAGAAGACGGAAGCAGATGGGCGCGGGTACGATGCAGCCACAGTCTCATTAGGGTTATGACGTCAGTCAAGTGCGGTGAATAATGGCTTAGAAAGGAGACAGACCATGGCAACAGATGAGACACGCAATGATGCGGCGATGGACGCCGAGCAGCCAAACGGAAATGACAGCGCCAGTCCGGAAAGTGCCCTGTCACGACGCAATTTCATAGGCAAAGTGGGTCGAATGACAGCCGCGGGATTGCTCGCCCACTTCACGCTGTTCGGGGAGGGGGAGGCAAAGGCGGCCGATAGCTGCCCGGGCGGCAACTCTGGAGAAGATGTATGTAATGCTTATGACCCTGATCGCTGTCCCGGTCAGGAGGCGCCGGCGGACTACTGCCCCGCATCAGGTGACAGGACTGAAGATGAGTGCGATGTCGGGACTCCTGCCGCGGACATCTGTGATGATTCAACGCCCAACGATAGCGATCAGTGTTGGAGTGGAACGCCGACGGATGATGCCTGCGGCATACCTGAAAACGACAAGTGCTGGACGGGCAGAGAGCCCGAAGACACTTGTCCTGAAAATGGAGACAATACTTATGATGCGTGTCCCGGCGGAGGAGCAACTGAGGACACCTGCATCGACCCGCCGGGGACGGGCGGCGATGAATGCGTGCCGGGTACGACCGGTGAGGCAGATGACTGTGGCGATAGTCCCGGAGAAACGACGGATGTATGCTCACTAACTGACGATGATAAATGTTACACTGGGAAGAATAGTGGATCGGGCGATGGGGGTGACGATTCCTGTAATCCCCCGATCGATTCCGATACGTGTACTGCCGATACCGCCGGGGATGATCTCTGCCAGCCTGTGCCTCCACTCAACGACCCCGACCACTGTCCCACAGGTGCGACAACCAGTGATTTGTGCGGGACGGTTGGCGATGGATATGACGAAGATGAGTGCTCGGCCTCAGTAGCCGGTAGTGACGAATGTTCGACCATAACTAGCCAGATCGATGAATGTCCAGGCGGGTCGTCGACTCAAGACGTCTGTGGGCTGATCGAGACAGATGAATGCCCGGGCGGGATGCCGACCGAAGACGTGTGTGCGTGGTATGACGGGGATGAATGCCCCCCTGGTGTGTGCGGTGCCGATGAATAAACAGGCTGTATGCCAAACCCGTCATTCACGGGAGCCCTAGGCTGGACGAGATGAAGAGCATCGGTATGTTCAAGAGCTCACACTCGTTGGAACGCTGTTGACAGCCATAGGCCGGACGTGCTGCAATCGATCAGAGTGCCTTGGAGCCTCTAACAGAATGAGCTTCATGATGTCATTCCGAGAAGCGCAGCGACGAAGCAATCTCAATCTGCCGGGTGGTAGATCGATTCGCTGCACTGCAAAGGCGCAACATCTTGTTTTCTTAGCAACCATTTTTGGTTGCGGCCGGAGGCCGCGCTGCGCTCGCCATGACATGATCCTGGTCGCACTTTCATTCTGTTAGAGGCTCTTATAATAGGAGATGTAAGATGCGGCGATTTCGATCAAACGTTCTTCTTGTAGTGGGGATATGCCTCGTCTTGGGCGTATTGGGTGGCCGGAGTGTGCTGCAAAGAGAGGTTGTGAAACGGCAGACTTTCGCAGGAGAGTCAACGGTCCATTCGGCGGAGTCCCGCGGCATGACGGCACTGACCGCCAGTGTTTCATCGGCCCCAGCCGTAGGCGCGGGCGATGACAATGTGACATCTGACAGTGCTCTGGCTGAGCCTGAGTTGAGGGACGTGGGCCTTGAAGTCGTGGGACCGATTCCAAATGGTCATCTCATGGGTTTTGTGTCGGTGTTGTCTGATCCTTTCGAGCAGATGATGGCCAAACTGGAGAGTGCTTCCTCTTTGGAAGAGGCTACGCAGGCTTTGCGGGCGCAACCCTCCGTCGGGCCTGCTGCGAATGTCCAGGTGACCGTGCGAAACAACTCGACAACGTGGAAGGCTACAACCGACTCGCGCGGTCGGTTTGAATTGACATTTCTGCCGACAGGCATGTGCGAGGTCACAGCCGAGGCTGCCGGGGCAGACGCGGCGTCTTCAGCAATGGCGGTCAAGCGGATCAAGGTTGACGGCACCCGGGGCGTGGGCTTGCTGATTCGGCCAGATACAATTGCCGTGAAGGGGCGAATTTGCAACGATGCCGGCCTACCCATTGCGGGAGCGAGAATTCTCGGTGAGAAAGTTGCTGCCTCCGATCAGCAGAGCGAGATCAGTCGGTCGTCCGAGGGTATATCGGCCGTCTCAGACGAAAATGGATGGTTCGAGTTGCGAGGTTTTGTCCCGCCGAATGTTTTGTCGGCTGCCGCTTATCTTCGGGGACGCGGGCTGGCTGGGAAGGGGTTTGGCACTACGGCGACTCTTACCGTAGAGGCCGAGGGCTACGAAGGCGGCAAAGTCGTCGTGCCGCTGATTACGGAGGAATTGCTGGGCAGAACGCGCCGCTTCAGCAAGGCCATCAGCCGTTTCCGGCCGGACGCCGGCCAACTGTCCGAACAAGTGGTCTCTCAGCTTCCCACGAGCCAAGGCAATACAATAGTCGGCATGGACTTGCCGCTTCGCGAGGCTGGGAAATGACGGTACTCTGAGGGGTGGCAGCAAAGACGCTTGCAGCATGGGGTCAACTGTTAACAGGCTGACCGTGGAACTCCCAGGTTCACCGACCGCCTGGGGAACAGGTCGTTTTCACTCCGGATTGGCGTACGGATGGCCGTTGTTCAGCCATAGGGGCGTGAAGAAGGGCTTCCGAGATCATTTGGGCACGACCCATGGCAGTAGCCGCCGCGCTATCGGCCGGCATAGCACGACTACCAACGCCGCCATGAGCAACTCCACAACTGTAATTGACAACCAAATTGGGCGTATCTCTGGACGGAGATCTGCAATACAAGCTTGGCGCAACAACGGGGCAATGGGTGCTGACACCACCATCACCCGCAACGGCCAGGGCCAGCGATAGACCGTCAAGGCCATTATCAGAGCCAGACCCAAGACCCCCAGGGCGACTATCCACCCCAAGGGCCCCAGGTAAGTAAGCACCGTTGTCACGTAGTCGATGGGCAGTCTGAACCCCGCTTCGCCGGGCCCAAGCCTGGTGCGGTCGAAATGAACCGTCCGCATAAACAGGGCGTTCGAGAAGTACGCCCAGTGGTACGCTACGAAGCCCGCCAGCAGAAGAACAAAGAGGCGCAGCAGCCATTTCGCCAGTCGCCACCAGACCGACGGAGCCAGTTGCTTCTGGGATGAGGCACACGACGCAGCGGCACGCTCGCTATCTTCCACAACAGTATCTTCCATAACAGGAATGCTACAACACCGCGAGGGTAGTGTGCAAGGATTTCTCACATGTTCTCTGGAGCGAATTCCGGCAACTGTCGGCGTGATTTCTTTGCCTGAGGGATCGAGACGGGGATACCCGCGGATTTCGTAACTACCGGCACTCAGAGGGGAAGAACGAAGCGTGAGTCACTATGGGTCTCTGTAGCTTCATGACCCCCTGCTGATCAAGCATACAAGTATGGCCACGTTCGAATACATTGCACGCATTGATCCCGTTCGGATGCAGGATGGGACGGTTGAGGCCGAGTCGATGTTGGCGGCGGCGCGGCATTTGAGGACGCAGGGGCTTTATCCTGTTCGGATCGAGACGTGCTCGCGCGGAGCACGTGGGTTCGGCGGCCTTATGCCGCGATGGCGACTCGGCCGGGTAGGGCTGGCGCCGCTGGCGGAATTCACGGAGCAACTGGCAGATTTGCTGGAGGCGGGCATTCCGCTGGCACGGGCGCTGCGGCTGCAAGCGCCGCACGTGTCCAAGGCGCCTCTGAAGGCCAGCCTGGACAGCCTGGGCGAGTCGGTGTGTGCCGGCCAGTCGCTGGCCGAGGCCATGTCCGCCTGGCCGAAGGTGTTCCCGCAGACCTATGTGAGCATGGTCAAAGTCGGTGAGGAAGCGGGCCTGCTGACCGAGATGCTCCGGCGGCTGGCCAAGTCACTGGATGACGAGCACCAACTGAAGAGCAAGCTGCGGGCCGCGATGGTCTATCCGCTCTTTCTCGTTTGCATCGGTCTGGGCACGGTCGTGGTGCTGATGCTGTGGGTCATCCCGAAGTTCGGTTCCTTCTTCGAGTCGCTGGAGCAGCAGTTGCCTTTGCCCACGCGGATCGTGATCGCGCTCAGTTCCTTCCTGGGCAAGGCCGCTCCCCTGATGGTGGTGGGCGGGCTCTTGGCAACTCTGCTGACCGTGCGTTTGCTGAGGCTGGAACCTGTGAAGCTGCGCTTTGACCGGCTCAGCCTGCGCCTGCCGCTGATGGGCGGGCTGATTCTCAAGTTCCATCTGGCCCGATTGATGCGGACCCTGGGCCTGCTGCTGTCCCACGGCGTCAACATGCTCGGCGCCCTGCGGATCACGGCGGACACGCTTTCCAACAAGTGCATCGCCAGAGAACTGGTTCGGGCCTCCCAGCAAGCGGCTCGGGGTATGAAACTCCACGAGTGCTTCTCCGGGAGCGGGGTCTTCCCCACCTCCATACTCGGTCTGATTGCGATGGGCCAGGAGAGCGGCAATTTGCCCCAGATGCTGCTCCGCATGAGTCAGCAGTATGAGCAGCAGACGGAGCGTCATATTCGGACCCTGACGGGAATGATCGAACCGATGATGATCCTGGTGATGGGAGGAATCATCGGATTCGTGGTGGTGTCGATGCTGATGCCCGTGTTTCGGGCCAGTGCGTTGGTCAAGTAGACGTCCGGAGTCTGGTCCCGTGGGATACGAGAAGCAGGCGCGGCGCGGATGAATCCTCTGATCATACCCCTGGCGTTCGTTTGTGAGTTCGTCGACTCGAGTCTGGGCATGGGCTATGGCACGATCCTCTCGCCGGTCCTGCTGTTGATGGGCTTCGAGGCCCTGGATGTCGTACCGGCGCTGTTGTTCTCGGAGTGTGTTACCGGGATCACCGCCGGCCTGGCTCACCATCGCCTGCGGAACGTTGACTTTCGATCCGACTCGCGGGACACCAAGGTGGCGCTGGTGCTGGCCGCATGCGCTGTCCTGGGCACCCTCGTAGCGACGCTCCTGGCCATTCGCCTGCCTCGTCGGATGCTCCAGATCTGGATCGGGACGTTGGTGTTGGCTATGGGTCTGCTGATTCTGGGGGCGTCCAATCACACGTTTCGCTTCACGTGGCGGCGCATCGCCGTTCTGGGGACCGTGGCCTCGTTCAACAAGGGGCTCAGCGGAGGAGGGTACGGTCCGCTGGTGACCGGCGGGCAGATGCTCGCCGGAGTCGGCGTTCGAAACGCCGTCGGCATTACTTCCCTGTCGGAAGGGATCACTTGCTTTGTGGGATTCATCCTGTACTGCCTGTTGAAGCCGGGCGTCAACTGGTCGCTGATTGTCTGTACGACGACGGGAGCCGTCCTTTCGGTCCCCTTGGCGGCCCGGCTGTTAAGATGGATTCCCGAGAAGCTGGGACGGATGGTGGTGGGGGCTGTGATTGTTGTGTTGGGATGTCTGACCCTGACCAGGGTAATCTCGCAGTTATAGATCGGAGTGCAGACCATGGATAAGAACAAGGGATTCACACTGATGGAGTTGCTCCTGGTGGTGGCCATCATTGGCATTTTGGCGGCTATGCTGTTGCCGAACATCTCCGGCCGCAGTGAGGAGGCCCGCAGGACACGGGCCAAGAGCGAGATCGTCAGCACGATCGGTCTTGCCCTGACCATGTTCGAGTCGGACGTAGGCAGGTATCCGACGACGGAGCAAGGCCTGGAGGCCTTGATCATCAAACCCGATCAAGCCTCCACCTGGCGCGGGCCCTACGTCAGGCAGGCCAGACAATTCCAGGATCCGTGGGGCAACCCGTACCAGTACCAATGTCCCGGCCAGCACAATACCACCAGCTACGACCTGGCCAGTGCCGGACCGGACGGCCAACCCGAAACCGAGGACGATATCACCAACTTCGATGATGAGTAGGAGACCGGCCCCTTCCAGCGCGCGGCGCGCATTCACACTGCTCGAACTGTTGCTCGTGCTGATGTTGATCGGGATCAGCGCGGCGACGATCGTGCCGCATCTCAATGGTACGCTGGGCCGATGGCAACTCCGGGAGACCGCCCGCAATCTCCAAGCGACCTTGCAGGCAGCGTCGCAATGCGCTTGGGTGCGACAGGAGGCCGTCGTATTTTCCGTGGATGCGAAGGGGGGGGTCTTCAGCCTGAGACCCCTTGAGAGCGGGCAGTCCGCCACGGAGGGCTTGCTTTCGCTGGGCCGGCAGTCGTTCGGTCAAGGTGTCGAGATCGCTCAGATGGAGGGGCTCACCGATCTGGGCAAGGAGAAGGTCCTGGTGTTCCGGCCCGATGGCACGTCGAACGCGGCGCGGATCGTCTTGACAGGCGCCCGACCGGACGCCAACCGGGAAACGTTGTGGCAAATCACTGTGGATGGTCGTGGCGCTGTCTACTGCCAGGAGAGGCTTGCCGATGAGGCGGGCGAATAAACCAGAGGGCTTCACGCTGATGGAGGCCACAGTGGCTCTGGCGGTGTTCACGGTCGGAATGCTGGGCCTGGCAGGAACATTCTTACAGATCGTGCATGCCAACACGGCCTCAAGACAGAAGCAGATTGCCGCCCTGCTTGCCGAGCGCAAACTGGCCCAGTTCCGGATGACCAACACCGGAGAGTTGACGCAGACGCACGGGACGTTCAAGGCCCCGCTCGATGATTACACATGGGAAGCCCGGTTCCGTGTCCAGTCCCGGGACCTCGGCATCATGGACGTGCGGGTGGAAGTCACGCACCGATCGGGCGCGGGCGTGCGGCTGTGGAGTCAGATGGTCGTACCGGATGATCGGTAAGAACCAAGAATCGAGAGGCTTCACGGTGGCGGAGTTGATTGTGGCGATGTCCATATCGGCCGTCACGCTGCTGAGCGGGTACGAGCTTTTTCAGGCGTTGAAAGCCGCGGGTGACCGCCAGAGCGAGGATTTGGCCGCCACGGTCGGAATCGCGCACGGCCTGGACAGAATTCGAGAGGATCTTCTGCATGCCGTGCCGCGAACCGGCTCCCGTGAGGCGACATTCGTGGGAAGCAACCCCACTCCTGACGACCTGGCACCGATAACGCAGTTGCTGATGTTCTACTCGTTGTGTGCGGGAACCGGTGACGACTGGGTTCGCGGCCTGCGACAGATGCACCGGGTCCGCTATGAACTGGTCCGGACCGAAGATTCCGCTTACCTCTGTCGAAGTACCACCCCTGTCGTTGGGGTCGATCTGGCGTCAGAGGGTGACGATCGTGAGACGATCCTGAATCACGTCGAACACATCAAGATCGCGTTCCACAACGGACAGACATCAGAGCCCGGCTACTCATCGAATGAGAATCTCCCAGCAGGCGTCGAGTTAACGGTGACGGCCTACGGCCAGGTCTGGCCCCTGTCGGTCAGACTGCCCTGTGGCCACTCGGAGGGACAACAATGAGGACCCTGCGGATGTCCGGAACGCGCCGTCACACGGCTCTCGCCTTGATCGTGGTGGTTTACGTCCTTGCGGCCCTTGGGACATTCGCATTCGCCCTGGCCTTCCGAAGCAGGATAGGCCTGTGCCAGGCACGGCTTTCGATAGACAGGACACAGCAGGACCAGATAGCTCTGGCGGCGTGCGCTCGGGCTTGCCGGCTCCTGGCCCTGGACGACCCCAATGTGGACAGCTATGACGACATATGGTCGGGCTGGCATGCGCTGGAGACGCCGCAGGACTCCACAAGTGGCAAACGCCCGGGGCAGGTTTGGTGGCGTCTCACGGACGAATCCTCGCGGATAAATGTAAATCTGGCCCCCTCGGATGTGTTGTCGCGAACACCGGGCCTGGATCAAGCCACGGTGGCGTCGATCCTGGATTGGATTGATGACGATGACACCCCCAATCCGGATGGGGCGGAGAACGAGTACTACGCCGGCTTGTCTCCCCCCTATGGGTGCAGGAATGGCCCGCTGGAGAGCCTGGAGGAACTGGCGTTTGTCAGGGGAATCACTGCCGAACTCTATTTCGGCACCCGGCCGGCGGTGCCGTGGGAGGCCTTGGACGATCCGGCTCTGGAACAGGTCCCTGCGACAGAGGACGAGGAAGGCTCGGTCGGGCTCAGCGAGTTGTTGACCATCTGCGGGGACGGCAAGGTCAATCTCAATACGGCGCTCGCGGACGTGCTGAAGGCCGTGCCCTTTCTGTCGGAAGCCGCCGTCGGCGAAATCCTCTCCAGACAGCAGCCCAGGAACAAGAAGTTCGCCACTATCGAGGATATCCAGACCAACGACACCTTCAGCCTGATGGACAAGACCGTTCTGTTGCAGGTGGGCAAGTTCAATTCCAGCCACTTCCAGCTCCAGGTCAAGATTCAACTCGAAGGAATGCCTTCCGTTTGTGAGTATGCCGCCATCCTCGAAAGGGATGGGACGGCGGTGCGGGTTCTGAGCTGGCAACGGAAGCTGCCGCATGAAAGTGGCGATCAGGATGAGGCCTTGGACGTCGGTCGGGGCGTGGAGTTCAAGGATTAAAGTATGGTACATCGGAAATCTATATTCAGAATCTGGGGTAAGAGAACCGGCCTGGTCTTTGTCCGCGAGCGCGGGCTGGACCTCGAAGTGTGGGATGGCCGCTCGCGCCCATGTTGGTCGATGGGGGTTGTCCTCGCCAATGGTGACGACCGCGGACCGCAGGAGGTGGCGGGTATTCCCAAGATACAACGATGGCTGCTGGTCCTGCCGACCTACGTGTGCACGACGCGATGCATCCAGTTGCCTTCGAGCCGCCCGGAAGAGATCGCGGCCATGCTCGAGTTCGAGGTCCCGCAACTGATGCCTTGCAGCACGCAGTCCTGGACGTGGGATTTCTGTGTCACGAGCTGGGATCAGGATGGCACCTCACAGGTGCTGGTTGTCCTGTCTCCACTATCCGTGGTCGAATCTGCCCTGGAGCAGGCCCGCGCGGTGGGCATCGAACCGTGCCTGGTCACGGTCAGGGCTGCACTTGGCGCCATGCGGCCGACCCCGGGTAAAGATGTAGAGACCAAGGGGCTTTGCGGACACGTATGGTGGGATCACGGTTCTCTGGACTTCTCCGCCACGGACGGGTCGAGACTGATGTTCCTGCGAGGCGTCCGACTCTATGGACAGAATTCGCAGGCGCTGGGATGCGCCGAAGCGGAGGTGGGCCGAAGCCTGTCCATGCTCCGGGAGCGAGGCGTCCGCGACAGCGAATTGTCCGTTTATGTCGGGGGGACCTCCCCGGGGGTCCCCTCTCTGGTCGAGAGACTCAGACAATCCGCAGCTATCCATGCCGATCAGGCGTGTGCTTGGGAAATACACGACGCGGGCTTGGTCGGGGATGGGGTGGCTGGCGGCGCAACCTTGAGCTCTTGGCGCAGCGGGCGTACGCGCCTTGCCTGCCTCAACCTCCTCCCGAGGCACAGGAAGGAAAAAGACCGTCGTGCCCGTCGTCGTCGGAAACTCCTGGGTATCGGGCTCAGAGTCTGCGTGGTCGCCCTGCTCATGTTGCTGTGTCTGAAGATGAGCATCTGGCGCAAAACGCGTCTGCTTGGGCAGTATCAGCAGAGGCTCGTGAAGATTGCTCCATTGGCCCAGAAGCTGCAGTTCCTGCAGGGTCAGTTGAACATGATCCGAACCCAGGTCCAGGGCAGCGTATCCATGCTCGACATCATCGGCCAGATGTACGAGGTCCTACCGCAGGATGTGACGATCCATTACCTCAGTATCGACCAGAATGGGCAGGTGGTGGTCCGGGCACAGGCGAAATGGCTTTCGCAGGCCTTCGATTGCATCGATCCTCTCGAGCGGTCGGTATATCTCTCTAACGTCAGGCAGAGCTACGCCCGGCAGCGGGAGCTTGAGGGACAAGTCCTGATCGACTTCGAACTCCGGGCCGACCTGGAGAAACGTCCCGTCGGGGAGGCCGAACCGTGAGTCCCTTCGAGCATCTTCCGAGGCGACGAAACGTATTGAGCTCGGTTCTGCTGGCGGGTGTCGTCACCGGTCTGCTGGGGTGGATCGTGTTCTCCCGCCCCGCGGGTCAATGGTGGCAACTCCGCGGACAGGTAGGACAGGTCGGGCAGAAGCTGATCGCCATGGAGCGGGCTCTTCGCCAGCAAGAGCAGGTGGAGGCCGAGTGCCGGCAATTCGAGCAGCGCATCCTGGCCCGGGGCACCGATGCGGAGGAAAGCGGTCTGTTGCTCAAGGAACTGGAGGCCCTGACTCGGGCGGCCAGCGTGAAGGTCAAGAGTATTCGATCGATGCCGTCGCAGAGGATCGGCGACTATCGGAGGTTCGCCGTATCCCTGGAGATCGAGACCCGCGTGAACGGCATGCTGGAGCTGCTGTATGCCGTCGATAGTTCGGCCAAGATTCTGACGGTGGAGTCCCTGACGCTCCGGGCCCTGCGATCCGGACCCAACCTCCTGGGGGCGTCTATGGTGGTTTCAAGGACGACCTCGGGCGAAGGTCGATCCCAAACGTCGTCGCAGACGCCGTCCGTTCCGGAAGGCAGTTGAGGAGCAGTTCATATATGGCGACACGGAGAAATGACAACGGCACGGGTACACGGCCGACATCCGGCATGCAGGCGGTGTCACCTGTCCCCCGGACGGGACGGTTCCGTCGTCTTCAGCACGGTCGGCGGCTGTGCCTGGTCATCGGCGGCTACGCGCTCGCGACGGCATTGTGCGGTCTGGCGGCCTGCCTGTGGCGAGCGCCGCTGCCCTCGCTTACCGTGCCTCCGATCGCGGATGCAGCCTCGGCGTCTCCCCTGACCGCGGGTCGGGCGGGGTCCAAGGCCTCCCTGGAGACCTGTCTGCGGCAGGTCAAAATGCGAGACCTGTTCAGGCCATCGATCCCGGTGCCCAGCGAAGACAAGATCGGCAAATCCGCCGCCCAGGAGCTTGCCGATCGCCTCCAGTTCGTCGGGGTCATGAAGGAGGCCGAGACTCTGGCGGCGCTGGTGTTCATCCCCAGCCGTGGCCCCGGAACCTTTCGTGTGGGGGACAGGGTGGCGGAGTTCGTGCTCAAGGATGTCCAGCCGGATCGGCTGACTCTGGAATTGGGCGAGGAACAAGCAATCCTCAAGCGATGAAAGAAATGACTTATGAGATCGAGTACCTCCCTGCGGTTGTTGTGCTGCATTGTTGCGGCGGCGTTCCTATGTCTTCTGTGCTCCGGTCAGCAGCCTCTGCGCGATCCGGGGTCGGTGTTCCAGACCGGCGCGGGACAACGGCGGATCGATCTGGACATCGTCAACATGGATGTGACGGCGGTGCTGAAGATCATCTCCGACGCGGGCGGATGGACGATCATCCCCTCCCGAAAGGTCACGGAGAACGCCAGGGTCAGTCTCTGGTGCAAGGGGGCCGGAGCCCATCAGTTGCTGGAGAAGCTGTGTCTGGTCAACAACTACGTCTATAAGGAAGAGGAGGGCAACCTTATCTACCTGATGACCAAGGACGAATACGAGCAGGTCTTTGGCGGAATCAGCCGGACGTTTGTTCTCAACTTCCAGAGAGCCGAGACCATCAAACCGCTCGTCGAGTCGAGCCTGACCAAGGCCGGCAGAATCGGAATCGATCCGTGGAGCAACACCGTGGTTGTCAATGACACGGCGGAGAACCTTCAGAAGGTGGAATCCCTGGTTGCCCGGCTTGATCAGGGATTCGAGCAAAAGCGTTTTCAGTTGGCCCATGCCAAGGCGGCCGAGGTGGCCCGGATCATCGAGCAGGTCTACCCGAAGGAAGGATCCATCCAGGTGGACACCCGGACCAACGCCGTCATTGTATTCAGCTCGCAGGGTGGGGTGGCGAGAATCGAGGAGTTGATTGCCCGGCTCGATCAGGACAGAGTCACGAAGGTCTTCTCCATCAGATTCCAACCCGCGGCTGACTTGGCTCGGCAATTATCAGGTTTGTTGGGAGGGACCGGCAGGTTCGGGGGCGGAAGCCGTATCACGGGCGGGACCCCCGGTGCCAGCGGTGCCACCGGCTCTCTGAGGGACGACTCGTTCGATCCTATCGCGGTCTCCGAAACCACCAACCAGATCATCGCCACCGGCAGTGCGGCGGAAATCGACTATATCACGAATCTGATCCAAGAGTTGGACAGCCAGGTCATTACCACGACGATTCTTCTCAAGCGTCTCAAGGCCGCAGCGGTCATGCCTCAGATTGCTCACCTGGCCAGCCGGCCCGAGAACATCACGGCCGATCCGGAAGGTAACGCCCTGATCGTCAGGGACAATTCCAACAATGTGGAACAAATCCGCAAGGTCCTTCTGGAGCTGGATGAGGCCCTTGTGACGAAAGTCATCACGCTCCGATACGCTCTGGCCTCAGATGTCGAGAACGTCCTGCAGTCCATGGTCACCAACCCGGAAGCGTTCCGTGCGGACGTGCGGACCAACCAGATCGTCATCAGTGACGGAACCTCCCAAGTGGCCAGGATGGAGGAAATCATCGCCAAGCTGGATGCCGAGGATGCGTACTTCACCAGGACCTTCCATCTGCAACACGCGCCGGCCTCCGGGGTGGCAACGGTCATCGATACGTTCCTGTCCAGGCAAAGACCTCAGCAGACCGCCAGCGCCCCCGACCGCGGTTACGGCCGTCCGGGCGCCGAACCTGGGGCGGCGGAGCCGCAATCCCGTGTTCCCGCACCCTCCACAGCCGCGGGTTCCGCACGGGCTACCACTCGAGGGCTCGGCTCTGCGCCCGGCCTGGCCGGTGTCCGGGCGTCGGAAAGGGAAGGGCCGACCGGCGCCGCCGTGTCTTCGACCGCTTCCCCAGCTCCCCCGACAGGCACCAGCTCCACTGCCCCAGTGGAAACCTCCGGGAGTTTGGGCACAGCGGGCATGGTGGTCGCCGACGATCGCAGCAATACCGTCACCATAACCGAAACGCTCGCTCTCCTGACCAAGATCGAGCAACTGATTGGGGATCTCGACGTGCCTGTCAAGGCGTACAGCTATACGGCCCAGTTCCGTCAGGTGAACGCGGAGGAACTGGATAAGATGATCCCCGAACTTCTGCGACCGGAGGAGGACAGCTACTTCCTCGACGAGCAGAATCGAAGTATCCACTTCATGACGATTCCCTCCATGGCCGAGCGGTTGACCTCCGTGCTTAAGGAATGGGACCGTCCCGTCCGGCAGGTCCTCATTCGCGCCAAGATCGTGACGGTGAGCACCAGCACCCTGAGAGACATTGGCGTCAATCTCGAGTCCATCTTCGACATCGACGGCGCCGACCTCCTCGTCCAGAGTTCGCTGCCCTCGCAGGTGACGGCGGACCATGCCGGCTCCCTGACCGTGCGCAGGCTCACCGAGACGGAGTTCGAGACCGTCATCCGGGCTATCGAAACGGATAACCGCAGCCACATTCTGGCCAATCCCCGCATCCTCGTCATGGATAACAATCCCGCCGAGGTGCGCACGGCCACGGATGAGCCCTTCACCCGAACCAGCATCGATTCGGACAGCGGCGCCGTCATCGCGGATGTCCAATTCCTGCAGGTGGGAACTGTGCTCGAGGTCACCCCACGGATCAAGGAAGACCGTACCATCGAGATGGAAATCGGGATGGACGTCAGCTCGCTGGTGGAGATCCGCAACGGTATCCCCGTCGTCAAGCGCAATATTGCCAGCTCGAACGTGGCCGTCAAGGACAACCACGTCCTGATGATCGGAGGTCTGCGGTTCAGCCGCGACATGGACGTGACGGAGAAGGTCCCGATCCTGGGGGATATCCCTCTGCTGGGGCTGCTCTTCCGGTCCAATCGCAAGGAGCACCAGGAGAATGAGCTGATCTTGTTTCTGCAGCCGACCATCGTGAATTCGGACGAGGGCACGGAGAGACTGCCTGACCCCAATGAACTCAAGGGCTGCCTGTGATGTTACCAAAGACCTGTCAGTGCAAGAGACGCCCGGATGTATGCCGCGGCGCTCGAACCGGCGCAATATTCCTTTGCGCCTTGGCCACCCTCCTGCCGCTGTCCGGTACACAAGGCATGCAGACTTCGACGGCGTTCTCCGTGGTCGGCGCGCAGTTCCGCCAGAGAGACCCGGAAGATGCCGGAGAGGCGAGAATCTGCATTCAGAACACCGACGCGCAGCCGTTATCGATCGGACAATTGAAGGTCCGAATCCTGGCTCCGAGAGCTGCCGGTCCTGAGACATTGACCACCGAATGCAATTGCGTATATACCAAGTTGTCGCCTCCCGTGTTGCGGCGGGGCCGGTGTGGGGAGATTGTGGCCAAACTCCTGGATCAGCCGACGAGGGACGGTCAGCTCATATGTGACGTATCCGCCGGGAGCGGAATGGCTTCCCGCACGATCCCCCTGGCGGAGCCGGCTCTCTGGATATCCTACGTGGCCTTCTCCGAGGACCTTCAAAGGGCCTTCGTGTATGTGGAGAACCTGGGCCAAGAGCCTGTGGAGGCACAGTTGCTCAGCGTAGGGCGGTTCGACATGACAGGTCGAGCGGGGACGGTTCACGTGCCCATACCGCCCAAGGACAAGGGGTGCCTGACAGGCGATTTGTCTTCTCCCTTGACCACGGGGGAATTTGTCCACATCGCCATAGCGGAAGGCGCGAGCGGACAGGAATCGACGGTGCGGACCGTGGCCAGGGTTATCCGCACCATGCCCATCGTCACGGAGTTTGGTCCCGGTGATCCTAGCCTGGGACTCGACATACAGCGGCCCTTTCGTCAGACGATGGCTTGCCCCGCTCACGCCCATGGCACGCACGAAGCGGCCGCCGCCAAGTTCCTGGACGACTATGCTCAGCAGTTTTCTGAGGACCCCAGCCAGGCAATCCAGATTGCCATCTGTCGCAGTGACCTGCCGAGAGCGTGGTTTCGATTCGGCAACCTGCCCGACGTGGCGGCCCTGAATACGTGCCTGCGTCCGCCGTCGTGCTACAGTAAGGACTCACAGAAATGGTTCTGTCCGTTCTCCTGCGTCGGGGATCTGGCCAAGAGGGCAACGGAACCTGGCCGATTCCTGGCGATCATACCAACAGGTCCGACTGCGGAGGAAGGGTCTTTCCTTCTCAAGGGGCTGACGTCTCAGGAGTGGAGATTCCTGGTGTATTGTGCGGTGGCCTCAGGTGCCAAGGGGGTAATATACCGTGGCTTGCCCGCCAACGATCCGCTGAGCCGTGATGCCTTCAGCCAATTGAACAGGGAACTTCAGTGCCTCAAGCGGCTTCTTTTGATTGCAGAACCGGTCGAATGGATTACGACGGCGGAGAGCAACTATGCAGCCAAAGGCCTGTTATGCGGCGATCAGGCCGTCCTCATCATAGTCTTCGACCGTCGCTACTTCAGCCAGCAGAGAGACGGCAAATCTTACACGCCGACCTTTGGCAGGGCCGTTATCCCCGTACGGGTCAGCGGAAAGATCCCACGAGAGACTACCGTGCAGGAAATAACGACGCCCTTTGCGTCGCTCGATCGTAACTGCTGGGACTATCGGAATAGCGTCCTCGAATTCACGGCAGATATGATCGATTCCGCCCAGCCATACGTCATATCGATCCGACCTCAGACCAATCCATCGGAAGGAGGGGTATCGCGATGACCGCCAGGCACCTTACTCCAGTTGCGGTATTGATCCTGATCCTTGTCCTGGTCCCGGCGTCAATCCGGATCGTTCGATGGAGCCGCCAGTCCTCGCCCGGGGAGGACGCCGATCTGGAGTACGAACAGTTCATGCAGACGGCCCACGAGAACAGAAGGGCCGAAGCTCTGGAGTTGGGGAACTCGCTCTTCAAGGCCCTGCTTGAAGAGAAGCCGGAGAATCCGGCCCTGGTGCTACTGGCAAGAAGACTGAGCGTGGCTGAAGAGATCGGCGCACTGGTCGCGAGTGGTGTCAGGCCGAGCCAGCGGAAGCTGCTTGAGGGGATTCCAGGCGTGGCCGATCTCGGGCTGCCGTCCCCGGCGTCCGCGGATAGAGCTGCTCCCGCCTCGCTCCTGCCGCCGGCTCGGAAAGTGTACTGGACCCGCCTGGGAGCGTTCACTGACAGGCTCATTTCGGAGGGTCTATCCACGCAGCAGACCGCATTTTGCGAGCGGTATTACGATTTCCAGATGCAGGATCTTATCATGGAGATCGGCCGCCGGGTCGTCATGGCCGATCCCAACTCCTCAGAGAACATCTGTCACGCCTTGGTGTTGCCCTTGTTGCATCTTTATGGGCGGGACGACGACTGGGAGCAGGTGGAACCACTGCTGGCCCTTTTCTCACCGGAGATGCTCAATGTGTTGTCGACGTTCGCTCTGCTCCAGATCGGGCGATGTCAGGCGGCAACGGCAGTTGCCAAATACAGGGCCAAGGCGATGAACAAGGAATTTTCTCCTGCACAGTGGGCATCGGATGCGGCAGATGCATGTGTCGCGGATCATCGACCTGACCTGGCGGAGCAGTTGCTGCGCATGATTACCGCCACCATTGCCGATCGAGATTCGGTGGCACAACTGCAACTGAGGGCGGCTGAGAGCTATGCCCAATGCGGGGACTACGATGTGGCGGCACAGATATGTGAGCGCCTTCTTGTCGATCTGCCCGACACATCCCTCTATGGAAGGATCAAGGCCATGCGCCTTGGGTATCTGGCCAGAGAGGATAAAGTTGGCCAGGTGATTGTCGAGACCGGATCCGCCTTGCAGGATCCCAGGTGTGAATCCCATCTGGCACAGGTTCTTTACCTGAGGTGGTGGGCTCTGCGTAAGACGGACCGACTGGAGGAAGCGGTTCAGACTGCACAACGAGTGTTGGAGCAATACCCCAATAACCCCTGTGCTGCCCCCGTACTCCTTGAGCGTGCAATCGACGCTCTGGCT
The DNA here is from genome assembly GCA_964346195.1 of uncultured Pirellulales bacterium. GTDB lineage: Bacteria > Planctomycetota > Phycisphaerae > Sedimentisphaerales > Anaerobacaceae > PLanc-01. The sequence continues at coordinate 24,901 of CAYFUB010000021.1, forward strand.
CACCAGGAGTACGGTAGATGCCGTGGACTCCTCGTAAGGCTTGCGGGAGATTTCCCCAACAGCGAATCTGCAAAACGAGCCCGGGACATACTCGCTCGCCTCGAGGGTAGCGCCAATGAATGAAAGACCGATGCATCCTGAAGCGGGATAGTGAATGGTATCAAGAGAGGAACGATATGTGCACGAACACTGTCATGGCGGGATATATCGACCCGAATACTTCGCAACACGTCTTCAGTCTGCTCGGACCAGCCCTGGCCCTCCTGGCTGCCGGAGGAGGACTGTTCGTCGCGGCCGTTGTATTCATCCGCCATCGGATCGCGTCTTACTTCAAGAAAGCCTCATGGGCAAAAAGAGTGGTGACCGTATGCATCATGGTTGGCCTGTTGGCGGTCATAGCTGTCGTGACCTGGCGGATCATGTGGTAACGAGGAGCGAAGCGGAGGATCAGGCTCGTGGCGACAGAGCGAAACCATCCACAGATGTTGCGCAGGCGGTTTCTCCAGATGAGCGCTGCGGCGGGACTGTACCGGCTTGTAGATTCTCCCGGAAGGACCGACCCCATGGCAAACCACCTCAGGACCGAACCCCGAATCGAGCGGTGCATTGTCTTGGGAATGGACGGTCTGGACCCGCAGATCGTTGCCGGACTGATCAGGGAAAACGAACTGCCCAACTTTGCCAGGCTCGCCAATGACGGGACCTTCGGGTCCCTGCAGACCAGCAATCCCGTCATGAGCCCGGTCGCCTGGTCGAACATCGCCACCGGCGCGGGTCCCGGCCATCATGGGATTTTCGATTTCCTTCACCGGGACCCCACGGACTATATGCCCTACATCTCCCTCAGGAAGAGCTCCAAGGGCATTTTCGGAACACGGTACGAGCAGGCTCGGCAGGTCGATGGTTTCTGGCGGTATACCAGTGACGCCGGAGTGCCGACCACGGTCCTGCGGTGGCCGGTGACGTTTCCCCCGGAGAAAGTCAACGGACGATTCCTGTCCGGCCTTGGTGTGCCGGATCTGCTGGGGACCGAAGGCCAGTATGCCTTCTACACCACCGAACCTGTCCCCAAGGACGACCCCAGCCCTCACAATGTCACGCATGTTCGGTGGGACCCGGCAGAGGTTGGGGCAATCCGGACGGTTCTCCAGGGTCCGATGATCGGCCGAAACCGTACTGCTGAGATGGACCTGATCGTCCACCGGAAGACTTCCGAAACCTGCCTTCTGCAGGTCGGCGACCGGCCGGCCATTGAAATCCGCCGTGGGCAGTGGACGCCATGGATCAGAATCACGTTCAGGGCTGGTCTGAACCGTATTCACGGCATGGTGAAGCTGCTCCTTCTGGAGATGGAGCCTCAATTCAGATTGCTGGCTTCTCCCCTCCATCTGGATCCGGCCAACCCGGCGTTTGACATCTCTTTCCCGCCCGGCTACGCACGCTCCCTGTACGAGCGGATCGGGGCGTTTCATACCCTGGGAATGCCGGAAATGGTGCATCCCTTGAGTCATCGGCGGTACGGATTCGACGAGTTCCTGGCCCAGGTCCGGGCCGTCCGAGCCGAGCGAAAGGAGATGTTCCTGGCCGAGTTGGAGCAGTTCGAAAGAGGAGTATTCGCCTTCGTATTCGATCACACAGACCGCATCCAGCACGCCTTTTGGGCGACGAGGGACCCTGGTCACCCTATGTACGATGCCGCCGAAGCTCGGTCCTATCATCAGGTGATAGAAGACGCGTACCGGGAGATGGATACCTGTCTGGGACACGTGATGGAGAGAACCGACAGCAGGACGCTGCTTCTGGTCGTTTCAGACCATGGATTCGGCAGCTTCCGAAGACAGGTCCACCTGAACCGCTGGTTGGTGGACAACGGGTTCATGCGTCTGAAAGGGTCGCAGCAGGCAGAGGGTCGGGGTCTGTTTCAGGACGTGGACTGGCATAACACCAGGGCCTATGCCGTGGGTTTCTCCAGCATCTACCTGAATCGCGCCGGCCGTGAAGGAGCCGGGATAGTCAAACCAGGCGCGCAATCGCCTGAACTACTGGAAGAAATCCGCTCGAAGCTGCAAACCCTGCTCGATCCCCACAGCGGCGATCGTGTCATCCATAGAATCTATCTGGGTAGACGGATTTACACACCCGCCCCCCTCGCGGACAAGAGCCCCGACCTTGTGGTCGGATTCAAGCCCGGCTACCGCGCCAGTTGGCAGACGGCCCTGGGCGGAGCGCCTGCAGACCTTGTCGAAGACAACAGGTCCAGGTGGTCCGGCGACCACATCTTCGCGCCGGACCTAATGCCCGGGATTGTCCTGAGCAACGCGAGATTGCCAGGACAACCCTGTCGAGGGATTGACATCGCCCCCACCATCCTTGCAGCCCTTGGGCTGGGCATACCCGCATACATGACAGGGAGGGATCTTCTTTGATCCGGCGCGACAGACTGCCGCTCGTGATTGACACTCTCTCCACTACCCATAGGGGCCGAACCAGCATGCGCAGTGGCTGAGATTTCTCCGGGTCGACGGAATGCCGGACGAGTCTTCCTTCCAACTTGACGAGGATGTCCGTCTGATGATCAAGGCCCGGGATGGGGACCGTGTGGCCTACGAGCAGCTATATTGCCGGTACTTCCGCACGGTCGTCTCCTTCCTGGCGCGCCACACCGGCCGCGGTCAGGCATGCGAGGATCTGGCTCAGGAGGTCTTCACACGCGTCTGGCGTCACCGCAGCCGATACCAGCCCCTGGCTCCGGTGAAGCGTTACCTGTTGCGCATAGCAGTCAGTGTCCTGCGGGAAGACCGGGCCAAATCCCACGGCCCGGTCCCCACGGATATCCGTGATCTGGAGACCGTGGCGGACGCAAGGCAACCCTCGCCACCAGCGCAAGTGCAGTCCGCCGAACAACTCCAGGCCATCCGCGCCTTGATAGCGAGTCTACCCATCCAGCAGAGGCAAGCAGTGGAATTGGTGTATCTGGCTGGATTGCCACCGGGTGAGGCCGCCCGACGACTGGGCTGTTCCCGGCAAATGCTCTACTGTCACCTGTATGCAGCACGTCGGCAGCTGCGCCGGCTCGCACGACGCCTGCCGTGACGACTCCGGCTGATCACGGTGTCGCCGGGAGACCCATTGCCGCTTCCCTGGCCCCTGATGGTGAAAATCTTCAAAAAAAATGACAAAACGGCCGGAATCTTCTTAAGGTTCTGCCGGGATCTCTCATTGAGAGGATGGAGGGCCGGGATCTCGGCCCGTCTAAGTCTCCCTGGCTCCGAGAAGGCTCTGAG
>CAYFUB010000022.1:0-32621 GCA_964346195.1 uncultured Pirellulales bacterium
GGCCTTGTCCTTCCGCGACGCATCCTGCGACTGCAGGACGGCGATCAGCTTGGCTTCATCCTGCTTCGGCGCGACGGTCTGTGCCAGGGTCTGCACGGCGCCCGCCGAGAGCAGTGTGACAATCAGAATGATGTGTATTCTTGATTTGGACATGACTGTATCCTCAACAATGATCGTCGTACGCTTGCGACGGGTGGCAGCGGCAGGCATCAGCTTGCCGATGGCTCCCGCGTACTGTGGAATACCATCGGCAAGCTGCGCAGGCTCCGCTTGCCGCTGCCACCCATCAGTTTTCCACCATGAAATGGCTGGCATGGTCCACCTTGCATGACCTAAATGATCCACGGCTCGCGCATGGCGCGGGAGCGGAAGCGGTTCGCTTCGGCGTCATTGACGAACTCCTCTTTCACCGGGTCGAACTTCATATCGCGTTTGAGCCACATGCAGATGTTGGCCGCGTGCACCGTGGACATCGAGCGGTGCATCATCACGGGGTTGGCCACGGTCTGGCGGCGCGACTTGACGCAGTCGAAGAGGTTGCGCACGTGACTCATCGGTCGCTGCGTGCGGGCCGTGTAGTCATCGACGAGCTTGCGGAAGTCCTGCAGCCAGGCGGGATTCGAGACCTCGCACTTCGAGTATCCGTCGGCGACGGCGACCCAGCCTTCGGTGCCCTCGTAGCGGACGCCGCAGGAGCCGTGCCAGATCTTCCTGTCCATATCGCGTTCGAGGACCATTTTCACGCCGTTGGCGAAGGTCGCCACCATACCGTCGCCGCTGTCGTTGGCCACGTACTTGTACTCCACGGGCGAGGTCTCCCACAGCCCGAGCGCGACCTGGCACTGGGCGAACGTATGCGCGCCCCACTCGCCGATGCAGCTCGTGTGGAAATCGTAGAAATTGCGCCAGCCGCCGCGGGTGTAGGCGGAGTTGTACGGCCGCCAGGGACAGGGACCCAGCCAGGCGTCCCAGTCCACCACGTCTTTGGGCGGCAGCGGCTCCTCGGGCAGCCAGTCGTGGCGCATCTCGGCCGCGTCCCACGGGGCGATGTGCGCTCGCACGGTATGCACCTCACCGAGGTACCCGAGCCGCAGGAGCTCGTTGGCGAAGGTGAAGTTGCCCTCGCTGAGCCGCTGGATGCCGCTCTGATAGACCCGCCGATAGCGCCGGGCGGTCTCGACCACGGCCTGCCCCTGGGCAATCGTCATGGCCGACGGCTTCTCGGAATAGATGTCCTTGCCCGCCCGCATCGCCATGACGGCAGCCAGCGCGTGCCAGCGGTCGCCCGTGGCGCTCAGCACGGCGTCGATATCCGTGCGGGTGGCCAGGAACTCGCGGATGTCGGAATACAGGGCGCAATCGCTGTTGCCGTAGCGGGAATCGACGATCCTTTTAATGGCCTCGCGCCGTGCCTTCTGGGGATCGCAGATCGCGACAAAGTGCACGTCCGGCTCCGGCAGCATCCATTGCAGCACGCCGGTGCCGCGGCCGCCAAGGCCGATGCCGCCGAAAATGATGCGCTCGCTGGGCGGGACCGCGCCGTTGCGGCCGAACACGGAGGACGGCACGAAGTACGGCAGCGCGGCGGCCGCCGCCGTGCGACCCAGGAACGCCCGCCGCGACAGGTGGGATTTCTTCTGTGACATGGCAGTCTCCTCATCGATATTGATAGTGGCTTAAGGATGATTGATGATTGACACGAACCGCCGCCAACCACGAACCACCGTTACCCTGACTCAGGGGAAGATTCTACCGCCCCCAGCGCGCCGCGCCCACAGTAAAAGAGAAAGGAAAGATGAGTAATGCCTGATGCCTGCCCCGACTCGTGCCGATTATGATTCGAACCCGCTGCGTGGCAGGCCCGACTGCCGACGCTGTTGAATCTCCGCAGGCGAGGCGGTCTCAAAAAACAATTCGAGCGCTTCCCGGAGATTCTCGCGCGCCTCTTCGATGGTACCACCCTGACTCGCAATGTCGAGCTCCGGGCAGAGGGACACGTAACCGCCGTCTTCGCGCTCGATGATCGCCGTGAGTTGCTTCTGCATAATATCGACTCCAGTTTTACTGACAGCGCTGATGATAGTGCCAATCTACCGGAAAGTCAATAAATTCCGAGGACACCGGGACCGGAGGTTGGTGGCCGGTGTCGATTTTGGCTTGCCGCCGGTTGTCACAGCAGGTACATTCATGCAAAACGCGAGTTAAGTGTAACGATTGCCTGGCCGGGAAGACCGCGAGTTTTCGACGACAATGCCGGCCGGTCGAGCGGATCACCGGATTCAACTGGAGCAACTGGAGGCCCAAGGTATTGGGTTGGAATTTCACATACCCATCCACGTTCATGGAAAGGACCTGAAATGATGTTGAAGTGCGCGATCTATCTTTCTCTTGTTGGGGCGCTCGCCACCGGCAATCCGAAGACAGAGGAGCCGGTCAAGAGCGCTATCCTCTTGACGTTGCCGAAACTGGACTGGGCGCTGGAGGTCGGCGGGGCGGAACTGATTGTCGAGCAGAAGGAGATCGCGCCGGATGGAAAGAGCGCCCGCTTCCTGGCCGTGGACTGGACTACCGGGATTCTCGTTTCGGGATTCCTGGAGGACCGGGGCCGGCCCGCAACGGCGGAACAGTGCCGGGACTTCTACTTCGCAAAACTCAAGGACACCCCGCCCAAAGAGGAAAACATCGTGCAGTCCAAGTTAGGGAACATGGCCGTCGCCGAGTATATCGTGAAGGAGTACGCCGGCAGAAAAATGGATCAGAAACATGTGAACGCCTATCTGACCAAAGGCAACGTCTGGATGGATGTGCATCTCTCCAAGATGTATTTCAAAGAGGGGGAACGAGAGTTATTCAATACCATTCTGCGAGACGTGAAACTGGCGCCCAAGACATCCACGCGGAAGGTACGAGTGAGCTATCCCACGATGAATCAGATGACCTTGAAGCTGGACATCCCGGCGAGTTGGGCCGACGAGATCAAACCGGGGTCAGAAAATGCGCCGCGGGAAATCCGGATAACTCCCCCGCCGGATGGCTCGTCAAAGGTCTTTATCACGGTCTTCTCTCCCAAGGAAGATATGCCCGACAATGAGAGACTGGTCGGGATACGCAAGTCGATCGAGGATATGGGCAAGGCGGCCCTGCCGCAGGCGGTCGAAAAGACCTGTGACATTCGCCAGTTCCAGGGCAGGTCTTCCACCGGCTATCTTTTCACGTTGACGGACAAGGCGCCCAAACCCAATGAGTTCAAGTATCTGACACAGGGCGGCTACGCCGTCGGCAGGCTCAACCTGGTCTTCACGATCCTGTCCAATGAAAAAGACTCCGAGGTGTCGAGACTGACCCTCGAGGTGGTCGGCAACGCGCAGGCCCTGACAGAGAGGCCGCGAAAGACGCCAACGCCCTGAGGGTCGAGCGGCGGTTCGTATTGGCTCAGCACGGCATGTTCTCTCCTTGCTGCCCACCACCGGGGGAGATACGCTGTCGGGTGACGCTGACCCCGGTCGGCGGAGGTGTCTTGCGTATGGGAAAAGGGCCTTTGTGCGGCGCTTTCAGGAACTTGCGGGAGTAGAGAAGCGATATGGATACCTCCAACCCTCCGGCCGAGGACACCAGCAGCCTGCCCGCGCCACAGGACCAGTGCCGGCGCCACCCGAGTATCTGGAGCATGCCGCTCGGCTCCGCCCTCACCGCCTTTCTGAACAATCGTGATGCCATCGGACGATTCCTGAGCCTGACCGGCGGCAGCATCCTGTACTGTCTCAGCGCCCTGTCCATCGTATATGGCATCACGCAGCTTATCGGTCCGCCGCTGGCCAAGAGCGGCGTGCTCGCCGACATCCTCCCCTGCGTGGCGGTGCTGAACGCCTATGAGCTGGCGCTGCTGGGCGTGCTCGTGCTGATCGTCGTCTGGCGCCACGTGACGGACGACGCCATATCCCTGGTCATCCTCGTCGCCCTGTTCCTGGTCGCCAGCGGCATGACGCTCGGCGTCGTCGCGCCGAGCGGGCTCAACATCTGCCTGGCCATCGGATTTGGCTCGGTCATCCTGGGCTTTGGCAAGCTCTACGTCCTGCGCCGATATGTCTCGCTGCGCATCGGTATGCTCTCGGCCCTCGGCCTGGCGCTCATACTCACGTGGAACTTCCTCGGCTCCTCGCTCATGGCCCGGCCGCTCATGGCCCGCACGGCGACCGACGAGCTGCGCCGAAGCCAATGGCTGTTCTCCTGGCTCGTCATCCTGGTGGGAGCCGCCCTGGTCTTCGTCGAGGCCGCGAGCCGCAATTACACTCAGGACGGCGCGCGAGACCGCCGGCCCGCGTTCCTCCACACCGACGCGATGGCGTGGCTCTTCACGCTGGTACTGCTCGCGGCGGCGGGCTTCCACCAGTACGGCGTCGCCTACATGTTCGCCATCGACTACGTCTCCGGCGATTTCCTCCCGCTCGTTACCGTCATGTCACTCCTGCTGCTCGAATTCATCCGCAGTCTGGAAAAACGGTGGGAGGGCCTGGAGGTGGTGATGGCGTGCGTCCCCCTGGGACTGACCGTATTCGCCGTGCCGAACAAGCTGACGGCCATCCCGGCGTCAATCGGGATCGAGGCGGTCTCCTACCCGCCCGTCGTCCTGGGCTTGACCGGCCTGGCGCTCCTGTGGATGGGCGTTCGCCGCCGTTGCAGTTGGCTGCGCTTCCTGGCGCTTGGCTACGGGCTGGGCGTCCTGTTGACCATGAGCCGAAGCCATGATTTCAACCTGCGGCTCTTCGGCGGCGGACTCATCGTCGTCCTGCTGACCTTCGGCGCGATTCTGCGCAACGTGCACCTGTGTTTCGCCGGCATTATCGCCGCGACCATCGGCCTGGGAACAACGCACGCGTTGGCCGAATTCGCCAAGGCGCACAGCCTGACCGCCGCCGGGGCGATATTGGGCGTCGGGGCCCTGGGCATCATGGCCCTGGCCCTCGCCTTCGGCCGCCGCACTCCTGCGGTTTATGTCCTGCTCGGGACCCTCGCGGCCATCGCCTGCATCTTCGACTATCTGCCCAAGACGCTGCACTGGGTGGACCTCGCCGTGCTCCTCGCGATCGGCACGCTGTTCGCCGCGCTGCTGTGGCGGACACGGAACGTCGCGCCGGCCCTGATCCTCTGGATCCCGGTCTTCCCGCGGGCCTATCTGCTCGTGACCCGGATGTCCTCCTGGAACTTTATCGTCCTGAGCTTTCTGCTGCTGTTGCTCGGCGCGCTGACGAGCCTCTTCCTCAAGCAAAAACTCCTGCCGGAAGTCTCCGTGCGTTCGGACCCCGTCAGGCAAAAAGATGACTCTCAACCACAAAGCCAAGATTCATGACATTAGCCACCTGTAGAAATCCGGAGGAAAGAGAATGATAGAACCAATCTCGCGCAAATACATCATGATCTTGTTAGGTTGGTGCACCGTTGCGATGACCCTGCATGTATCGAATGGCTGTGTATCGCAGTCGGCAAAGCGCCCCAGCCGAGATGAGATGGTGGTCGAACCTGGGGATCCCGAGGCCTGCTATGATCGGAGCCAGCAGGACTGGTTTGTGCGTCCGAAGACCGTTGCCGGGCCCGAAGATGGGGGCACCGCATCAAGGGTGTCCTTGTCACTGCTCCAAAGCTTGACCATTCTGCCCGTGAACGGACCTGAGGTGAAAGCTCTGGGCTCCTGGGCGTCGCCAATTATGGACGCTCTCGAAAAGCTCCTCGATTCGGCGGACCTGGACCAGCCCGTCATCGTGGCCATCATCCTGCATCCACAGGGCGATCCTGAGTTTGCCATCGTGGCGTCGGAGGAACTCGGCGCCGCGGCCAGGCAAAAGATCACCCAAATGCTGACGGAACAGACACCACCGCGGCCACTCTTTGTGGATTGTCACTTCGCGTTCGTGTACCACCCGAAGGGGATGAAAGAAAGCAACGACCCGGGAATCCCCGCATCGCTCTATCCTTCCTGGCGGGAGTCGCGCGAATACCAGAAGGCGGCCTTGCCGGAGAAGATTCGGCTGCTTCGCAAATGGTGCCGCGAGCAGGTCATTCCACTGCTGGCCGGAGCGGCCTCGCAGGTCGAGCCCAAGTTCGAGGGCGTCAGAATGTTCGGCGAACAAATTCTCCGTCTTGGCTGGGACGAGACAGTCAACGTGGAGAAACTCACTTTCCACAATCCAGACTACTGGCGGGCCACCATGGAGATGGCAAAAGGCGACCCCGCGATTGCGGGATGCCAGATTGCTCTGTTTGCCGCCAATGGAGAACTGGGCAAGGCCAGCCGACTGATTGAGTTTCTCCCCCAGACTGCCGGGCAGGAACATCTGGCCCCCCTGCTCACGGCCCGGCTGAACGGAAGAATCGAGGGCATCGAGGCCGCCACGGCCAAACGGATCGAAGAAGGTATACGATTGTTCGACCAGGGTCGGTGCGAGAAAGCCGGTGCCGTATTCGAGGATATCCTGAAAGAAAACCCGACCTCGGCATGGGCGACCCATGAATTGCTGCTCACTCGAATGGCGATGACCCGCTCAGGCGAGGTCGCCGAGGACTATGAGGCAATGGTTTACGGCCTCGATCCGCTCTACGCTACCGCGCCGATTCACGTCGACACGGGCGAGCGACTGTATCGCGGGCTGCTCCACATGAGCATGAGGGAACTCTTCGAGGACGAATCCCGATGGAACGAGGATTTCCTGAAGTACACACAAATCGTCTTCGATCTCGCCGAATACGGATACGCGGGCCTGCTCTATTGGGAGATTTTCACAGGTGTCAGTCCCGGCGATGACGCGGCCCTCGCCCATTTTCTGTACTGCCTTGAGCAACTCGGCGTACCGCAGATCAAAGAGAACTTCAAACCGGAGTTCTCGGCGGGATTCGACCAGATCGAGCGGGACCGCCGCCAACGCATGGAAGAGCATCCCGCCTATCAGGCCATGCAGAAAAAGGAATGACAACACGGACCGACTCACAGGAGAGCTATTATGAGAGTGCCTCGGTGGAGAGTGGGTTACCTCCTGATCGCGGTGGCGGTCTGCGGTGTTGTCGTGTTGGGGCTGCGATATCGGCTGCTTCTTCATCGAGAGATGGAGACCGCGCGACGGAACATGAGCGCTTTTGAGCAGGCCCAGGGCCGGGCCTTCGCCGTGATCAGGCAACGGCCACAGTGGCCGGAATCGCCGGAGGCGGTATGCCGGGCCTTCTGGGAGGCCCGGGCCGCCGAGGACTATGCGGAGATGGAGATTCTGTGGCCGGGCACCACAGCGGCCAAGTGGGCCCGGATATGCGGGAGCGAGCCGAACGTCTCCTACGTCTTCGGACCGGCAAGTGAGGACGGCTTGACAGTCCCCTACGCAGCCAAGGACCGCTTTGATGCGCACGGAACGTACAGTCTGACAATGCGTCTGCAAGTGCTGCAGACCGACAAAGGCAAGCGGTACTATATCGTCTCCGGCAACTAAGGGGGATAACGATGCGAATCGGGATTATCTCGGACACACACGATCATCGTCGCAATGTCTCGCAGGCCGCCGAGATTTTCGCCCGACGCGGCGTGGAATACGTTCTCCACGGCGGCGACATCGTCGCGCCCTTCACGGCCAAGGCCTTTGCCGAGCTGCGCCAAGCCAGATTCATCGCGGTCTTCGGGAATAATGACGGCGAAAAGCTTCATCTAAAGCGCACCATCGAGGGCTTCGGCGGCGAGATTCACGAGTACTGCTACAAAGGCGAGCTGGCGGGTAGAAAGATCTGCATGATGCACACGAACCATCTGGCGGAAGAGGCGGTCCAAAACCAGATGTACGATCTCGTCATCTACGGCCACACACACCAGCGGGGTATTCGGCGGGCCGGCAGGACCTTAGTCATCAACCCGGGCGAAGCGACGGATTGGATTACCGGCGCCGCGCGGGCCGTGATTCTCGACCTGAGGGATATGAGCCACACCGCCGAACCCCTCGGCTGACATGCGCTACAATCTATCGCGGGGTGCCATGTCCACGTTGGTGTGGTCATGCTTTCACGACGATAAGGGCGTGCCTACGCAGGCGCAAGCATGGCACCCAGCCTTTTCATCCTCTATGCAAGACCATCGGCAAGCTCGCGCTCACCGCTCCCACTCGGTCACTCGGCCAACTCGCGTGTAGCCGCGGAATCTTGTGTCTGTGCAACTCAGACCTGACGGTGCGTGATACGCACGCTACCGCTGCGCCTCAGGTGCGCATTTTCTTGAGATTCTTCAGGGAAATCTCGATGCCCTCCAGCGGCTCATAGACGTCCTTCTCTTCCTCGATGATGTACCAGCGGGTGCCGCCGATGCTCCGGCAGAGCTTGAAGACCTCGGCCCACTTGACGTCGCCTTCGCCGATCATGGCGTTCTTGTTCGTGGCGGAGAACTCCTTGAGATGGATGGTGACGGTCCGGCCGGGATAGCGCCGCAGGTAGGTAATGGGATCGGCGCCACCGCTCATGGCGTTGCCGAGATCAAGCTGCATGATGACGTCGGGTCGCGTGTTGCTGGCCAGGAGGTCCCAGCCGGTGGTGTCGCCTACCGGGGCAAAGTCATGGGCGTGGTTGTGGTAGCCGATCTTCATACCTTGTGGCGCGAGCTTCTCGGCCAGCTCGTTGAACCGCTTGGCATACGCGAGCCATGCCTCCCGGGGATTGGCCTCATTCGGCTGGAGCCAGGGGACAATCACGTATTTGTTGCCCAGGGTTTTGTTGAATTCGAGCGTGGCGGCCAGCTTGTCTTCAGCGAGGTCCGCCATCTGAGTGTGCGTGCCGCAGCAGACCAAGCCGTTGTCGTTGAGCATCTTGCGGATGTCTTTGGCGTTGTGGCCGTAATAGCCCGCGAACTCGACACCCTCGTAACCCATCTGCGCGACCTTGGCAAGCGTGCCGGACAGGTCCTTCTCCGCCACGCTGCGGACCGAGTAAAGCTGCACCCCGATAGGAATCTTCCCCTTGGCCATACTACCCCTTTCCTCTTGCGTGCAGCCCGAGCCCATAATGCCCAGGGCCGCCACGGATGCTGCGCCGGTCGCCAGAAAGCGCCGACGGGACAGATGTGAGTCGACTGGTTTTGCCTTCATGCTCCTTCACCTCGTTCTTTCCTGTGAGCCATTCAAGTTTCCGACGCGGACCTCACGCCTCGATTACGGACGGCAACAGCCGCGATTGTAGTCACGCGGCCCCCTGCGGTCAACGCCCATTCAACGGTGCCCCCTTGGATATCGAATCCGCCAGTGTCCCCGGGTGAATCGGCCGGATGGCATCGTCAAAGCCGCGGCCCTTAGCCCGCTTCTTCCTCGTGCCAGTGATTGACGTAGACCGCATAGGGAGCTATCATGGTGGTCAGGACTATCGGGAGTTGCATTGGATCCGGAACAGAAAAACCAGTTAAAGTGGACTCTGTTGAACAGCGCAGAGGGCCGGCTCCTGCTGGTCGGCGTCGCCCTGGCGTTCATCTACATTCTCTGGCTCGGCATCACCCTGCTGCTCTCTCCGGACCAGTTCCACGCTTTCCTGGGGACGACCACCACGGAGCTTGTGTTCGGGCGGGCCGCCGGTATGGCTATCGGATACTCGCTGGGTCTGCGGAATCGCGAGGTCATTCCTATCTGCGCCGTCATCGAAACCGTCTCCGTGCTGGTCTTCTACCCCCTGTTCGTCCTGGCCTGGGAGCATCTGCTGGTGATCAGTTCGCTGAAAAACTATTTTGACCGCGCCCACCAGGCGGCCCTGACGCACCAGGCCAAGATCCAGCGCTACGGCATCGTCGGGCTGTTCGTCTTCGTCTGGTTTCCGTTCTGGATGACCGGCCCGATGGTCGGCTCCGTGATTGGGTTCCTGCTGGGTCTGCCGGTCTGGTTGAACATGACCATCGTGCTCGGTGCCACCTACACGGCCATCATCGCTTGGGCGCTATTCTGGCGTCACGTCCACGAACGGGCGGCCTCTTACAGCGCCTACGCCCCCGTGCTCCTCGTTCTCCTCGTCATCGCCGTCGTCATCGCCGGCCGCTTCCTGCCCCGCCTGCTTCGCAAAATCAAGGACCGGCTGTGACGCCGTCTCATCGGCCTCATGAGTTTTGACAGACACGTTCAGTAGCAGGCAGAAGAGCGTGGCAATGACTGCTTCTGTGTCACGGCGAGCGAAGCGAAAGAATCTCTCGTGCCGGGGATTGAAAGGGATCCCAAAGGCGCGGAATTGCGTTTGGGAACCCAGATTGCTTCGTCGCTGCCCTGCTTGCAATGACATCGGAACCCTGTTCTGTCAAAGGCTCTAAAGCAACTCCGGATTTCGACCGATAGGAACTGTGATATAGAACCGACGAGACCACGAATTCGGTTGGGGACACACATGTTCCGTTATGGTGCTGTTGCCGCGGTTGTCTGGGTGATCGGCCTCGTGACGGCCGTTCCGCTGGCCGTCTATTACCTTCTATTCCATGCCCCGCGCGAGCAGTATGCTTTGCTCATCACCTTCATTATCGCGTGGCCGTTCGGCTACTGGTCCGTCGTCGGGCCGATCCTCCTGCTCCTGAAGCTGCGGTTCGTGTACCGCGGCCTTCAGCAAGCCACCTCTGCCGACGAGTTTCGTCGGAAGCTTTCGAGTGGTGAGACCGAAGAGGTCATCATCGACTGGATCGCCCACGAGTATCGCATCCCGAAATGCCTTGCCCGGCGGGCCTACCGCTACATCCTGCGCCGCATCGCCCCATCCGGCAGACCGGAACCGGGCGCCGTCGAACAGCCGCACCTGATCCCGGGCTGCCCCTCCCATGGCGATTGTGCTTGTGAATGAAGGACATATCCGACCCGCAACTGGATGCCTCGACTCCGTTGTCGCTTCTGTCGTCAGGGACTAGCTGCTGCGGGCACCCTGCAAATGACTGATCTTCGACAGTCGAGAGGCCCGTGCGGCCACCCTCTCAGAAGATCCGGCGGTAGAGGTGACAGTAAGGAGTGTCGCCTTTCTTGTTGTGGTAGTCCTGGTGGTAATCCTCGGCGGGCCAGAATCTGCCGGCGGGGGTGATCTCGGTTTTCACCTTGTAGCCCTTTCGACGCAACTGCCGCACCAGCCGCTCGGCGACTTGCTTTTGCTCGCCGTCGAGGTAGAAAATGGCCGAACGGTACTGTGGACCGATGTCCGGGCCCTGGCGGTTCAACTGCGTGAAATCGTGGGTCTCGAAGAAGAGCCGGGCAAGCTGCTCGTAGGTGACCTTCGAGGGGTCGTAGAGGACCTCAGTCGTCTCGGCGTGGCCGGTCCGGCCGGTGCGGACCTGCTTATAGGTCGGGTTCTCGACGTGACCGCCGGTGAAGCCCACGGTCGTCGAGATGACGCCGGGGACCCGCTGGAAGTGATACTCCGTGCCCCAGAAACACCCCGAGGCAAAGAGCGCGCGTTCCGGCGCCGGCGGCTGGGGGGTTGGAGATGGCCCCGATTGTGGATTGTGGATTGCGGATTGCGGATTCGCGGCGGTGTTGTCCGCTGTCCTCTGGGCGCGCTGCTCGGGGGTGAGGAAATCCATCGAGATCGAATTCACGCAGTAACGCGTGTCCTTGGGCGTGAGCTTCTCGCCGCGGAAAACGTGTCCGAGGTGGCCGCCGCAGTTGTTGCAGATGATTTCCACTCTCCGGCCGTCGGGGTCCGGCTGCTGTCGGACCGCGCCGGGGATCTGGTCGTCGAAGCTCGGCCAGCCGCAGTCCGAGCGGAACTTGGACGAGGACTCGAACAGCTCGGCCCCGCACCGCCGGCAGGTATAGACGCCTGTCTCGAAGTGCTGGTTGTACTTGCCGTTGAACGGCCGCTCCGTGCCTTTATGGACAATCACCCGTTCTTCTTCCGGCGTCAGGTTCCGGTACATGTCTCGCTCCCGATACAATGCAATTGCGTCGATATAAATGTCCGCCTTGCCTTCCTTGGCGGCTGCGACGACCGCCAGGCTCACGAGGCCGGCCCGGTCCAGAGGCCGCCCCAGCACGGTCGAGACGAAACTCTCGAAGGGCAGTTTGATCTCCTGCCACTGTCCGGTCGTCGGGAACTGTGCCTGATAGCGCTGCCCCGGAAACCGGGTGTCTTTCGTTCGTAGATGAATAGCATAATTCTCACCATTTCCTTTCACCGTCAGCCGCAGACCGTCATACGCCTGGGCGTCGAGCGGCCGACGCTTGGCCAGCAAAGAGCGCCGGGCCTGAACGAGTGAGCCTCGGCTGTTCGGCGCGACGGTCCCCGTCAGATGCAGACACTTCCGACCCTCGTGTTCTTCGAGCCGGGCTGCGCCGGTCGAAATCCCGCCCGTCGCCCGGCCATTCACAAACTCCCACCGGGCATCGGGCAGGCTGTTCGCGTCACCCGTTGAGAAATCGTCGATCGACCATCTGTCGCCCGCCCGCGGCGGCGTTTGCACTTGACCCACGCCGCTGGCACCGCTCAAAACGAGCAGCAGTACGGCCCCGGCAGCCGTACCGAGAGCCACTCCCCTTGGCACGTTCAACCGTCTCGTCAACAGCATGGCCAGCCCGTTCATAGCCGACATCTTACCATTCTATACACGGATTCCCCACCGATTGTTTCCCCGAAATCCACGCGAGTCACGCCATGTCACAAGGTTGGCCCGCCGCAGGGGCTCCCAGTCAAAAAGGGTGGTTCCTCCGAGTTAAGGAATTTCCTTAGAAACCTCTCATCAATTCTCCATATAGAATTCGGAGGAATGCGTGTGGATTGTTTTTGCTGTTTGACTGGCTGCACCTGTGGATATGGCGCTGTCGAGCAACGCTGGATGGGCGGCAAGAGACGGAAAAACGCAAACAAGTCATCGTGCATCGGATATACACCTTTTACGACGGCGGGCGCCCGTCAGGCAGAGCGGCGCCGGTCGCCGCGCCCGAGCAAGGGAATTCCCGATGGTGAAACAGACTCAAAAAGACAAGCAATTGGAGGGTATCGAGAAGTGCCCGACCGGCATTCGCGGGCTGGATGAAATCACCTTCGGTGGCCTGCCGCGCGGGCGACCCACGCTCGTTACCGGCACCGCCGGCACGGGCAAGACCAGTGTGGCCGCCGCCTTCGTCGCTGCGGCCTGCCGCCGGGGCGAACGCTGTCTCTACATCGCTTTCGAGGAAGTGCCGGCGCAGATTATCCAGAACATGGCTTCGGTCGGCTACCACCTGGACCGCTGGGCCGATAAGGGGCTGCTGCGCTTCCACGCCGTGCGCCCGACGTTCTGCGGCCTGGAGCAGCACCTGGTGAGTATTCACAACCTGGTGAACAGTTTCCATCCGTCCGTCGTTATCGTAGACCCCATCACCAATCTCATGGTTGTGGGCGAGCCCGAGGAAGTCAAGTCCACGCTGACGCGAATGATCGACTTTCTGAAGAACGAGGGCGTCACGGCCCTGTTCACCAATCTCACCCGGCGCGGCGGGCCGGTCGAGCAGACGGAAGCGGGCGTCTCGTCGCTGATGGACACTTGGCTGCTGCTGCGCAACGTCGAAATGAGCGCGGAGCGCAACCGCCTGATGTTCATCCTCAAGAGCCCCGGCATGGCGCATTCCAACCAGGTCCGCGAATTCGTCCTGACGAACCAGGGCATTCAACTCACCGACGTTTGCGTCGGTCCCAGGGCGGTCCTAGCCGGCTCGGCCCGGGTCGCCCAGGAGGCCCGCGACAGGGCCCAGGCCACAGCCGAGCAGGCGGCGGCCCAACGCCGACGTGAGTTGGAGCAGGAGCAGGCGGTCGCCAGAGCGCAGTTGGACGCCCCGGCGCTCAGGAACGCCGCTCTGGCGGAAGAAATCAAGACCCTCAAGAGCGAAGAACAGGCCCGTCTAATGGCCGCCGCCCACGAGCGGGCGGAACTGGGCCGCATACGGAGTGCAGAACCAGCGAAGAGCAGAACCAAGAAAGGAAACAAGACCCATGCCAGCCAAAACAAGTGAGGCCCGCACGCCGCGTCCCGGCCCGCGCCGACCCACGGCCGCCGAGTTGGAGCGGTGGGAGTTGCGGCTCTACGTGGCAGGTCAGACGCCGCGCTCGATTGCGGCCCTGGAGAACCTTGAGCGACTCTGCGAGGAGCACCTGGCTGGAAAGTACAGTATCGAAGTGATCGACCTGCTGAAGAACCCGCAGCTGGCCCGCGGCGACCAGATCCTGGCGGTGCCGACCCTGGTTCGCAAGCTGCCCGAGCCGGTCCGCAAAATCATCGGAGACCTCTCCAACGCCGAGCGCGTTCTCGTGGGCCTGGATCTTCGCCCGCGCTAAGCGGGAATGTGGAGCAACATATGAATGGGAAGAAACAACCTCAGTCAGCCCAGAAGGCCCTGAAGACGGCGGCGGAAGAAGCCAAGGAACAAAAGTACGTTCTGCGGCTGTACGTCGCGGGCATCACGCCGCGCTCCGAGCCGGCCATCCGCACGGTCACGGCCGTTTGCACGAAACACCTGGCGGGTCGCTACGAGCTGGAAGTGATCGATATGTATCAGCAGCCGACGCTGGCCAAAGGCGAGCAGATCATCGCCGCCCCGACGTTGGTCAAGAAACTGCCCGAGCCCCTGCGCAAATTCACCGGCAGCATGGCCGACAAAGACAAGCTGCTGGTGGGATTGGATCTGCGCACCAAGGAGACGTAGCATGGGAATCCTGCCCATAACCCCAAGAGCAGCATGGGCATCTTGCCCACGGTCGCAGGGCCGTCCCGGCCCTGCGAATCAAGAAAACGTGAAAGACTCTCGCGGGATGGATATGGTTGGAACTGCAGGACTGTGGTCTGCCGAACCGACGGGGTCGCCCTCCGTCATGTCGAGCGACGCGAAGCGGAGTCGAGATATCCGGCCACGAATCTGGCGTGTTATCCTTCGCGGTCGGATTGCCGAGGCGGGTTCTCCGCTGCGTGTCTCCACTCCAGCCTTCGGCCTCCGGTCGAAATGACAAGAGGCCGGAATCCACCCGCGAATTATGATTGGAAGTATGAAAGCAAAATCGTGAACGACGCCAAGGAAGAAGATCGTCGCACCCAGGCCCGGTTGCGCGGAGAGAACGAAGAGCTGCGCTGGCGACTCGAAGAAGCGGAGCAGACGCTGGAGGCGATCCGCACCGGCGACGTCGATGCTCTGGTAATGACCACCCCACAGGGCGAGCAGGTCTGTACGCTCACCGGTGCCGAGCACGTGTACCGGATAATCGTCGAGACGATGAACGAGGCCGCCCTGATCGTGGACCTGGATGGGACGGTCCTGTTCAGCAACCAGCGGTTCTGCGACCTGATCAAGACACCCATGCACGAGGTCCTGGGCCGCAAGGTAATGACCTTCGCCGCCCGCCCGCAGCATCCGTGCTTGAAAGAGGTGCTGGCGGACGCCCAGGCAGGCCCGGTCCAGCAGCGCGTAACGTTGCGGTCCGCCGATGGCGCCGCCGTGCCCGTCCAGGTCTCAGCCAGTCTGCTGGCGACCACCGGCAGCACGAGCATCTGCCTGGTGGCCTCGGACCTGACCGAGCTGGAGGCCTCCGCCCACTCGATCCGCGTTTTGCGCGAGCACCAGCAGGCCCTGGAGGAGAGCGAATCGCGCTTCCGCACGATCTTCGAGGCCAGCCGGGACGCCATCGTCATCGCGGACGACGAGGGTACCTACGTCCAGGCCAATCCGGCCGTCCAAACCATCTTCGGCCTGCCCCCGGAGAAACTCATCGGACATCATCTCTCGGAATTCGTCGGCGACCACATCGACGTCCCGGTCGTCTGGCGGAACTTCCGGGCCACCGGCAGCTTCCACGGGGAGATGCCGTTGACCAGCGCCGATGGGCAGGTGCGCTACGTGGACATCTACGCCGTCGCCAATATCCCGCCGGGCCGGCATCTGTGCGTCATTCGCGACGTCACCGAACGCCGACGGGGCGAGGAGGCCCTGGAGAATGCCAACGAGCAACTCCAGGCACAGGCAGAAGAACTGCAGGTACAGGCCGAGGAATTGCGAGCCACCAATGACGAGCTGCGGGAGAACGAGCAGGCCCTGCAGGAGGCCGAGGAGCACCTGCATCTGGCGATGGAGGCCGGGAGGGTGGGCGTCTGGGAGTGGGAGGTCGGCACAGAACGTGTGAAGTGGTCACAAGGCATTTACAGGCTTCTCGGCTGTAAACCCGGTGAGGTAACGCTCACGCGTGAGGGGTTCCGGCAGCGTATACACCCGCAGGACCGCCAGCGCCAGGCACAGGCCCTGCGCGAATCGATGGAGCGCTGCGAGGACTACTCCTGCGAATTCCGCGTTGTCTGGATGGATGGGTCCGTGCATTGGGTCGAGGATCGCGGCCAATACGTCTACCCTGACGACGGCAACGGCACTATCCTGCGGCTGCGCGGGGTCCTCTCGGATATCGACGCGCGGAAGCAGTCGGAGGAGGCGCTGCGAAGTGTGGCGCTGTTCCCCGAGGAGAGCCCGGCGCCCACCTTGCGAGTGGCCCGTGACGGCACGCTGTTGTTTGCGAACAGCGCCAGTGCGTCTCTACTGAGGTGGTGGGATTGTCGGGCGGGCCAGGCCGCTCCCGAGCAAATCCGCCAGTACGTCGTGCAGGCGTTGGATTCCCAGGAAATCGTCGAAGCAGACGTGGTGTGCGGCCCGATCACATACTCCTTCGCCATCGCTCCGATTGCGTCGGAGGGCTACGCGAACCTGTATGCGCGCGACATCACCGAGCGCAAACGGGCCGAAGAGGCCCTGCGGGAGAGCGAGCAGCGGAACCGGCGGCTAATCGACAACCTCAAGGGGTCTCATTTCATCTACAGGCATGACACGCAGGGAGTGTTCAACTACGTGAGTGAGTCGCTCACCGACATCCTCGGCTATACGCCCGATGAATTCATGGCTCACTACAGCACATACCTGACGGATCATCCTGTCAATGAGGCCGTGCACCGACATACCGAACTGAGCATTCAGGGGATCCGTCAGCCGCCCTACGAAGTCAACGCGTGGCACAAGGACGGATCGAGCCGGTGGCTGGAGGTCCAGGAAGTGCCGGTCTTTGACGTGGAGGGCAAGGTGATCGCGGTGGAGGGTGTGGCCCAGGACATCACCGAGCGCAAGCGGGCCGAAGAGGCCCTGCATAGTATAGCGCTCTTTCCAGAGGAAAATCCGTGGCCAGTGTTACGCGTGGCCGGGGACGGCACGTTGCTGTATGCAAACGCCGCCAGTACACAACTGCTCGAATTGTGGAACTGCCAGTTGGGCCAGCCAATCCCTGACGAGATCCGCGGGCAGGTCGAACGCACATTGGATACCGGCGAGGTAATAGACGCAGAGGTTGTATGCGGCGAGGTCGTATACTCGTTTTCACTCGCTCCGATTGCGTCGGAGGACTACGTCAATCTGTATGGGCGGGACGTCACCGAGCGCAAGCAGGCTGCAAAGGCGCTGCGCGAGAGCCGGGAATGGTTGGAACATACGCAGGAGATCGCACATCTGGGCAGTTGGGAGCTGGACTTGACCAGGGATGAGTTGACCTGGTCGGACGAGGTCTATCGCATGTTCGGCCTGGCACCGCAGGAATTCGGCGCGACCTACGAGGCGTTTCTCGACTGCGTATACCCGGAGGACCGCGCGGCGGTGGACGCCGCCTACACCGGCTCGTTGCGCGAGAACCGCGACACCTACGAGATCGAGCACCGCATCGTCCGCAGGAACACCGGCGAAATTCGGTTCGTGCATGAGAAGTGCGAACACTTCCGCGACGACGCCGGCCGGATCGCCCGCTCCGTCGGCATGGTCCATGACATCACCGAGCGCAAACGTGCCGAAGAGGGCCTGCGCGAAAGCGAGCAGCGTTACCACCGTCTCTTCGAGGACGACCTGACGGGGAATTTCATCTGCACGCCCGAGGGGCAAATCCTGCTGTGTAATCCGTCTTTCGCCCGAACGTTCGGGTTCGCCCGGCCCCAGGAGGCGGTCGGGACGAGCATGCTGGATCTCTACCTCGATCCCCAGGAGCGGGAAGCACTTCTGGAGAGATTGAAGCAACAAGGGAAGATCGACCGTTTTGAAGTCTGGCGGAAACGCCGGGACGGCGAGCCGATCTACATCGTCGAGAACCTCATCGGCCATTTCAACGAGCAAGGCGAGCTGTACGAAATCAAGGGCTACGTCTTCGACGACACGGAGCGCAAGCGGGCCGAGGAGGCGCTGCGCGAAAGTGAGCAGCGATACCGCACCGTCGGGGAGACGATCCCTTACGGAGTCTGGCTCACCGATGCGAGCGGCTACTGCACCTATGTCAGCAACTCGTTCCTGGAACTCGTCGGGATAACGATGGAGGAGGTCCAACAGTTCGGCTGGCTGCACCTGTTGCCCTCGAAAGATGTCGAGCCGACAAGAGAGCATTGGCTTCGCTGCGTCGCGACCGGTGAACCGTTCGAGCAGGAACACCGTTTCCGAACGAAAGAAGGCGACTACCGTCATGTGCTGGCGATTGGCAGGCCGATACGGGATGAACAGGGCCGGATCATCTCCTGGGCAGGGATCAATCTGGACATCACCGAGCGCAAACAGGCCGAAGAGGCCCTGCGCGAGAGCGAAGAGCGGTTGCGGCTGGCCCAGCAGGCGGCGCGCATCGGCACATTCGAATGGAACGTTCAGACCGGTGTGGACCGATGGACGCCGGAGTTGGAAGCGATGTACGGCCTGCCGCCGGGCGGCTTCGGCGGCACTCAGGAGGCGTGGGAGCAGCTTGTCCATCCCGAAGATCGGGAGGAGGCGAAGCGCCGAGTGGCGCGAGCCTTCGAAACGGGCGCACCCACAGAGTGGGAATGGCGCGTGGTTTGGCCCGACGGAAGCGTCCATTGGGTGGCCGGACGCTGGCAGGTCTTCCGAGACGAGTCCGGCGACCCCCTGCGCATGACCGGCATCAACATCGACATCACCGAGCGCAAGTGGGCCGAGGAGGCGGTGCGCGAGAGCGAAGAGCGGCTGCGACAAGCGGCACAGGCAGCCCACTTCGGCGTCTATGATGCCGATCTGGTGGCCGACCGTGTGTATTGCTCGCCCGAGATGCGGGAGATTCTGGGCCTGCCCGCCGACGTGCCGATTCCCCCGACGCTGGGCCGGGTCCCAAGCTTCGTCCATCCGGACGATGCCGGGCAACTGCAGCAGGCCCTGGACGCCGCCTGCGATCCAGCCGGCACCGGCGTCCTCGAGAACGAACACCGCGTCATCCGGCCGGACGGCACCGTCCGCTGGATCCTGATCAAAGGACAGGTCCAATTCGACGGCCGGGATACCGACCGGCGCCCCGTCCGCTCCAGCGGCATCATACTCGACATCAACGACCGCAAACAAGGCGAGGAGGCCCTGCGCGACTTGAATAAGACCCTGGAGGTGAAAGTGGCCCAGCGCACGGCGCAGTTGCAGCACCGGGCCCGGCAACTCCAGCGGCTGGCGCTCGAGGTCTCGGAGGCAGAGGACCGCGAGCGCAAACATTTAGCGGAGGTCCTGCACGATGATTTGCAGCAGCAATTGGCCGCGGCGAAGTTCCACTTGCAGATGCTGGGCAACCGGATCAGGCGCGACCCGCCGAAACAAGCAATTGTCACCAAGGTCGATCACATGCTCAAGGACGCGATTGAGAAATCCCGCAGCCTGTCGCACGAGCTCAGTCCGGCGGTGCTGTACCACGGGAACCTGGTAGAAACTCTCAACTGGCTGGCGGGGCAGATCCAGGAGAAGCACGGCCTGATCGTCCATGTGGATGCCGTCAACGAGGTGACCGTGCGGTCGGATGCGCTCAAAGCCTTCCTGTACAAAGCGACCCAGGAACTGCTGTTCAACGTGGTCAAGCACGCCCGGGTCAACGAGGCCCGGATTCGGCTGCGGCGCATGGGGCGGTGTGTCTGCCTGTCGGTCTCCGACCACGGGCGTGGGTTCGACCCGCAGGAGCTGCGGGAGACCGCCGGGTTCGGCCTGTTCAGTATCCGCGAGCGCATCGAGCTGCTCGGCGGACGCATGAAGATCAAGAGCGCCAAGGGCCAGGGCAGCACGTTCCATATCGTCGTCCCCGACGGACAGGAAACACAGGACAGAGGACCGTGGACGGAGGACCGCGCTGGCCTCCGAGGTTCGTCGTCCGTCCTCCGTCCTCCGTCTTCCGGCCCGGTCCTGCGCGTCCTGCTGGCGGACGATCACGAGATCGTGCGGGAGGGCCTGGCGTCGCTGCTGGCCGAGGTGCCCGGCATCGAGGTGGTCGGCGCGGCGGCCAACGGCCGCGAGGTGATCAACCTGGCCAGCCAGCTGCGCCCGGATGTGGTGGTCATGGACGTGGCCATGCCCCTGATCAACGGCGATGAGGCCACGCGCCAAATCAAGCTGCACCTGCCCGGGACGCGCGTGGTTGCGCTGTCGATGTACGATGAAGCGGACTTGATCGAGAAGATGCGGCAGGCCGGGGCCGAGGGTTACATCCTCAAGACCGCGCCCGCCGAAGACCTCGTCGCCGCCATCCGCGGGCGATGAAACCCGGACCAGACAAACGGCAAACCCGGCATGCTCGTCACCCGGCTACCGATCATCGCCCCTGTGACAACGCGTCCTGCCGCCACAACTCCGTCATTGCTGCGCAGAAGCCGCCCTGAGCGTGGTCGAATGGGCAGGAATCCAGACCCCTGCGCGTGGGATTGTGCCCGATAACAAGCACGTTCGCGCTTCGTGAGTCGGCTCCTCCGCAGCGCGGCCTCCAGCCGCGGCCAAGTCAAAGGGAACCGTGCGTAGTACGCACCCTACAAATAGCGCATAGCCCGTGAGGCGCGTCCCACGTACCATCTTCATCTGCCTCCTCCGAAAAATGCTAGCTGGAGAAACCAAGGTACCGCGCCTTTGCAGTACAGGGGTGACAAACCAGCGCCGGGCGCCACTCAAAGCTCGCTGACATGCTATTGGCCCAAAGGGACAAATGCCAGGGGCTGGGGACAGAGTCCCCAGCAGTCGGCTTGTGTTACATCCCCGACTGCGGTAGTATCTGGGACCGTGTCTGTCGGATGCGGGGAGGGCACGAATCGGTTCTCGGTGGACGTGGAGGTCAATGAATGCGGACGGTTCGATTCGGGATTATCGGGGCCGGGATGATGGGGCGGGAGTTTGCCAGTGCGGCGGCGCGCTGGTTGCACCTGCCGGAGATGACCGTACGGCCGGAGATTGTGGCCCTCTGCAATCGCACGCTCGACACGCCCAAGATCGGGTGGTTCAAAGACAACGTCCCGACCCTCCGACAAGTGACGAGCGACTATCGCGCGCTGCTGGGAAATCCCGCGGTCGAGGCCGTCTATATCGCCGTGCCGCACGACCTGCACGAGGAATTCTACGTGGCGGCCCTGGAAGCCGACAAGCACCTGATGGGCGAAAAGCCCTTCGGCATCGACCGCCGGGCCAACGACGCGATTATGGTCGCCATCGCACGCCATCCCGAGTGTTTCGTGCGCTGCGCGTCACAGTTCATCTTCTTCCCGGCGGTCCAGCGAATCGGGCGGATGCTGGAGGCCGGAGCCCTCGGGCATATCATCAAGGCGAACGCCGGCTTCCTGCACGGCAGCGACCTCGACCCAAACAAGCCGATCAACTGGAAACGCATGCTCCAGTACAACGGCGAATACGGCTGCATGGGCGACCTGGGCCCGCACGTGTGTACCGTGCCGCTGCGGGCGGGCTGGATTCCGAAAAACGTGCGGGCGGTCCTCTCCAATATCATGCGCGAGCGCCCTGACGGCAAGGGCGGCGCGGTCCCCTGCGAGACCTGGGACAACGCGACGCTGCTGTGCGAAGCCGAAGACCCGGCCTCCGGCAGCGTCTTCCCACTGACGCTGAGGACCGAGCGCATCGCGCCGGGCGAGAAGAACAACTGGTACCTCGAAATCTATGGCACGCGCGCCTCGGCGAAATACAGTCTGAGAAACGCCAATACCCTGGAGATGCTGGAATACCAGCCGGGCGGCGAGCAGGCCTGGCGGCGGATCGATATGGGGCACGACGTGACGTACAAGTCGGTGACGGGCGAGATATTCCAGGTCGGCGTCTGCGATGTCATCCTGCAGATGGGGGCGGCGTTCCTGTACGAGCTCGATAGGGGCGAGACACACGGCCGGTTCGCGGGCTGCGTCACGCCGGCCGAGAGCGTGACCTGGCACAAGCTGTTCACCGCGGCCCTCGAATCGCAGGCCCATCACACGACGAAATCACTCCAGAGCTTAGGCTGACCGGCTCGCAGGTCGTGCCTGCCATGCCATTGGTCCAAACCTGTCCTCGCGCCGGCGGGGAGCGACAAATGCCAGGGATGTCGTTCGGAGTCCCGGCTTCAGCCGGTTCTGTTCGGAGTCCCGGCTGTAGCCGGTTCTGGATGGAGTTTGAGCCGCCTGAAGGCGGTACTCCAAACGTTTTTTCCGCCTGAAGGCGGTACTCCAAACTTGCATCACCAGGCCGGTGGCGAACAGGCGATTGCCCTGGGGCCGCCCCGCTGCCCTGTCATGCCATTGATCTCAAGACAACGGGTCGTACTGCGGGACTTTGAGCGTCTCGCCGTCTTTGAGCGCCGATTGGTGGGCGACGATGCCGGGCACGGTCATCGCGAGCGCCTCGTAGACGTTCACCAGCGGCTCGCGGTCTTCGAGGATCGCGGTGATGAACTCGTTGGTCAATGGTCCGTGGGAGCCGCCGTGGCCGCCGGCGGGCATGCCGGGCGGCAGCGGCGGACGCGCGAGGTCGGGAAGTTCCTTCATTACGCCCTGGTAGCTCATCCCGTCCATCCAGCCCTTCTCGCCGAAGACCCGGCCGGTCTCGACGATGGCTCCGTGGACACCCTTGCACATGAGCATCCGCGACGAGCCGCCCTCGCTCGTCTGAAACAAGGCGACCTCGTCCGTGAAAGGATTGTCATACTTGTTCGCGCCCGGCTGGTAGGCGGCGTAGCCGGCGTTGAAGCCGAGACACGAGACGGAGGTGAAACGCTTGCCGGTCACGCCGACGTAATAGGCGGTCGAATGGGTGGGATACCACAGGGGCGGCATGCCGGTCCGCCACTCCTTGAACGAGGCGAGAGGCGTCGGACCGTAGTGATAGTATTCGCCTTCCGAATAGACGAGCCGGCCGAAGCCGCCGGCGCGGTAGATTTGGCGCATCGCGCAGCAGTTCTCGCGATAGCAGCTTGTCTCGGCCATCATGTACTTGCGGCCGGTCTTTTGCACGGTCTCCAGGAGCCGCTCGGCCTGTTCGAGCGAGCCGAACACGGCGGGCACCGCGCTCATCACGTGCTTGCCGTGGTTGAGCACTTCCATGCAGTGCCGGGCGTGGCTGGGGGCGTCGGTCGCCACGAACACCGCCTCGATCTGCGGGTCCTTGACCAGCACTTCCAGCGACTCGTAGGACTTGGCGCACCGGCAGGCCTCCATCAGTCCTTTGCGCCGCGCCGGGATCAAATCGCTGACGGCGACGATCTCGACGTTCGGGTGGTCCTGAAAACCGAACGCCGCCCCGAACCGGCACACGCCATACCCGACAATCCCGACGCGTACCTTGCGGTCGGAAACCGGCTGCCACGTCTGCTGCACCCGCTGCTCTTCGCCCCGGGCCATCTGCATATCCGGACCCGCGGTCGCCAGGGCCCCTAATGAGACTATTCCAAGCTTCTCCAGGAATTCACGCCGATAGATTAAACAAACAGCATCATCCGCCATAAGCCGGCCTCCTTTCTTCGTTCGCATCCCAATTTGTCGGCGAGCGTGATAGACCAAGGGCCGCCGATCCTGCAGCCAGTATTGTACCGATCGCCCGCGCTCCGCGCCAACCGCCGGGCAGGCCATCCGAGCATCCGGGTGGCAGCGGCAAGCGCGAGTTTGCCGATGGGTGTGCGACTGACTTTCGCGGCAGTGCCCCGCACGGACTCTGTCATCCTGAGCACAGCGAAGGATCTGGGCATCGTATGAAAAGCGCCGTTCGCCCGTGCGAAAATCTCTCGTTCGTAGGCCAGATGCTTCACTTCGTTCAGCATGACTGATGTGGCCTGGCCCACAAAACGTGGTCGCACGCCCGATAGGTACCCGCCACAGAGAAGCTTGTCCCGGCCTCAACTGCGTGATAGATTATCCGTGTGAGATATGAATACGCCCAAGAGACAATTCGCCGTGTGTGTTGACAACACCGATTACGAGGCGTCGCTGATCGTGCGGAAGATCTATGAAGTGCTTCCGGACGAAGAGGCGGCCAAGGATGACTTTCTTCGCGTGGTTGACGAGAGCGCGGAAGATTACCTCTATCATCGCAGCCAGTTCATCCTGGTGGAGTTGCCGGCGGAGGTGGAACGGGCCTTGACGACGGTTTGATTGCTATAAGGACTGCCACAGAGAGCCCAAGGACCCAAAGAAGAACGATCCAGACGCGGATTTCACGGATAGATACAGCCCGGCCTTCGGCCGGGACAGGTTGCGTCTTGCGCTTTGCGGGATACCCGCGGGGACTTGTGCCATTTGGCCCGATTCGCTTTCTCTCCGCCGGCACCCCAAATGCGACAAACGTGCTCGTCCGTCCCGGCAGAAACCACCGTGGGAGAATGACCCATGATGGGGCTGCTGATCGTCCGGAAGATCCACGAGGTTCTTCCGGATGAAAAGGCGACCAAGGATGATCTGCTTCGGGTGGTTGACGAGAGCGGGGGAGATTATCTCTACCACCGGAGCCAGTTCATCTTCGTGGAATTGCCGGCAGGGAAGGAGCGAGCATTGAGAACGGTCCAAGACTCAGCGGCGCTCCCTCGCGGGCGCCGTCCGCCCGTGGTTTCCCTCGTCCTTTTCTTCATTGCTTGCCTCACGCCTGCTCTCGATTTGTTCGCCAGCTTTCGTCAACACGGCGCAAAGGGCCTCGATTTGATCGAACGGGATGACGATCCCTGATGACGGCCCATCATCTCGTCTGTCCTGGGAGAGGATGACCTCATCGTTCTCGTTGACGTCCACGTCAAGTCGATACATGCGCATCGTCGTCATTGCCTGCCTCCAAAATCAGTTGCGTCCTGCGGATTGTGTTGCTGAATATGACTGTGTTGTCCCGGATTCTACCGTCTCCGGCACTTCCTCTTCTTCTGGATTTTCAACAACACCGGGCGGGAACTGCTTGTTGACCTTCGCGCCAAGCTGGCGAAGTTGGTCAGCTTGTTTGACCAGGTTGCCTTTGCCATCCGCCAAACGCTTCAGGGCCAAGTCGAATGATTCAGTCACACCGGCGAGCTTCTTCTGTGCTTCCCTCATGGCTTCGACTACCCGCACAACTTGATCATGCATTCGGCCAGCATGGTCGGCGATCTTTTCGGCGTTTCGATTCTCCTTCTCTCGACGCCATATCTGTGCGATCAACTTGAGAGTGATCATCAGCGTAGTGGGACCTGTGACCACGACGTTGGTCTTGGCGAGATCGTAGAGAAGGTCTTTGTCACTTTGAAGAACCAACTGATATGCCGGTT
The DNA here is from genome assembly GCA_964346195.1 of uncultured Pirellulales bacterium. Classification (GTDB taxonomy): domain Bacteria; phylum Planctomycetota; class Phycisphaerae; order Sedimentisphaerales; family Anaerobacaceae; genus PLanc-01. The sequence goes on from CAYFUB010000022.1 coordinate 25,486, forward strand.
CCAGGGGTATGCACATGATCACAAAGTCCAGAGTCCTGTTTCCAGGCAGTTGTCCGTAACCTTTGTCCTGCAATTCCCTGATGTGCGCTCGCACGGACTGTACATGGTCTGTCGCTGCTGCATCGCGGTCAGCGTCGCTGTCCGCATTGGAGAATCGTTCGTATGCCGTCAGCGATACTTTAGAATCCACGATCACGGCCTTGTCCCTTGGCAAGTGGACGATGAAATCAGGTCTCCTACGCGATCCGTTTTCGGCGTGCAGTGTGACTTGTTGTTCATACTCTCTGCCATGCTCAAGGCCCGAAGCTTCAAAGACCCTTTCAATCACCAGTTCGCCCCAGTCCCCTTGTTTCTTGATGTCGCCCTTTATGGCGCTGGCAAGATTGTTTGCCTCATCGCTGACCTTGTTACTCAACTCCTGAAGTTGTCTCACCTGTTCGAGAAGCTTGGCTGATCGCTCCGTGTCGTTCTTATGCACCTCGTCCACTCTGCGCCGAAATGACTCAAGCTGCTCTTTGAATGGTTGCAGCAGGCTGGAAATTCGTCCCGAGTTCTGTTCGGTAATTGCCTTGCTCTTGTCTTCGAAGATCCTGTTTGCGAGATTCTCAAACTCCGTTTTGAGCCTGGCTTCCGAATCCTGAAGCAATTTCAACTTATCGGTCGCGACCTGTCGCTCATCCTCCAAATGTGCTCGCAGAGTGGCATTCTCCGTGAGTAGTCTTTCGATCTCACCAGACTTCTTCTGTAGATCGACGGTGAGACGCTGAAAATCCTGCTCTTTACTCCGTAGACGCGCCAATTCCGCCTTATCGGGCGCATCCCTGGTGATCTGACGAGCAATAAAGCCGAGGATGAGAACAGTGACAACGAGCAAGAATATCATCACGGTTGTCATAAATCACCTCCTTCTGGTTGACTACGTGGCCCATCGCCCCGCCCTCTGAAAAGCGCTCCTGGGCCGACGCCAAACGCCTCGGTGGTCTCATCAAGGATGCAAGAACTTGCCGCTGCGGGTTTATCGGCCTGAACGGGAGGCGGGATGAGAAAAAAACGGGAAACGCGGGGGCCGGGGAGCAAACTTCCGGGATTGCCTCTTGATGGCATAGCACCATCGCACTGCCCTATTCTCATGCTTGTGGCTGAGAGCGGCAAATGCCCGGAGTCCGGGGACGGCGTCTCCAGAGGACTCAGGCCAGGCAGGGGTGCAGGGCAGTTACCCATTGCTGGCCTTCTCACGAGGGGCTATGCAGGATTCCCTTTGCCGTTTACAATACGGACGGACGAAATCATAGGATGGTTGGGCGTCATGGACGATAAGAATCAGGCCAGCTTCGATTTTCAGCCGGGCGAAGACGGTCACGCCTGTCTGGTCCTCCGGGGCCGACTGGACCGCTATACGACCGCCTCGCTCTGGGAGCCGAGCACGGAGAGCCTGCGCCGGGCCAGACCCCGGTTCCTGGTCGTGCAGGCCGGCGACGTCACGTATTGTGACGGGGCGGGCGTGGCGCTGCTGACGGAGTACCGGCGCATCCAGCACCAACACGAAGGGCAGATCGAGATCAAGGGCTTGCACCCGCAGTGCCTGCAACTGATCGCTTTGTTCGGAACGGACAAGCTCGTAACGCCGCCACAGCCGCCGGGACCGGTTACCGATCTCATCCACAACGTCGGCATGTGGGGGGCGCGCCTGGTACGGGACTTTATCACCCAGGTAAGCTTCACCGGCGAGGCGCTTGCCAAGCTGCTTGCCGTCCTGGCACACCCGGGCGCCTTGCGCTGGAAGGATACCTTCATCATCGCAGAGAAGGCGGGCGCCAACGCGGTGGGCATCACCGGCGCGCTGGGCTTTCTCATTGGGCTCATTCTCGCCTTCCAGACGGTGGCGGCCATGCGACAATTCGGCGCGGAAGTCTTCGTGGCCGACCTCGTCGTGGTGGTGCTGTTTCGTGAGCTGGGGCCGTTGATCACCGCCGTGTTGTTGACCAGCCGCAGCGCATCCGCCTTCGCGGCGGAGTTGGGCACCATGAAGGTGAATGAGGAGATCGATGCCCTCGTCACCATGGGCCTGGACCCGGTGCCGTTCCTGGTCGTGCCCCGGCTGGTGGCGGTCATCTGCGTGATTCCGCTGCTGACGGTGTTCAACGAGCTTTTCGGCCTCATCGGTTGTGGGCTGGTCATGACCTCCTGGGGAATCCCCACCTCCATATTCATGGAGAGGATTCGCGACGCCGCGACCCTGACGGACTTCTTCGGAGGCCTGGTCAAAACCTTCGTCTTCGGAGCCCTGGTGGCGGGGATTGGCTGCCTGCGGGGTCTGCAGACGGGCACCGGCCCCACCGCCGTCGGCGATTCGACGACCCGCGCGGTCGTCAGCGGGATCATCGCCGTCATCGCCGTGGACGGTGTTTTCGCCGTGGTCTATTATTTTCTTGGGATTTAGGCGTATGGCCGACAAGGGCGAGCCACTGATTCAAGTGAGGGACCTGACGGCCGGATACGGCGACGTGGTCATCCTGCGCGACATCAACTTCGATGTCTATGCGGGTGAGATCTTCGCCATTCTGGGCGGCTCGGGCTCCGGCAAGACCACCCTGCTCAAGCAGATGATCGGTCTGCAGAAGCCTTTGCGCGGCACGATCCTGATCGATGGAATCGACATTGTCACCGCCGAGGGCGAGGACCGGTTCAACGTGCTCAAGAAGATCGGCGTGGCCTATCAGAGCGGCGCCCTGTTCGGCTCGCTGACGGTGCGGTCGAACATCGCGCTGGTCCTGGAGGAGTTCACGGACCTGCCCGAAGAGGCGATTGAGATGATTGCTCAGACGAAGCTCAAAGCCGTGGGCCTGCAGGAAGCCGCGTACAAGATGCCCTCCGAGCTCAGCGGGGGCATGCGCAAGCGGGCGGCCATCGCCCGGGCGCTGGCGCTGGACCCCAAGATTCTGTTCCTGGACGAGCCCTCGGCCGGCCTCGATCCGGTTACCTCGGCCCAACTCGATGAGTTGATCCTGGACCTGTCGCGGAACCTGCGGATTACCTTCGTGATCGTGACGCACGAGCTGCCGAGCATTTTCACTGTGGCCGACCGCGTGGTGATGGTCGATAAAGAGGCTAAGACGATCATTGCCGAGGGCCGGCCGCAGGAGCTGCGCGACCGGAGCGACAATCCCGTGGTCCGGCAGTTCTTCAGTCGCCAGCTTGGCCGGCCGATCCCGGCGTGACCGGCGCCGGATGGTCTGCCGCTTCGACCTGGGTCAGGTGGATTTGAGATTGTAAGGATGGCATTGTCAAGGCCGGTTCGTAGTGACGCCGTGAGGCGTTTCAGTAGCATGGGCGTCCCGCCCATGATTCCGGATCACGGGCAAGATGGGGACCGCAAACGCGATATATCGCGTTTGGGAACCCATGCCTGTGCTATGGGTGCCCTCACGGGCACACTACGAACAAGCTGCAACCGGCAGATTCATTGGGATGGGTTTATTGAATGGATGCAAAGCCGCACTATTTCAAGATAGGGATATTCGTCCTGATCGCGGTGGCCCTGATCACCGTGGCCATCATTCTGTTCGGGGCCGGCCTGTTCGCCCAGAATGAGTTGTACGTCGAGTCGTATTTCGCTGAATCCATCACCGGTCTGAGTGTCGGCTCACCCCTGGAGTTCCGCGGCGTTCGTATCGGTCATGTCGCGCGGATCGGGTTCGTCGGCAACCAGTACAAGCTGGACGAGGAGTCCGGTGCACAGGCCAAGTACGCCTCCTACGTGCGGGTCGTCAGCGGCGTGCTCCGGGCCAAGTTGCCCGAGCTCGACGACCGGCGGATCGAGACCGTTTTGGAACAAATGATCGAGCGCGGGCTGCGCGTCCGCGTCACTTCGAATATCCTCACCGGCCAAGCCTATCTCGAAGCGAATTACCTCGATCCGAACCGTTTTCCCGCGGAAGAGGTCCCCTGGAAGCCGCGGTACCCGGTCATCCCGTCGGCGCCGAGCGAGCTGACGACAATCAAGGACTCCATCGACAGCATATTGACCCAGTTGCAGGAGATCGATGTCAAAGGCCTGGTGGAGTCCCTGGACCGGGTGTTTGCGTCGCTGGATACGGCCATTTCCGAGGCCGGGCTGGCGGAGCTGAGCATGGAGGCTCGTGGCCTGCTGCGTGTGAGCCGGGAGAAGATCGACGCCCTGGAGACGGGCAAGATCAACGCGGATGTCGGGCGGCTGCTGGGCTCGTTGAATCAGACTGTGGCGGATGCCAACGTCCCCGCGCTCAGCCAGGAGGCTCAAAGCCTGATCGCCGAGCTGCGGACAACGAATGACTATCTCCAGGACCTGCTGGCGCCTCCCGCGGGCGCCGAGCGTTTGCCCAACGTGCCGGAAGCGGTGGCCCGGCTCAGTCAGACCATCTCGCAACTGAACAATTTGCTCGCCACCGAAAGACCCGAGCTCGAAACCATCCTGACCGACATTCGCGAGATCACGGACAGCCTGACCGAGCTGGTCTCGACCCTGAAGGAGCGCCCCTCGGAGATCCTCTTCAGTAAACCGCCGCGCCAATCGGAGGTGTTCAAATGATTCACGCTCACGTTGAAATCCGAAACCCGAAACCCGAAACCCGAAACGAATCCGGGAGCCGGAACTCGACGGACGGAAATGGGATCGCCAAACGCGAAATGATGCGTTGGCGGGCCCCAAATGCCGGCGCCGGCCCAAGCTCGTTTGGGATTTTGAATTTCGAGCCTTCGAATTTGTGCGGGTTCCCAGACACACTCCCCCTGGCGCGACCTGGGTGCGGGGCGCCGCTGCGCGTCGGGGCTGCGCGTCGGGGCGGTTGGGGACTCTTTCGAATTTCGAACTTCGTGCTTCGGATTTGCCTTTGCGGGTTCGCCCTGGCCGGCTGTGCCGCTCCGGCCGCCTACGAAAAGACCTACTACATCCTTAAGGCCGCGCGTCAGGCCGCGCCGGTTGAGGCCCATACCGACGCGACGCTGGAGGTCCGCCGGTTCAGTGTAGACGCCGCGTTTGCCGACAAGGGGCTGGTTTACCGCCTGGACGAGTTCAAGTACGAATCTGATTATTATCACCAGTTCCTGATCGCGCCCGGCATCATGATTACAGAAAAGACACGCGCCTGGCTGGCCGATTCGGGCCTGTTCGCGCACGTCTTGCCGGCAGGCAGCCGCCCTCAGGCTACATACACGCTGGAAGGCAGCGTCACCGCCTTGTACGGCGACTTCACGAACGAATCGGCCCCGACGGCGGTGATGGAGATCCGCTTCTTTCTCCTGTCGAACACGGACGCCTGGGAGACAGTGGCCTTCGCCGAGACCTACCGCGCCGCGACTCCCGTGCCGGCCCGGACCGCCGACGCCCTGGTCGCCGCCCTGAACGAGAGCCTCACGGAGATCCTGACGCGTCTGGAAGCCGACCTGCAAAGGACCCTCGCCGACAAAACCGACACCGCCGCAGCCGCCCGGGGCTCTTGACGCGAGCAGAACACGGAACTCTCCTGCGATGCCACGGCCGCCGCGCGCGACGCTTCACGGCCGACGAGTTGCCAACCACGAATGACACGGATTTCGTAAGGTGTACTATCCGGCTCCGGCCCGCTGACTGGCACGGCTGCCGGCGCGGCAACCGCAATCGGTGCCCGAGCGTACTGCGGCCCAATCCCCTCTATCTCGCTTCAGGTGTTGACCCTTTCGGGCAAGACCCATAGGATATGAGCCGCAGCAGGAAACCGTACCGCAGAACCATGAGACCCGGAGATGTTCAGATGGCGTCGATTGTAGTGATATCGGGCGAGCAGGAGGGCGAATTCCTTCCGTTGGGGCGGCGGATCAGCGTGATCGGCCGGGCCGAGAACCTGCCGCTACAGTTGCTGGACGAATTGGTCTCCCGCAAGCACCTTCGCATCCGGTTTGACGAGACAACCGGCCGGTATGATGCCGAGGACATGGACAGCCGACACGGCGTCTTCATCAACCACAGCCGCATCTCCCAGCCGACGCCGCTGACCGACGGTGACGAGATCCTGCTCGGCCAGACCAGGCTCCTGTTCACCACGGAGGACTTCGAGGACCGCGAGAGCGCGCTATCGCACTACAAGAAAGTCGGCGAGCGCTCCCGCCAGACCCGCATAGACTGACGTCCCGCCGCAACGCTTCACGGTCCACGAAGAAGATGCCACCGTCGCGCGCACGGCACAGCGTCTCCAAGCCGCGGACCGCCTCCATGCATCGTAACATCTGCCACCCTTTTGGTCTCGTGGCGATTCCCGCGGTCGCGGCCGGGGCGTTTCCCATTTGCCCTGCCGCCTATCCGGGTTTACAATGGCCTCTGTAAGGAAGCCGCGTCGCTGGCCCATGTTTCGGGAGTGAATGATGCGCAAGTCACGGAAGTTCATTCTGACTGTGTTGATCACGGTCGGAGTGGTGACCATTTCCCTCCTCGTCGTTGCTGTGTGGGTGTGGCCATATTGCCTGTTCCGAAAAGCCGTGGTGCATCCGGTCCCGGCATCTGTCAAGAGGATCAAAGCGGATTCATCCTTCGGGCTCCGTCAGCATCAATATGTCCTGCAATTCCGCATCAATAAGACGGATTTGCCCGCCATTCTGGCCACGCGGGCATTCAAAGAAGTTGCACGTGTCAAGTATCGCGACGGACTCCTTGAATACGGCGATGCAGGATCACCGCGCGGCTTCTACTTGTATGACGTCTATGAAGGTGAGGACCCGCCTCGCTGGTTCAAGTTTCGCACTTCGGACGGCTTCAGGACCTACGTGGTGGAAAACGTGGATAAAGACTTCTATCGAGCCGATCTGCTGCTCTATCGCGAGGATATCGGCCAAGCGTTATTCATTGAGTACGAACAGGGCGGCCGCACAGCGTTACATCTGAGAATCGTGTTCAGGCTCTTGGGGGCACGCAAGGCCCGCCCGGCCAGTCCTCCAGGATAGCTCCAGAAATCCGGCACAATCGCGACGTTGGCCCTCGTGAGTGATGTGAGCCAAGTTCAAGTTCCTGGGACATCTATGAGCAAGCCGTTGTCAAGACGGTCGCGGGATTTTTTCGCGGGAATCCCAAACATCTATTCGGCGTCACCCGGTTCGGGGCGCCAGTAGTCTACGTACGAGCCGGCTCC
>CAYFUB010000023.1:0-1978 GCA_964346195.1 uncultured Pirellulales bacterium
GTCATGATCTCCGTCAGCCAGGTCTTGCTCTCCTTGCGCAGGATCTCGGCGAACGGCTCGAAGTTCATGATGGGCGTCAGGTCGTCCATCCAGAGGATGTAGTCGGGCAGGCACACGCGGAGCAGCTCGTACGTGCTGACGACACCGACCAGATCGCCGTCTTTGTCCACAACCGGCAGCTCGTTGAGCCGGTGCCGGACGAACAGATCGATCGCCTTTTCCAGGGTATCGTACTCCTGCAGTTCCACCCGGACCGGGTCCATGACGTCGTGGGCCCGCAGATGGTCCGGCAGAACCATGCCGCCCTTGGCGAAGAAGCCCCACACCTGCTCCGGCGTCGCCAGGCTCGCCACCACGTCGGCCGTCGAGGGGTCCATGCACACCTTGGCCAGGCAGCTAATCGCCTGAAGATATGCCCCGGGCGCAGCCTTCGGCGCCAGGGTCAGGACGACGAGCTTGACGCGATTGTCCGGCTTGCGGGGGTCATAGACGATGCCTTCCCGCGAGGTCGCCACTGCCACGACGATGTGCTCGATCGCCTCCAGACGTGCGTGCGGCATCGCCATGCCCGGCGCGACAATCGTCGGCATGTCGCTCTCCCGCGCCAGGAGCGCCGCATAGGCCTCGTCGACGTTGCCGATGCCGCGCTGATAGGCCAGCAGCCGAAGCATTTCCAGAAGGAGCTGGTCTCGCTCTTTCTCTTCGGTTTGGCAAATCACTTCGGCAGGACTGAAAAGCGATGAAAACTGGATATTGTTTTTCTCGGTTGCCATGATGATCCACCGTACGCACGCTATAAAGCCCTATATCGGCCAAATAATCAAGGAGAAAAACCTCCCGTCAGGGAACCCCGCGTTTTTTTCCGCCGTGCCACCAAGTCTCAGCCGCATGGGCATCCTCGCCATGAAGAGTCCTCAAACGCGGCGGGTGGCAGCGTCAAGGCCGCAGGCCTTGGCGCTGGTCCGACCTGCCTCGCGTCGAAGCACGCCCAAGCTGCGCTTGAGGGTGCCACCCATCGCATGGAAAACTTCTCGCGTGCGGAACAGACCTCTCGTTCGCAGGCCGGATGCTTCACTTCGTTCAGCATGACGGACATGAATACGGTTGCGGGCTTGACAATTGGGACGGCAGGCTTTAGAAGTGACTGCCGCTGGCGGGACTCGTCGGTAGTCCTAAAATACCCAGGGAAAAGAGGTGTATCTTGCGAACGTACGGAGTCGCCGTTGCGGTCTTCGGCTGTGGCGGGGTCCTGATGGGGCTCGAGATCGTCGGCGGCAGAATGCTGTCCCCCTATTTCGGCAGCGGCGTGTGGGTCTGGGGCAGCGTCATCAGCGTCTTCCTGGCGGCTCTGAGCCTCGGCTACTTCGCGGGCGGGCTCCTGTCGCAACGATTCCCCCACGGCCTCGGCCTCACAACGGTCATTGCCGCGGCGGCTCTGTCGATCCTTCCCGTGGCCCTCTGGCATCGTGCCGTCGGTGGCTGGTGCGCCGATCTCGGCTTGCACGAGCGCTGGGGCTCGCTGATCGCCGCGGTGAGTCTGTTCTTCATCCCCAGCGCGCTGCTGGGCGTCGTGTCACCCTACGCCGTTCGCCTCGTCGTACGAGACGTCACCAGTGTCGGCACGCGGGCCGGGACACTGTACGCGATTTCCACGATGGGTAGTTTTCTGGGGTGCCTGTTCACGTCGTTTTACCTCATCCTCTGGCTCGGCATCACGCGAATCCTGTGCCTGTCCGCCGGTACGTTGTTCCTGATCGCCCTGCTGCTATTAGTGACCTGGTACGCCGGAGGAACCCCGAAAGGAGGGTGTGACAAGTGATATCAATAGTCGACGGATTCTTCATCGGCCCTCGTAAACACCAGGGTGGCATCGGCAAGGCCAAAGACCTTGCCGGTGGTTGGACCGTGGCGAGGCCATCCTGGCCTTGCCTTTCATCCCTGTCCGCATGGGCGGACCGGGTTCTCAAACGCAATAGAT
>CAYFUB010000024.1:0-1734 GCA_964346195.1 uncultured Pirellulales bacterium
TTTGGACAGCGTGCTGTCGGAAAACGTGGTCTTGGGATCCGTGACGGTCGTCGGATAGCTCCAGCGGGTATCCGGATAACGGGAGCGAGGAAGCAGCGCGCCGTGCTGGAAGAGCTGCCGAAGGGCGAAGTCCTGGTCCGGGTGCGCGGCCACGGCGCTCGTCACGTCCGCGTAGTAGATGTGACTCCAGTTTGGATTGCCGCTGCAATCGTCGGGGCTGGTGCATTTGCGCCACCTCGTGACGGTTTGCGCCGCGTTGATGATGGCCTTGCCTTCGTCCCCGGGGTACGCCGTGATCGTGATCGGGTTTGCCGCCGTGCCGCTCTGAGAGAGAGTGACGAGCTCGCGATAAATCCCCGCCTTCACGAACACTGTATCTCCCGGCTTCAACAGCCCCGTGGCTTTGCCGATGGTCTTGAAGGGCTGCGAGTCCGTCCCGGGATTGCTGTCACGGGCGCTGGGACTGTTTGCATCGACATAGTACGTCGCTGCCCACGCGGGCGACGGCAGCAGCGCCAACAGCCAAGGCAAAGTCAGAATGACCCACACGCGACAATGAAAACTCCTCGCACCTGCCAAGCTATTCATGATTCATACCTCCGTCTTCTCGCTCCTGCATTTGCAGGGCCTATATGGAACTGTTCCCGACGATGTTCCTATTCCACCTTCCCGAAAACTATCGGTGCCAATGCCGAGATGTCGAAACTGCCCTGCTACCGGATCGTTCCCCTGTCGAGGACAAGATCGCCTCGGCTGTTGAGGTGTCCCCGATAAACGTAGCGTTGGAAACTGCCTTGAGGGTAAGTGATTCCCTTCTCGACCATCGCCGGGTTCACCCACCCGCTCGCCTTGACACCGGGTAGAGACGCCCGTACGGGCACATCACAAGCAGAACCGAGCAAGGAAACGGTCCCCAACGCGCCGATGCCCTGAAGCGTGCGACGTCTCGAAACCAGACCCATGCTCGCCATACCTTCTCCTCCCGCATTCTGTCCCGAGCCGCTGCGAGGAGCGAGCCTGGGCAACATTCACCTTATATGATACAGGATTACCGGGGCGGACGCAACACCGCAGACTAATGGTAATCGTCCCAAGCATTGTGGGAGAATCTCCAACACCCAAGCTGCAGGGTTTTGCCGGCGACGGACCCCCACGGGTGGTATGAAAAGCCGCGAACCACACCCTGTGGGACAGTTACGACCAATACAGAATATCGCAAATTGAGGGTCCTGTGACAGATCGGGCCGGCCGGCTTACTCCACTTTCTTGAAAGTAACCGGCTCGTTGGCGATTGCGAGGACGAGATTGCCTTCAGCGTTGATATAGCCCCGGTATGTCTCCCGGTTGTACTTGATGAAGATCCCGCGGTCGTTCCACAACCGACCGGCCGAACTCCACCGCTGTACCTCCCCTGAATCTGGGGCCGCGCCCCCGGAAATGCCCGCGGTTGGTCGCGGCCCGGTCCGGACCTCCGTGATCGCGCTCCTGCCAACCGACCGCCATTCGCCAGTGCCGCGTCTCTGCGGGTCGGGGTCCCACGCCGGGTGCGTTACCTGCACGAATTGAGCGACACCCGGACGTGTGGCGACGTCGTGGATCGTTTTGGCGAGTTGATCGGCCTGCTCGCGCATCGGGTCCGGGTGCGTGATGGAGAGCTGCGCCGGCAGGCGCCCGGGCCTCATGAGTATCTGGACAAGGTACGAATCGAGCCCATTGGGTTCCGCCCGCGCGGAC
>CAYFUB010000025.1:0-3917 GCA_964346195.1 uncultured Pirellulales bacterium
TTTATGGCCCCGGCCTCGATGAGCCGATATGCCTGATAGATGTGGCGGACGCCAATGCGAGGTACTTCTATCACCGCGATGGCCTTGGCTCCGTCGTCGCTCTTTCAGATGTGAATAATATGCCCGTGGAGCGCTACGCGTACGACGTCTTCGGCCGGCCCACGATCCGCGACGCCAACGGCGCCGAGATCGCGGCCAGTGCCTTCGCCAATCCCTACCTGTTCACCGGCCGGGCCTACGACGCCGAGACGGCCCTGTACTACTACCGCGCCCGCTACTACGACTACTTCACCGGCCGCTTCCTCCAGCCCGACCCAATTGGTTATGCAGACGGATTGAATGTCTACGCCTACTGTAGAAACAATCCGGTCGATCATGTAGATCCATGGGGACTTGCGATACACCCATGGCCCGACAAGCAGGCTTTCGAAGACGCCACAGGGTACTTGTGGCCATCGGGGGCGTTCAAACAAATATACCGGACTCTTGATGCGTCTCCCACGGTGTACACGGTTGTAGTGAACGAAAGTTTTTCGGAGAATATGTACAATGTTGATACGAGGACTATAAGCTGGAATCCAACCTTGGCCCTTTGGCTTTCGAATGGTGGGATTCAATCACCGGCCATGGGTGTGGGTCATGAAATGGCGCAAGCCTATCATCATGAAATCGAGGGATCCTTGGACAGTACGCCAACGAACGACGCTTATACTAACGTCGAGGAACAACGGACCATCTCTACATGGGAGACATGGATGGCCCAAGAATTGGGTGAAGATACGCGGAGCGATCACTTAGGAATACCGTTCCCAACAAACGGGGTCACAGGGCGGACTCCCGATCTTAATGGTAGTCGTAATGCCTGGCTCTTTTTCTGGCTGCAGTTAGCCAGCCAGTGGCTCAACGATAAAGCATGCGAAAATGACGGCTGGATTGACTTTAACGAATAGGTCACCATATGTATTTGGAGACTACCAATGGCGCCATCAGCCACGAGAGCGAGGCAGACCGCGTTGTTTAGGATTATGCGAGCTATCGAGTTCTTTCGGGGCAAGTGGTTCTACCTGTGTCTTCTCGTACCTGTAGTGGCCCTAGGGCTTGCGCGCGCACTGACTGCCAAGCCGAATGCGCCCTCCACGAAGGCGACGATTGAATACTTCCAGCAGAAAGCCGCCAAACGCGAAATATGGCGTGTGGAGGTCTACTACCATAGTTGGGGTAGTTTCATGCTTCCTCTGCCCGAGGAGGCTCTTCGTGAATGCGCGTGGACCTACAAATCAATCGTCAAGCTGCCGATTCTCATGCCCTGGGCAAGTGAAGAACTCGCCAAGATGGGAGAGGAATTGGGCACGATCGAGTCGGAGCCTGTGAAAGTGTGTGTCAAGGACGTTCGCCTCGTCTGCGTTATAACCCTCGACAAAGATGAAGACCCTTTCGTCCTATCATTCTCAAGATATCCGCTGTCTGCCTGCGTGAATGGTGAAGCCTTTAAGCCGTCATGGAAACTGTTCCTCGGCGTGTCGAAGTTCCTGCCAAGTGGCGTACGTTCGGAGTTGCTTGCGGGTGTTCGTCGGGACTGGGAGTGTCAGGGATATCCGAAGATACCGGAGGACGGGGAGGTGGGTGAACCGAACCAGCCCGCAAAATAGCGTCGTGAACGGAGTCGCATCTTCAATTATACAGTTGTCGGTATTGGCTACACAATAGGCCGGCTATTCTGGCTATCTGAGCGCACGCCAACGACGCCCTGTTGCGGAAATTCATTTATGGCCCCGGCCCTGATGAGCCGCATTTGACGTGGACCAGAGCCAGCCCCGAGCGGGGGCGAACGGAGCGGGTGTGATGCCCGACAGATGCAGCAGTCATAGCTTCCCTTCTGCAGCCCCTTAAGGCGAGGACTGGACCCCGACAGGCTCCCGGTCTTGACGCCCTCCGACGATGAGCGTTCGGGCGGGCATCAACTTGTGCGCTCGTGGTACGCTCGTTATTGGAAGGTGGGGTATGTTTCGACCCGGTCATGAAGTTGATTCGGCGCAGTGGGAGAAGACGGTGGTCCGCGGGATACGGATGGCGAGGCGAACTCCGGGGACGGCTTATTTCAGTTGCCGATTGTGTATGGTGTCCCCAGGTACAGTACGACGCCGAGGGCATCAACGGCGACATCGCCACCTGTGCCGTGACGCTCAACGCCGTGCGCGCGATCCTCGAAGTCGGCCCCGGGCTCAAGACCATGGCGGACCTCCCCGCCCCTTCGTGGTTCACACGATCCGTATAGGGATTTCCCGCTGCGCGCTGCCGCGCGGCTACCGTGTTCGACGCAGATCTGTCACCCCTGCACTGCAAAGGCGCAACATCTTGTTTTTTCAGCAAGCATTTTCCATGACGATGGCGCAAGTCCTCGGAACAAAAAGAATCATGTTGCGCGCGGAGAAGCGGGGACGCAAAGTCCAACATACGTTTCCATCCTGCTTTTCTCCGCGCCTCAGCGTCTCCGCGCGAGTCGATTTTGGTTGCGGCTGAGCGAAGCAAAGCCGCCCCAAGCAGGCAGGGGTCCAGAAAACCTGCGGAAAAGGCTGTATTCGCACCTGTGCGGGAATGACAGTGTCCTTGCTACGGTTGGTTCAATTGATCTTTCAATCCTCAGTAAGAAACTAACTCGCCGGAGCAGGTGGCACGCCCAAAGCCCTGACCGAGTATCTTCCCGACACCCGCCGTGTAGCGGCTGCGCGACTCGACACGACAAACCGTGGCACGTGTGCGTATCACCTGCAGACGTGACGCGCGTCCCCTTTCTCGGCAGGGCTCGTGGGCGCCGCGGCCTTGCATCTCTCGAATCAGGACCGCTCGGGCCTTTCCTCAATGGCGCGCAAGTGCTTTTGGGTCCGAAGGTTAAGCTCGTCGAGCTGTTTCTGGTCTACCTCGCTGGGCGCGCCGGTCATCAAACACTGACCCCTTTGTGTCTTCGGGAAGGCAATTACGTCGCGGATATTATCGGTCCCGGTCAGCAGCATAATAAGCCTGTCCAACCCAAAGGCAATCCCGCCGTGAGGCGGCGTGCCGTAGTCCAGGGCCTTAAGGAAAAACCCGAACCGCGATTGGGCCTGCTCCCGCGTGATATTCAGCAGGTCGAAAATCTTCTGCTGCACCTCGGGCCGGTGAATACGGATGCTGCCCCCGCCGATCTCGCTGCCGTTCACGACAATGTCGTAGGCCTGGGAACGAACCTGTCCCGGGTCACTCTCCAGCCTGGCCAGGTCCTCGGGCACCGGGGCCGTGAAAGGGTGGTGCACCGAGTCGTAGCGCTTCTCGTCCTCATTCCACTCGAAAAGGGGAAAATCCACAATCCAGACGAACTCGAACCGATTCGGGTCATAGAGCTTCAGGTCCCGCGCCACCCGGCTGCGCAGCGGCGCCAGTGCCTTATTCGCAGCCTCCTCCTTGTCGGCCACCAGCAGGATTACGTCGCCTTCCCCGGCCCCGAAGCGCTCGACCAGTTGCCTCTGCTGCTCGGGCGTCAAGAATTTGCCGAGACCGCCGATGAGCGTGGGGGTCGGCCCCTGGGTTCCCAAACGCGATTCATCGCGTTTGGGGGCCCCCTCCATTTTGACCTTGCCCCATGACAGGCCCTTGGCCCCGTAGTCCATGACCAGGGCGGTAAGCGTCTTCTCGATGTCACTGCGGGAGTACTTCTCGCCCGCCGGGGCGCAGAGACCCTTGACCACGCCGCCGGTCTCGACGGTCGAAGTGAATACCTTGAAAGTGCTCTGTTTCGCAAGGTCGGAGATGTCCCCAAGCCTCAGGTCGAACCGCAGATCGGGCCGGTCGATGCCGTAGTCGGCCACCGCCTCCTGGTACGACATCCGCCGGATGGGCAACGCCACCTCCACGCCGAGGATCTCCTTCCAGATGCGAGCGAC
>CAYFUB010000026.1:0-48683 GCA_964346195.1 uncultured Pirellulales bacterium
GATCCCCCTCCCACAGGGAATCGATGATTGATGATTTACGATTGACGATTTGAAGACCGAGGGTGCCCCGCGCACGCCGCTTCACACAGGAGCAGGAAATGTCGAGTCGATATAGGACGACAACGTATTGTCTATCAGCGGGCACAATCCTCCTCATGTTGCTGGTCCGGCCCGTCGCAGGGACGGCCGCGCCCAAGGAGGAATCGCTTCGGCCGGGCTCGGGGCTGGATCTCAAGAGCATTCCGTCCCAGATCGTTTATGAGAGCCTCCGCGAGACAGACGGCCGGGAGAACTGGGAGCTTATCCTGATCCATGCGGACGGCTCCGACCCGGTGAATCTCACGAAGACCCCCGAGGTCAGCGAGTTGTATCCGCACGCCGCGCCGGATGGGACAAAAGTCTGTTTCGAAGCCGATGAAGGCGCCGGCCGGGAAAAGGTCCGCAGCGTCTATTATATGGACATCGACGGCACCAACCGCGTGAAGGTCGCCCACAACGCCCGGCAGGCGTGCTGGAGCCCGGACGGCCGGACCATCGCCTACCTCAAAGCCGAGTACGAGCGTTACACGATCCAGGATTACGCCACCAAGGGGGTCTATTTCTACGACCTCAAGACGGGCACGCATACGCCGCATCCGAACGAATCCAAGTTGTATCATCTATATAACCTGTGCTGGTCGCCGGACGGGAAATGGTTTACCGCGACCGTGCACGGCGGGATGGGCTTCGATCACGCGATTCTCGCCTTCCCGTCGGACGCGAACGACGTCTTCGACCTCACGCCCTGCGGCGTCACCGGATGCCGGCCCGACTTCAATCCGGACGGCAAAATGGTCACGTGGGGAAAGACGGACTGGGACCTGTGTGTCGGCGCATTCGAGCTGGCCTCCGGCAAGCCCAGGGTGATCGAGGTCCGGGCTATCGTCCGGTGCGACAAGGAGCACGAGGTCTACCATACGGATTTCTCGCCGGACTGTCGCTACATCGCCTTCAGCTACGGGCCCGAGGCGAACGAAATGGGCGGCGGCAAGGCGCCGGGCTGGAATATCTGCGTCGCCGACTTGGCCGGCAACTGGGTCCAGATCACCAAGGACGGTCACCACAACAAGGAGCCCGACTGGATACCAGTGAAGAATTGATGATTGACGATTGATGATTTGTGGTTGTCGCCCCGGGCGGAGCCATCATTCGGGCCGCAGATATAGGGCATTCTTGGCACCGCCTTGCCGCGTATCGTGTTCTGCGACCATCGCTGCGCGGAAAACGGGGGACGTCCCTATTACCCAAAACCTCAACTCTCGCCAATCGTCCCATGCCGCCAGCCTACAGGCCCGGCCTCGTAGGGTCAACGAGACGCTCCGGAATTGCCATGCCCTCCCCACCTCTGTTGACCCGGACGCACAGTCCAGAAAACGCCACCCGGTCCAACGTCATAAATCACGGCCTGCCCCCTTTCGCCTTCCTCCCTTACTAGCCTCACTCTTGAAACACCCTCTTAGATAAGTTTACGTCTTTTCACCCAGGATACCGTCACCGTTCCCAGCATGCCGAGGAGGAATGCACCGGGCACAGGTATGATGGAAGTCACCCTGCCGTCAAGAAACGCGTATGCCCCGTGCTTGCCCCCTCCACAGTCCGAAACAAACAACTCAACAGACACATCCGTGCCTACTGGATACGAGCTGAGATCCACACTCAAGGTGTCACTTTTGTACCAAAGCGGATTGTCAATGAAAACGCCTGCGCATGTCCAGCCTGTGGTATCCGACGAATCAGCCGTTAACGTCCATGTGTCAGTTCCTGCCGTGACAGTAATGCCAAAATATGGCAGGCTATCTCCCACGTGCGGGATCACCGATTCCGTCAAAACAGCGCCCCAGGTAATATAGAGTCTTGCACCACTGTCAATGTTTTGCTGGGTGACCTGACCCGTTTGTGAGAGTCTGGTAGCATGACTCATGCCATAGACGTCATTAATCCTGGCCATATAATTTCCATAGTACGGATTAATATCCAGGATCTGCCCAGCCATTGTGGCGGTATCATCCATGACGAGATACTTACCGTGATCCAAGACACCCCAAGTGATGTTCTTGGTCATAATGTCTCTTTGCCCGAACTCAAGCGTCCATCCCGTCCAGTCTCCCGTCTCAAAACCAGCGTTTGTAAACAGTGCAAATGCCGGTGACGACAGCAGCACAACTCCCATAAATGCGATACACTTCTTCATAACATTTTCCTCCTTACCGATAACTGATAGGAATTCTGATTTCAACACCATAAGAATCATTATGCGCCCCGAATCAGGGTAGATCACGGTGAAAACAGCTTTGGGGCCGCCATGGCGGCCCTAGATCTGTTACGTGTAGAACGCTATCCGGTCCAATTGGGCTCAAATCTCTGAAAAGGGTGGCACCTGACGATGCTCGGATACCAGGGACAGACCCTATTAAGAGTATCAAAAGGGAGTATATCTGGTGTCGGAGGAGTGATGGATGGGGCCAGCCGCGGTGTCGAGTCGACCCGGCAGTGGTCACGGGGGAATTGGGGGCGGTTGGCATGAGATGTTCTCCTTAGGTGTCGTGAGTCTTCTCGGCAGTGGGGCAGGGGGCGCAGGCGCCGGCCCAGGAAGGTCTCGAGCTTGGCGATGAATGCGTCGCTGCCCAGGGGGCGTCCTCGGCTGGTGCACAGACGGACCCGGACGGGATTGTGCTCGACATAGGCGAGGGCCCGCCCGAGGTGGACGTCATCCAGGGGGCAGGAGAAAAAGCGGTCCTGCCAGAGATGGCCGCTGCGCCCGTGCATGCGATTGCCGTACTGGGCGTACAAGAACACGTCCTGGCGGTTGTTGCCGCGTTGCGTGACGTGGTGCGCACATCGCGCGATCACCGCTCGTGCTTGTCGGGGCATCGTCCCCTCCCGGAGAACCACCCTGAAGGCACCCCTCCAGGGTACTGGATTGGGTGGCATAGCCCACCCTACACGGCGCATAAGGTACACTCACAGAGCCCGTTCACCCGTCTTGATAGATTTATGAATTATACCACATTTCGCGGGTCAAGGCAAGGGCTTTGTCGCGTGTGGTGTCCAGGCCGATTGCCGTTGAGGTTTTCCAGGGGTCGGCGTATAATCACCCCGGCGTTCAAAGGACTGATCTGGACATGGTACGCAAGGGGGTGTCCTTGCAGGAAAGCGCGGTGGCAATGAGATCGTCACGCGGGAAAAGGGCAGGGCTGTACGCCCTAGCGGTACTGGTCTTGCTCTCGGGCTGCAAACGGGACGAAGGTCCAGCGCCGTCGGCAGCACCCGTGGTCATCACGACCAAAAGCGGCGTGGAGATGGTGCTGATTCCGGGCGGGTCGTTCGAGATGGGAAGTGCAAAGGGGGCGCCCGATGAGACGCCGGCTCACCAGGTGTCGGTCGGTCCTTTCTGGATGGACCGCTATGAGGTAGTGCAGGAGGAATTCAGGAAGTACCAGCTTCCCGACCCATCCCACTTCAAGGGGCCGCGGCACCCGCTGGAGCAGATCAACTGGACCGACGCCGCTCTCTACTGCAACGAGCGCTCTCTGGCGGAGGGCCTCGAACCGTGCTACGACGACCAGACGTGGGCGTGCAACTTCGACGCCGGCGGATATCGGCTGCCCACCGAGGCCGAGTGGGAGTATGCCTGCCGGGCCGGCACGAAGACCGCCTACGGGTTCGGCGACAGCCCAAGCCGGTTGAAGGCGCATGCCTGGTATGCGGACAATTCCTCGGGGACCACGCACCCGGTCGGTGAGAAGAAGCCGAACGCCTGGGGCCTGTACGACATGCACGGGAACGTCGCCGAGTGGTGCAACGACCGTTACGCGGAAGATTACTACAGTAGCATGGGCGTGGGAACCCCCAGCGCGAAACAAGGCGTCGGGGACCCCGTCCCGCCCATGAACACGGGCAAGATGCCCGTGCTACGTGAAGCCCAGGACCCCAAGGGACCAGTGGAGGGACAGGAACGGGTTCTGCGCGGCGGAGCGTGGAACTCAAGCGCCGAGAGTTGCCGGTCCGCCTATCGGGCGAGCAGCCCTTCGATCGACGACACGTGCCTCGCCGACGACGCCATCGGCTTTCGCTGTGTCAGGAATGCGCCGCGGCCCGGGCCTGAGAGCCCCAAGCGCGAAATTTCACACGTAGGGCACCTGATGCGGCGCAGGCGTCTGGCGCTTGTGCCTCGCGCGAGTGCCCGCATCACTCGAGGGCAGAACGAGGACGGGACCCCAAACGCCGATGCCGCTTGTAGTGACGCCGTAAGGCGTTCCTTTCAAGGCTCTTACGGGCACACTACCAGCGCGGCCGGGCTCGACTATCTCGCGGCAGATGGAGGCGGAACCATGGAGTCCAAACCGAAAGCGAAAACGGGACTCGTGTACGACGACATCTATCTTCAGCACAAGACCACGCCGGGCCACCCGGAAGCGCCGCAGCGATTGACGGCCATCATGCAGAGGTTGAAAGGCAGCCCGGCGGCAACACGTTCCCTGGCACAGCCTGCGGCCACGGCGTGGCCAGCCGCCGGGACGGGTGGGTTGTATTCCGGATTGACCCTGCTTGAGCCGCGCGTCGCTCCCCTGAAATGGCTTTGCACCATCCACACGCCCGCCTACGTGGAGCGGGCCCGGAGCGCCTGTGAGAAGGGCGGGGGCTATCTCGATTCGCCGGACGTGCCGGTCTCCGCCGGCTCATACGAGGCGGCGGTGAAAGCCGTGGGCGGTGTGCTTGCCGCCGTCGACGCCGTGATGCGCGGGGAGGTCCGCAACGCTTTCTGTGCCATCCGTCCGCCGGGCCACCACGCGATGGAGGACCGGGCGATGGGTTTTTGCATCTTCAACAACGTGGCCATCGGCGTCCGATACGTCCAGCAGGAATACGGCTTGTCCAGGGTCCTGATCGTCGATTGGGACGTGCACCACGGCAACGGCACGCAGGCCGCCTTCTACGAGGACCCCAACGTGCTGTATTTCAGCGTACACCAGTGTCCTTTTTATCCGGGCACCGGTGCCGAGGCCGAGAAGGGACGGGGCAAGGGCCTCAAGTACACGATCAACGTGCCGCTGCCCGGCGGCGCGAAGGATGCGGATTATCTGAACGCGTTCGAGCAGGAACTGCGTCCGGCCGCCCTGGCGTTCGCGCCACAGTTCGTGTTCATCTCGGCCGGCTTCGACGCGCACGAGCATGACACGCTCGGAGGCATGAGAGTCACCGCGGCAGGATTCGGCAAGCTCAGCCGGGTCGTCAAACGGATTGCCGAGGAGTGCTGCGCGGGCCGGCTGGTCTCCGTCCTGGAGGGCGGCTATGGCCTGGAGGGACTGGCCGCGTCGGTGGAGGTGCACATCCGCGTCCTGATGGATTGAGAACCGAATGCTCTTCCAAACCTGGCCATTCTTCATATTCTTCGCGGTCGTCTATCCTGCCTATTTGCTCCTGAAGAGTACGCGGCTGAGATTGCCGCTGCTGCTGGTCGCTTCCTACGTCTTCTATGCCTGGCTCAGCCCTGTATTGCTACTGCCCTTGGTCTACGCCACAGTGGCGGACTACTTCCTTATCCGGCAGATGGTCCGCAGCCGCCGCCCGAGAGCATGGCTGGCCCTGAGCATTGTCAATAGTCTTGCCGTCCTGGCCTTCTTTAGGTACCACGGTTTTATCATTGAGAACCTCAACCAGTTGTTGTCCTGGGTCGGAGTGCCCTATGGCGTTCCTGAGCTGCACCCCTTACGATTCATCGCTGACAGCGTCAACCATTTGCTTTCATCGCTGAGAGTGCCGTACGCAATCCCGGACCCTGGCTCTCTGCTGCCGGTGGGCCTGTCATTCTTCCTGCTGCAATCCATCGGTTACGTCGTGGACGTGCATCGCGGCATTGTGCCACGGGAGAAGAGCTTCCTGTCGCACGCCGCCTTCGTGTCATTTTTTCCGCGCCTGTTGATGGGGCCGATCGAGAGGGCGGGCAATTTCTTGCCCCAGTTGCGCCGCGACGCGCGCGTGTCGGTCCGCGATGTCACGGACGGCCTGTCCATCTTCGTAGTCGGCTACTTCAAAAAAGTCGCCTTGGCCGACTATCTGGCACTGTACGTCGCCAAGGTCTACGGCGCCCCGGCCGAGTTCCAATCCCCCGCCTTGCTCCTCGCGACCTTCCTGTTTGCCTGGCAGATCTACTTCGATTTCAGCGGCTACACGGACATGGCCCGGGGCATCGCCCGGATGATGGGGATTCGGCTGATGCTCAATTTCAACAATCCCTATCTGGCGACGAGCATGAGCGACTTCTGGCGCCGCTGGCACATCAGCCTCTCGTCCTGGTTCCGGGATTACGTCTATATCCCCCTCGGTGGCAACCGCCGGGGCAAGATCACCACGTACAGGAATGTCTTCGCAGCGATGGTCCTGTCCGGCCTGTGGCACGGGGCCGCCTGGACGTTCGTACTGTGGGGCGTCGTGCACGCCCTGGGCAATTTCGCCACGCGCGAGCTGGAGAGGACCCCTTTCTATCTCCGCCGAGTGCCGACGGCAGTCAGGCAACTGTGCGTCTTTGTGCTCGTCACCTTCGCCTGGATTTTCTTCCGCGCCCGGAGCATCGGCGACGCATGGACGATTGTCACCAGGATATTCACTTCCGGCCTGGCGAATCCCTATGTTCCTTTATTGGCCATCGTCCTCATCGCGGCCGTATGGTGTTATCAGTACGTTTTCGAGTCCCGGCTCCGCAAGATTCTCGAGGCGCGAGTCGTCCGTGTGGGGCTGGTCCTGTTCATGCTCGTCTACATGGTCATGACCGTGTCCGCGGAGGGGCAACCCTTTATCTATATGCAGTTTTGAGAAGACAAGGCGACAGATATGGCAATCGAGAACACGGCACCACCAGCCGAGGACGTCACGGCATTCGACTGTTCGCACTGCCTGCGGCTGTCGGGGCGCCAGTGGCTCGTCGTGGCGGCCTTGCTGCTGGCCTTCATCGGATTTGCTCCGGTCGTCTGGGAACGTGTCGAAGGATTCGATCCCGGCGGCGACTACCGCGTTCCCTATGAGTTGAGCAGTGACTACTGGCTGTACCGCCGCCACTGCCGCCGGGCGTGCGCCCGCGAGAAGGTCCTTGTGGTCGGGGACTCGGTCGTCTGGGGCCACTATGTGCCGCCCGACCAGACGCTGAGTCACTATCTCAACGAGCTGACAGGTGACGAGCGGTTTGCGAACCTCGGCCTCGACGGCACGCATCCGGCGGCCCTGGAGGGCCTGCTGAAATACTACGGCGCCGCCATATCGGGCCGAACGGTGGTGCTACATTTCAATCCGCTCTGGATGAGCTCCAGCAGGCACGACCTCCAGACCTCGAAGGAATTCCACTTCAATCATCCTAAGCTGGTCGCGCAATTCACGCCGAAGATCCCGTGCTACAAAGCTTCGTTCTCCCGGCGGCTGCGGCTCGCGGCGCGACGCGCCATGTCGTTCTCCAACTGGACGGCACATCTGCGCGCCGCCCATTATGAGAACATGGACCTTCACACCTGGACGCTCGCACATCCCTACGAAAATCCCCTCGCGGCACTGACCCAAGCCTTGCCCATGCCTGCGGGCCCCGGCGAACCACCGGGCAAAACCTGGCTGGAAAGAGGCGCGAAGAAGCAGGACCTCGCCTGGGTCGAGCTCGACGGCTCCCTGCAATGGCAATTCTTCCGTCGCGCTGTCGAGCTGTTGCGGCGCCGGGGCAACAACGTCTTCATCCTCGTCGGCCCCTTCAACGAGCACATGCTCAACGAACCCGACGCCGCTCTCTACGACACGATCAAGGCCCGAGTGGAAGCATGGTGCCGTCAGAACGGCGTTCCCTGTTTCGTCCCGCGCGTCCTTCCAGCCGAGCACTACATCGACGCCAGCCATCCCCTCGGCGCAGGCTACGCCCTCGTGGCCCAAGAACTCTGGACCCAACCCTCCTTCCAGTCCTTCGTGCATCCGTGACTCTCTGCCGGCTTTGACCGGCGCTTTCCTGGTGTCCCCGGAACTCAGGGAATCCCCAGGAATGTCAGTCCTGTAAACGGACAATGCGGCTTGTCCCTTCCCATTCTCCTGTCGCTTCATGTTCGTAGAAATATGCTTTGCCCAGGTGCTCGTTGTAGAGCACAAGACGGGCCTTGTACCAACTGCCGTTGCGTTCCTCTTCCGCAATCCAGGCTTTAGTGTCCTTCCACTGCCCCAGATCCAGCCAGGCAGGCTCTTTTTCTTTCGTCTCATACAGGTCGAAGTGTCCACCATCTCGGTATGTTACGCCAAGGATCAGCACATCCGAGTTGTACCGCACGAATCCCAATTCCCTAAAGCTGTCGGAAGCAAGGACCTTCGAGAGATCTTCTTCACTGATATCAAATCGCAGGAGGTATTCATGTTGATCCCACCCGGTCAGGCGGTCCCAACGCGAGGATTGGTAACACACATCCGCTTCTATGTTTTGCACAGAGCGCGGAATCGGACGAATCACGATATTTCGGAACAACTCCGCCGGTGAAGAGCTGCGTGTGGCGACGAAGACGAGCGCAACGAGAAGAACGCCGCTGCAGAATAGTACGGTCAGCGCTACAATACGCCCGCTCAGACGAACCATACGTCCTTCCCCCAGACTATTGTCCATCTCATGAAGCAGCCTGGTCCACGAATCCACAGCGACATTGTAGGAACGACCCGGTGGGAAGGCAATTGGGACGTTCGCAAGACGCAAGTCGACGCTGGATTCTCGCCCTGCCTTTGCGTGGGACCGGATTTCGGCGAATGCGTGAAATGCCCGGCTGGATCAGGGGTCGTTTGCTGGGCGGCGGTGTGGTAGAATGGCCGAGTCGGGGCTGCCGAAGCCGGCGGGCCGGTGGCGGGGGTCTCCGACTCAGAGGAAACAGGAAAGGGCTATGATGATACGATTAGGCGGATTGACGCCGGCTATCGCTGTGCTACTGGCGGCCGTCGCGGGGGCGGCTGATCAGGCACAGTGGGGACAGGCGTTTACGCGGAATATGGTTTCGAGTGAGACCGGGCTGGTCGATGACTTCGACCCGGCTACCGGCAGGAACGTCAAATGGGTGGCTTCGCTCGGCAGTCAAACGTGGTCGACACCGGTCGTCGCCGGAGGCAGGGTATTCATCGGGACGAATAACGACGCGCCGCGCGACCCGCGCCACAAGGGCGATCGCGGCGTGCTGCTGTGCCTGGATGAGAAGGACGGGCACCTCTTGTGGCAACTGGTCTGTCCCAAGCTCGGAGCCGACGTGTACCTGGACTGGCCCCGGGCGGGCATGTGCTCGCCGCCCACCGTGGAGGGCAACCGCGTGTACTTCATCACCAATCGCGGCGAGGCCGTGTGTCTCGATATCGAAGGCCAGGCCAACGGCAACGACG
Organism: uncultured Pirellulales bacterium; assembly: GCA_964346195.1. GTDB lineage: Bacteria > Planctomycetota > Phycisphaerae > Sedimentisphaerales > Anaerobacaceae > PLanc-01. The sequence continues at coordinate 9,412 of CAYFUB010000026.1, forward strand.
GGCCGTACCAGGACGAAGCCCGACACATGACGGCCAACGGTCGCACGTCGCTGGTCGCACGCGGATCGACCCTCGTGCCGGAGGATGCCAACGACGAGAGCGGGGCGATCAAGGACGTCACCGGCCACGACGCCGATATCATCTGGCTGTTTGATATTCCGCGGCAGGCGGGGACCTGGCCGCATGACGCCGCTCATGGCTCGATCCTGATCGATGGCGATTTCCTGTACGTCAACACGAGCAACGGCCTGAACAACACGCACAAGGTTATCCGTTGCCCCGACGGCCCCAGCCTCATCGTCCTGGACAAGAAAACCGGTCGCCTGCTGGCCCGCGACCGGGAAGGCATCGGCCCGCATGTCTTTCACTCGACGTGGTCACCGCCGGCGCTGGGCGTGGTGAACGGGCGGAAGCTGATCTTCTTCTGTGGCGGCGATGGTGTGGTCTACGCCTTCGAGCCCCTACAGCAGCGTGTCGCGGGCATCCTGCCCGCGATTCGAGGGCGGGACGCCCTCGACACAAAAGAACAAGGGCAGGATGCCCTCGCTACGGGGCGACAAGGGCAAGATGCCTTCGCCACGGGTGACGTCCGGACGCTCAAACGCGTGTGGCGGTTTGATTGTGACCCGACGGCGCCCAAGGAGAACATCCGCGCGTACATGAGGAACCGCGACGAGAGTCCGAGCAACATCAAGAGCACGCCGGTATTCCACAACGACCGCCTGTACGTGACGGTCGGCGGCGACATCTGGTGGGGCAAGAACCGCGCCTGGCTCCAGTGCATCGACGCCACGAAGACCGGCGACGTCACCGGCTCGGGGCTCCTGTGGTCTTACGACCTGAAGGAACACTGCTGCTCGACACCGGCCGTCCATGATGGGCTGGTATTCGTGGCCGACTGCGGGCGGCTCATCCACTGCGTCAACGCTGGCACGGGCCGCGCCTGTTGGACCCACGAGACCAGGGGCCACATCTGGGCGTCAACGCTGGTCGCCGACGGAAAAGTGTACGCGGGCACGAATCGCCGGGACTTCTGGATATTGGCCGCCAGCCGTGAGAAGAAGGTCATCAGCGGGGTCGAGTTGGACAGTCCAACTTCCAGCACGCCGGTAGCGGCCAACGGGGTCCTCTACGTCGCGACCATGAAGAAGCTCTATGCACTCCGGAAACAACCATGATGGCGTGTGCATCCGGCCTTGCGTCCGGAGCCTCGGGCGGCTTTGCCGCGCGGCGGGCGAAGAATACGGGAGTCAGCGGCAGATGCTCTCCTCGATGTCGAACCCCGCCAGCGCCTGGCGAATGTGTCTGAGCCCGATGCACAGATAGCGTGAGACGGTTCGTTCCTTGACGGACATGCGTTTGGCCGCATCGGTCGTGGTGTGGCCGTATCCATATCTTTCCGCCACGGCCCGCGCTTCATGGGCCGGCAAGGACTCCACAAACGCAGCTATCTGCTGCATTTCTTCGCCCCGAATCACGACGGCTTGCGGATCGGTCTCGGTCTCATCGTACATTCGGCTGATCGCGTACCGGGAAATCATCTCCTGATAGCTCTTGCGACGCCGCGCGGCATCAATGATGTCGTTCTTGATCACCGTGCTGAGATAGGCCAGAGTGTTGGCCAGCGGGAACGGGACCGGATTGGACACGAGGGACAGATAGAGATTTTGATAAATATCATCCTCTTCGTCCTTATTGCCCACGTGACGGCGGATCATGGCGCGTATGGCAGGCTCATGCTCAATGAAGATTTGCGTGGCCAGCTCCACACCTTTCCGAGTCTCCATGGCAGTGCTCCTCTCAGGATCCTTCGTGAACCGTCACAATTGCATCCAACCATTCAGAATGTCGTTCAACCACGGCCTGCCACTCTCGCTACAACTCATGATAGCACGATTATGGACAGTCCCTCAACAAAAGAAAGTAAAAGATGATTAAAGCACGCGATCGAGTGACACATGCCGGCGCCGGCGTCTCGGCAGGCTCGGTGCAGCGAGTACACATCCTGTAGTGTTTCAGGGATCGTGGCAAACATGGGCTTGTGGGTCGTCTTCCCGGCGTATGGCGTGTCGAAAATAGTCGCGAAATTGATGGGAGCGGCTGGCAAGGTGATATCCCGCACCGTGTTCTGCGCGGCGTCCGTGGCTGTCGCTATCGCGCCGGGCACGCGGACCTCCAAGACCCGAAACACGGGACTTCCCTGGGAGGTGGTGACGGCCATCATGGGTCCGAGCGGCGCGCGGAATGGCGGTCTGCCGACGGCCGATGCCGATAAAAAGAACATGTTTCTCTTCTGTCGGCACCACGAGCAGCAGACAGACTTGAATACCGACCCGGAGGTGATCCGCTCCTCGCCGGTCGTGTCCCACTGGGGATTCGACGATCTCGGCCCGTCCGTCGTCACGGAGGAACGCGGCGGCAAGGACGGCATACGCGTCGGGAACCTGCGGCGGGTCAAAGGGCGCGTCGGCGCGGCGATTCTATGGAGACCAGGGGCACGTTCGCATCAGGCATGATCCCCCGTTCGACATCCGCAGCCGCTGGCGGCGCGAGATGAGAAGCGAGCGATCATCTTCCTCTGCCGGAAGCTGGCGGAGAGCGAGCGCGAGCCCCCGTACAGTAATCCTCCGAGCGAAGCCGATATCCGGCACATGATTGCACGGTACGACGGCGAAGTCAGGCGGACGGATGAGGACCTGGGGGAAATGCTGGCCGCTCCGGAGGAGAAAGGGTGGTTCGAGAGTTCCATCATCATCGTGGCCGCCGACCATGGCGAGGAGTTCTGCGAACACGGACATACCAGCCATCATGGCGTTCACGACGAGATGATACGCGTCCCGCTGGTGATTTCAGTCCCGCACGCGGCGTGTAAGAACATCGAGGCGCTCGCAAATCAGGCGGATATCTTTCCGACCGTCCTTGATTACCTGGGCATCGTCATCCCGGTCCCCTGTCGGGGCAAGAGCCTCAGGCCGATTATCGAAGGGCAGGCCCGAAGTGTCAGTGACTTCATCTGCGCCGAATGCACGGCCGGGGCAATCTCGTGTCAAATCAGGATAGGGCTGGAGATTCCTCGTGACGATGCATGGGAAATCCCGTGATACTGCATTGGCAAATCAAACGGGCATCAACATTCGGGCGGTGAAACAGTCTGATATTGTGACAAATGGAAATTTTCTGCGGGCCCGCGATTTTCCGTGCCTCCGGGGCCGGCTGGAAGCAGGTAGATTCCTATGAATAACGCGTGCATTGAGCCGTCGTTGGCAGTCGCACCTTTGAGGCGAGAGCAGGCGTGGGAAGTCGAGGCCCTGCTCCTGCGGGTTTTCGAATACGGCGACTACAGCCTGCGCTCGGCACTATCGGGGGCATATGCGGAACACCTTGACTGTATCTTTTCTTTCGTGAGAGAGGAGGGTGTTCTGGTCGGCGCGGCCGGGGCTCTGTGCGGTCGGCTGAATCCGACGGTCGCGCTTCTTGGTCCTATTGGCGTGGTCGATACACATCGCCGTCGTGGCATCGGCACGGCCCTTGTGAATGCGCTCTGCCGCAATCTGCAAAGCCGCGGCTGCCAAGCCGTCTACCTGGGCCTCTCCTCCGCCCATCCCGCCCTGAGATTGCATCAACGGCTCGGTTTCGTCACGTACCAGGGTATTGTGAGGCGCTTGCTGCTCGACCGGAGGGAAGACTGGCAGCAGACCTACTTCGCGCCATCTGCACAGGTCGAAGTCCGACCGGCGAATTGGGGAGATTTCCCGGGCGTCCAGGCCCTCTTGTGCTACCCCGGTTCCATGATGACCGTCGATCTGTCCCGTGGCGTCTTCTCCAGCCGGTACGTCGAGCCGGGCCGTTTTCTTTCTCTGTTTCCCGACATCATCAGAAGCTGCAGCCACCGCGGCGGACGGGCCAACGTGCTGGTCACGCGGCAAACGCATGGCGTGGCGGGATTCGCCTACGCCTGCCCCCTGCCCGGCGAGGCCCAGCGACACGTCGGGTGCCTGGAGTTCTACGTGCACGACAACTTCATGGACGAAGCAAGCTCCCTCGTGCGCGCTACCCTCCTCGACGCCGGGCGCATGAACCTGCGCCGGCTCCGCTGTCTCGCACTCGCGGCGGACCGCGCGAAACGACGCATCGTGAAGAGCCTCAGCGGGACGTACGTGGCCCAGTTCATCGCCTCCGCGCGCGTCAACGATGATTTCCACGATGTCGCTGTATACGAATGGGATCTGCAGGAGACCTCGCGCAGCGCGGATACCTGATCTGTGCGACGGTCTGCCCGATCGGCCCGGCTGCCATCGTGCACGGCACTGCCTGTGAATGCCTTGGAGGAACGTCCATTGCGGCGGCCATCATGGCCAGCGTGGCCCCGAGGCGAAGGCCGACCAAGGCAATCCGTTTCATGGCGCCGCTTCGGAGCTCGTCGATGGCTGTGGGGACGTCATCCACCCACTGTTCGAGACGGCCCTGCTCGCAATTCCCGGATGAATTCCCGCAACAGGGGAAGTCGAATCACAACACGTGGAATCCGCGTCCGGCCAGCAGCCTGGCGCCATGCAGGAATGCCCGGTGCGCCCGGAGGTGTTCCTGGCCCCTCGGATAACACAGAGCCACGCCCGCCTCGCGAGACGTGCGGGCCCCCGGCGCGTGACAGACGCCGAGGAGCCGCCGGGGTCCGGTCCCGAAGTAGAAGGGTTCTATCGTGGGAAACTCGATCACTGGACTTTAGCCGTCACGCCGGTGAGGACATGGCTGTCACGGATAATGTACCTGCCTCTGGAGTAAACGATATCTGCGGGTTTCGCATGGGTGATGAGAGTCGCCTCGAACTCTTGCTGATCCGGACGCACGGTGATGCGTACGTCATGAAAGCCCAGCCACTGTTGCGTCAATGGATACTGGCATTTGTAGAAGCACTCTTTGGCGCTGAAGAGAAGGATGGCCGCTGTGGTTTGCAGAGTCGGAGGCATCGAGCGTATCCAATCCAGCTCCGGGGGCGTGCATACCAGCCGGCGGAACCCTTCGTCTACTCCCTGAACGCGTTCGATATCCAATCCTATTCCCTGAATCTGTCGCCTCCGGGCGACGGCCGCACCGCAACACCCGTCGCAATGGGAGATGCTGCCGACGACGCCCGGAGGCCATACCGGCACGCCTTTGTCGCCCATCAGCAGCGGGAAATCGGTCGCGCCGAGTCTCGTCAGGGCCCGGCGCGCGCAGACGCGCCCGGTGGCGAAATCGAGCTTTCTTCGGAACTGGGTCCCATCCACGCAGGCCCGCTCGGCGGGATGCAGATTCTCCAGAAGGGCCGGAGATGTCATTTCTTCTGCCATCACCTCCGGCGAAAACAAGGACTGAATCGTTGTCTCCTGACCGTTAATCGGCATAAGCACCTGCCTTCGAGCCCATCGCCCGCTCGCAACTGGCACAGAACTGGCCCAGGGTCTGGCCGAAGAACTCCCCCAGGGGCACGTGAATTCCAATCGCTCGTTCGATCTGCGACACCGCCTTGATTGCCATCAGTGAGTGTCCGCCCAGGTCGAAGAAGTTGTCGCGAACCCCAACCTTCTCGACACCAAGGACCTGCTTCCAGATCCCGGCGATCCTGTGCTCCATTAGCGTGGATGGTGACACGAACACGCGTTCATTATCCTCAGACCGGGACATGCGTTGGAGCTGGCGGTAGTCGATCGTGCCGTTCGGGGTCAACGGCATTGCCTCCAGCTTGATGAACCGGGCGGGAATCATGTAATGGGGGAGCGACGCGCGCAAACAGCCGCGGAGATGCAGGCTCGGGACACTTTCTCTGCAAACGACATAGGCAATCAGTCTGTCGCCGGCGCGGTCGTTACCGACTGCGATCACCGCGGCGTCGCGCACCGCATCGAGTTCGGTGAGGGCGGCTTCGATTTCCGCCGGTTCGACGCGAAAGCCCCGGATTTTGACCTGGCGGTCCAGCCGGCCCTGAAAGTGCACGTTCCCGTCCGGATCGAAGCGTCCCAGGTCTCCCGTTTTGTAGACCAGGTCCTTCGGGTCGGTCGTGAAGGGATTGCGGACGAACTTGCGGGCCGTCAATTCATCATCGTTCACATATCCCTTTGACAGGTAAGAGGTGCGCACGCAGATTTCGCCCGCTTCGCCGATGCCGGCCGGCCCGCCCGCGCGGTTCAGGATGAGCAACTGGACGTCATCGATTCCTCTACCGATGGGCAGAACGCAGGCAGATGAGACGGCTTCGCCACCCGAAGTCGCTCGTTCGGGATCGGAAACGACATGATACCCCACGGCTTGCGGCGTCTCGGTCGTCCCGTAGAAATTGACGCTGATGACACCAGGCGCCATGGCGCGTATCTTTGCCACGTGCCGCGCGGTCAACACATCCCCGCCGAAGAAGACGTAGCGGAGCGACGGGACGCAGCATGTCCGATCATCGCCTGTTTGTGTCGTGAGCACATCCGCCATCGCAGGAGTCAAGTGGGCGACCGTAATTCCCATCTCATTCATCCAACCGACGAGATAACTCGGGTCCTTCAGGTTCTCCTGTTCGGGGATGCACAGAGTCGCACCCAGTTGCAGTGGAGTGAAGATATCCCTCAGTAGAGGATCGTGCGACAGGCCGGAGAGCATGCTGAACCGATCGGATGGGCTCAAATCGAACGTGCGGCAGTGCCACTGAAGGAAGTGTGCCAGGGGTTTGTGCGTCCCCAGAATGGCCGCGGGCCTGGTCTTCGCGGCACCCGACGTGAAAGTGATATAGGCAAGGTCTTCCGGACCAACGGCGATCCCGGGGCATTCGGCGGAGTAATCCCGGAGCACCTCGGCCAACTCGCTGAGCCGGCGCGGGACCTTCAGCCGGCACAGGACAATGGGCATAGCGCCGCTGATGTCCCTGAGTCGCACGCCGGTCTCCGTCACCGTAATCCAGCCTTGTGGTTTTGCCGCATGCAACTCGGCGGCGAGCCACTGGGCCGGGCAGGCGGGATCGAGAATAGCGAAGGCAGCGCCGCTCTTGAGGGTTCCCAGTATGGCGGCCACCAGTGCCACACTGCGGTCCCCGCAAATGGCCACCACATCGTGCGGCCGAATGCCCCTGGAATGCAGGTAGTTTGCGATACGATTGCCACACGAGCGAAGTTCCGCGTAACTGACCGTCTGACGGGAATCGATGGCTGCCACATTCTCCGGGAACTGTTGTGCACTTCTGCCGAATCCTTCATGAGCGGTTCCGCGCGTCTCGTCGCACAGCGCGATGGTCGGATCGGGCAGGACCGCTCGGGCCCGATTTGTCACCAGCGGGACGTCCAGAATTCTCTCTTCCGGTTTGCCGGCGATCCGGTCGAGGAGCAGCTCCAGTTGTTCGAGCATCTCGGCGGCACGCCGCTCGTCAAACAGGTCCGTATTGAAAACCAGGGTGAGTCCTATTCTCTCGTCATGTTCCCTGACGTACAGCGACAGATCGAATCGCCCCTCCTTTTTGGAGAATTCGATCACGTCCGTCGTCAGGCCATCCAGACGGAATTGCCTGTCGTCGTAGTTGAGCATGCTGAAGAAGACCTGAAGGAGCGGGACGCGACTCAAGTCCCGCTCGGGCCGGAGTTCCTCGACCAGCCGCTCGAAGGGAAGGTCCTGGTGCGCATACGCCCCGAGGGCCGTGTCCCGCACGCGCCGCAGCAGATCTCGGAAGGCAGGGTTGCCCGACAAGTCCGTACGCAGCACCAGGGTATTGACGAAAAACCCTATCAGGCCCTTGATCTCCTGGTAGTTGCGGTTGGCGACCGGCGAGCCGACGACGATCCAGTCCTGGCCGGAGTGCCGATGGAGGAGAATCTTGAATGCGGCAAGCAGAACCATGAACAGCGTGGTCCCCTCCCGCTCACCCAGAACCCGAAGCCCCTTCGTCAGGTGCGCCGGCAAATCGGCATGCCGGCTCGCCCCGGCATAGGTCTGCACGAGGGGACGAGGCCGGTCGGTCGGCAGCTCCAGCACCGGCACTTCCGGCCCCAGTTGTTCTCTCCAGTACGTCAGTTGGGCATCCAGGGTTTCACCCGTCGGATACCGCCTCTGCCAGACTGCAAAGTCGGCGTACTGTATCGGAAGATCGGGTAGGTGAAGGGTCCGGCCTCTGACGGCATTGTTGTAGAGACTCTCCACTTCCCGGAAGAAGACACCCAGGGACCAGCCGTCGGAAACCAGGTGGCAGATGGACAGCAGAAGGACGTATTCCTGGTCGGCGGTTTGAAGCAGCTTCGTTCGTATCAGCGGCCCGTTGACGAGATCGAAAGACCGTTGCGTCTCTTCCTCGACGACGTGCTGCATCTCACTCATTCTTTTCGGTCCCGCGTGGCTGCGCAGGTCGATGGTATCGAGTTTCAAGGTCAGGCTCGGAGCGATCCGTTGCACGGGTTCGTCGTTTACGACGGGGAAGCTCGTCCTCAAGGCCTCGTGTCGGCGTATGACCTCGTTGATGCTGCGCTCCAGGGCCGGCACGTCGAGCCGGCCTCGGATGCGGATCGTCTGAGGCGGTCTGTACCGCGCGCCGGCCGGCTTGAGCTGTTCGACGAACCACAGTCGTTGTTGCGCGAAGGATAGCGGAAAGGAATTGTATCCCGGCTTTCGCGGCAGCGGCAGGATAGGCGACCGTGCGGACATTCGTGAGTGTGTTCTTGCCAGTCTCGCTGCCGGCAGAGCACGCCGGGCAGGGGGAAGCCGCACTGCGGCTGCCACGGTCGCACTTTTCGCGGGCAGCCGGCGCGGGTGGCAACCGCAGGGGCGGGTTGCCAGCCCGTCCCCGCCACGGACGACGGTCTCGAGGTAGCTTTCAAAAGGCTCTATGTTCAGGCCGGAGATGAAATGCAGCGCCGCTTCCCGCGATTTGCGCGACAGCTCTTGATAGTGATTCCTGTCGGATGTCAGCCTCTGGAGCGCGTCCATCCAGGGGTCAATCTCCTGTTCAGGGACGATGGGTACCGCAAGTCCTCTCTCGTCGCAGGCCGGTTCGTACCGTTCTATCGGTCTGATGGGCACGACGTAGTCGACTCCGAGCTTGGCTTCGGGCAATCCGCCGGAGTCGCTCGCGATGACGGGCACTCCGTGCGCCATGGCCTCCACGGCCGTCAGGCCAAACCCCTCCGGCCAGAGTGACGGTATGAGCAGAATTCGTGTCTGCCTGAGAATCCACCCGATGTCATCGCAAGACGGAATCATCGTCACGTTGGGAAGCCGACTGAGAAGCCCCACATCCGTGGTTGTCGTGCCCCAGCTCGGGACGGCCGCAAAACGGATGTGCGGGTCCCGGCGGGCCATCTGCTCGAAAACGGAGATTCCTTTGTAGGCACAGGGGTTGACTATCGTCACAAACCCCTTGTCGAAGGACCCCAGGTCCGGAAATGGGCCGTTTCCGTATAAGGGAAAGTGCAGTACGACGGCCTCGCGCCCACAGCCCGCGCGGATGCGCCGTTGCAGATCCTTGCTGCCGGCGATGATGCCGTCCGCTCTCCCGATGAGTTTCGCGCCCGACGGACTCTCCAGGGCGTGACCCGGCCCGAAGGGCAGCTCCCAGGGAGAGTGGGCCACGTAGATGGTCCGCGTGTCACGGTGTCCCAGGAAAGGCTCCAACTGGGTGCAGGAAGAGATTATTACCACCGCAGGTCGGAACCTGCCCATTTCCTCGATGGCATGGGTATGCAGCCGGGCCGGGTGTTTGACCGCGGAGACCCTGATCTTATTGCATTCGAACACCGTCGCGGCGGCCGAATCCACGAAGGCAATCCGCCGGTTCGCCAACTCGTCGAGCAGCTCGGCCGTCGTTGGCAGACCCTGCCTGCCGGTCGCAGGGGCCACGGCCCTGCATTCGTGGCCACGTGCCGCCAGGCCCTCCATGAGAGCGCGGTTCGCCTTGTTGACGCCGCCTCGGGCCGGCAGGTATAACACGTTCTGGATGAGCAGGATTCTTATGGTTCTGATCCCTCACGTGAAAGCAGCGTCTCAACCTGTTCGTCCATCAGACTGTCAGATTCCCGCATCACTGCCAGGACTTCTTGCGGCTCGGCCCCCTCGATCTGACGGATCTCGACCATGACCGCCAGCTCTGCTATGGTGGGCGCATCGAAAACCGCTTGCGTGGACAATTCCACGCCGAACCTGTCGTGAATCCGTGACAGCACCTGGGTGGCCAGCAATGAATATCCCCCGGTGAAAAGGAACGTCGCCGTGCCGGCCACGATGCCCATCACGGCCCCCAAGGTTGCGCGGAAGAGAGTCGCAGTCGCCAGCAGAGTCGCGCCTGCTATGCGCCGCCAGTCCGCATGTTGCAGAAGGTATGCGGCACCTGGAGGGGCGAGCACGCCTGCGTTAGTGTCGTATTTATGCACGCTGCTGTGGAATCCGAGATCGTTCGACCCGAAACCGTACCGTGCGACCAGGCAACAATCCGCATTGACGGCCACTGCCAGCGCCGCCTGATGAAGAAGCACGCCGTGCGGGTGGGTGGTCTGCAGAACGGCGCGCCCTTCATCGGTTCCAACCTGTTTGTGCGTCGTTTCCATCGGCGTCCGGCCTGCCTTGTTCGTGCACCTTGTCATCCATCAATTGTCTGGCGTCGCAGCCCGCAGCATGTTGATTCCAATCCGGCCCTCATCCCGCGAACTAATTAGCCGGAGCGGTCAACTAGCTCTCGCAGGACATCAGTGTGACGCTCTCGAACGCGATGGTCCTGGAACGCGGGTGGCTCCGGCCCCCGACACGCCACCGCGGCTGGACCTTCACGGCCTTGGGCGGTCGCTCATCCGACCGGTGCGATTCCATCCAGGACGGCCGGGAGGCGCCGCCGGTCTCCGGGTCTCTATCGAAGCGGCAACACACCCTCGCCATGGAAGATGCCGCCACATCGGTGCGCCAGGCCGGCGTGAGCGTGAAGAACCTGAGGTCCACCGTCTCACCCGGCATCGAATCCAGTTGAAAGGCGGTTCCCACGTTCACTCGTTCCTCGGTGTCGTCTCTCGGCGGGGCATACAGACCGCACAACTCTCCGCGCAGCGGCTCGGTCAGAAGGCGTGCCAGATACCAGGCTTCCCGGCCGTCCTCGGCCCGCGACGACAGCCGGTGCGCCTGCCGGTAAGCCGCATGGATTGCCCGTACCAGCACGGACGTAATCAGCATCACCACCGGGACCTCCGCCGGGGTGAAACCGTCACGATTGCCCGTCATGCGTCCGTCCCTACTGCCGCTGCTCGAACGATGGCATACAAGTCAACGAGAACAAATCGTACTGCTACCGGCGCTGGGGGTCGCACAGCGGATCGTGACCGTCACCATGGCCGAGATGATGCACAGGACAATCACAAATTCGACAAGCGTCAAACTGCTATCGGTACGGCGCATCCTGCTCCTGCTGGGGGACATCGTGGTTCGTAACGTCATCCGTGTTCCCGGAGACGCCGTCGGGTCCGGCAGAAACGATGTCATACAGGGTCTCCAACGCGGTCGTCTGACTCGGGTGACTGTAGCGATAAGGATTGCCCCACGGATCCGGCGGAATTGCCACGCTCTTGAGATACGGCCCCCGCCAATTCGTCACTTGGGGGTTCTCAATCAGCGCGCCCAGGCCCTCCTCGGTGGTTGGGTAACGGCCCGTATCCTGCTCGAACAAGTCGATGGCGATGCCGAAGGTCCCCACGATCATCTGGCGCGCCGCCACGATTCGCGCTTCGCGGGAGCGGCCGAAAAACCGTGGCACAATCACCGCCGCCAGGACGCTGATGATCGTGATGACCAGTAACAACTCAATCAGCGTGAAAGCCCGGCCGCCGGCCTGCTTCCAACTGCAGACTTCCATATGGACTTGCTCCTTTCTATCGCACCATCGTGCTCGTCTCGAGAATGGGCAAGAGGATGGCCATCACCACGAACCCGGTGAGGCCGCCGAGCAGCACGATCACGACCGGGCCCAGCAGACTGGTCACGAAGCTGATGGCGGCCTCGCACTCCTGGTCGTACATGTCGGCGACCTCCAGCAGCATCTCCGGCAGTGTTCCGGAATCCTCCCCGACCGCAGCAGAGCGGCCAGGCGGTTCTCCCGCCGGATGCTGATGGGGAAGTAGCCTTTCTGCTTCAGAGCGTTGACGACCGCTTCCCGCCGCTCGGCGAGCATGTCGCCGCGGGCCAGCAGGACGCCATCAGTTTTCGCCCTGAACGTGTAGCTCAGCATACCTGACACTGTCCGGGCGTTTGCCGGAAACCTCTCTCCCCTCCGGATTGTTGGCGTTTCTCCCGGCTCCGCGTTGATACGGTCCCAGCCGATGCCGGGTCGCACCCTCGCGCCGCAAGACCGGGCACAAACCCCTCCCCCCACGGACCAAAGCGTCCGGAGGCCGGCCGAATCGATGCGGGCATCGCCGCCGCAGGCGGCGCATGGGGAGCAAGGACGGACGATCAGGCCGCGCCATCGTTCCGCGGATGTTCAGGACCGAGGTCCATGCTTATCAACACGTTCCGGGCGCGATTCGCTCTAGAGGGACGGCGGGGATCGCATGGATACACTCGCACATGTCGGGGACGCGGGCGGCCTGTCGGTCTCCCCGTGAATTTGTGGCCGGGGCTTTTTGTGATGGCTCGAATTCTCTTCGTCAGTTCCGAGGGTGTGCTCGGCGGGGCCGAGACCAGTCTGCTCTTGCCGGCCAGGCACGTAGGTGCGCGTTTCATGGTCGCCGTAGCCTGCCCTGCACCCAGTCCGTTGTCGGAGGCACTGGCCGGCGATGGGATTGAGAGCCATGCCCCGCCGCAGCCGCCTGCAGTGCGACGTTCTTCACCACGTTACGCTGCCTACTGGCCGGCAGCGGTCTGCACTCTGGTAAGGGCGATCCAGCGAACCAGGCCAGACCTCGTTCACGCCAATACGTTCTATGCCGGTGCAGCTTCTCTTCCCGCGGCGCTGATCGGACGACGAAAACTCCTGCTGCATGCCCGCGATCTGGTGAATTTTGGGATTCTGACAAGGCTGTTCGACAGGTATTGCCGACGCGGGATACCGACACGTGTTATCCAACTTCACGGCCCGCCAGACCGCCGCCCGCGTCCAGCAAGTATACGACGACGTCCTGTCAACATGAGAAGACCATGAGAATAGGCCTGAGTTTCCACTGTTGTGACCGTTGCATCTCGGGCGTGGGGTGCTACGCGCTGGGTTTGTTGAGAGGACTGGCGGGCATCGATCGGGAGAATGAGTACCTCGCACGGACGAACCAGCCGGTCCTGGCCAGAGACAACGTCCCGCCGGTGGCGAACATGACCGTCGTTTTCGTTGGACACGCGCGGACGCGCATGGCGCACCGAAACGGAACTCAGACTCATCGAACGCGAGGTCGCCTCGGGAGGGGTGGTTTGGATTGGGTACGCGGACCGGGGCGACCTCCCTCTTGTCTACCAGACGGCGGATGTCTTCGTCTGCCGTCGTTGTATGCAGGATTCGGGTTTGCGCCTCTGGAGGCGATGGCCTGCGGCACACCCGTGGTCTCATCGTCCCGGGGCGCTCTGGCGGAGACGGCGGCCGAGGCGGCCCTGGTTGTCGATCCTGAGGACCTCCAGCAAATTACGGCGGGGGTAATCGCGATGACCACCGACTCTCACGCCAGTGCAAAGCACATTGAGATGGGATTGAGGCAAAGCAGAATGTTCGCGTGGAGAAAGGCCGCCGACGCGATACTGTCCATCTACAAAGAGGCGGCCGACACCCATGGTGACTGACACGGCATACCGCGGGGCGTCAAGGTATCTTTTTGGCAGGAGCAAGCGGCGCCTTGACGTCGGCGTTTGCCTGCTGTTGTTGCCGCCGGCCGTGATCGTCATGGCCGGCGCCGGACTGGCGATCCTGATGAGAGACGGGCGACCCATCCTGTTCGTTCAAAGCCGCATTGGGGGAGACGGCGCTCCGTTCAGAGTGCCCAGGCGGCGAACGTTGCGGACCGACGCGGGCACACACCCGGCGGCGGCAGGGCACGACGTCGCTGCCCACGTGACGTCCACGGGGCGCCCGTTGAGAAGGTACAAGCTGGACGAGTTGCCCCAGTTGTTTACCGTTCTGAGCGGACGAATGAGCCTGGTGGGACCGCACCCGGAACTGTCCGACATCGTCGCGACGTACAATTCCTTTCAGAGACGGCGACTGCTGATGACACCGGGTCGCACGGGCCCCTGGCAGGTGCTGGCGAGTCACAAGACCCCCATTTATCAGTATCTCAAGTACGATCTCTACTATCTGCGCCGGGCGAGTCTGTGGCTCGATTTGAAGCTCCTCGTGTTGACGATTCCTCCCGTTGTGAGACCTCACCGGAGAGACCGCGCATGAAACTGGCGTATGTCCTGTCCACGTTTCCCTGCCGCAGCGAGCTCTTTGCCGCGCGGGAGATCATGGCGCTACGAAAGCAGGGCTTTGCCGTCGTGGTGTTTGCGGCTGTCGGGGAAGATATGCCGGCGTTTCTCCACGTCCCGTCGCGGGTCGTATATCGTCCCCGTTTGTTTTCCCTCGAAGCACTGTCCGGCCTTGTCTACGTACTCGTCCGGCATCCCGGAGGCGTCCTTCGCTTGCTCCGGCTCCTGATCGCCCTTCTCGTGAAAAGTCCGAGGGAGGCGAAAACAGTCGCCGGCAATCTTCACACCATCGGCGTCTTTGCCCGGGTGTGTGATCGCGAAGGGCTGCACCACATCCATGCGTACTTTCTGAACCGGCCGGCATGCATTGGGCTGGCCGTGGCGGCGGTGACGGGCGCGGGCCTCAGTATTGCCGCCCATGCGCGGGACGTATTCGTCGAATGCGGCGCCGTGCGGCTCAAGGGCGCACGGGCAAAATTCATTACGACCTGCACGCGGCAGGCGGCACAATATCTGAAAAGCCGTTTGCCCGCCGTCTGTCATGGGAAGATATTCCTGCGCTATCATGGTGTGGAGGTCTCCCGCGCGCCGCAGTGGGTCCCAGGCGGAAAGTCAGTCGCATCCAATAACGAATACGTTCTCATTTGCGTTGGGCGCCTCGTCCCGAAGAAGGGCCATACCGATCTGGTGCGGGCGATGGCGCTGGTCACGGCGAAATTGCCGCGTTGTCGGCTGGTCATGGTCGGGTCCGGTCCGGAGCAGCAGCGCGTCCAGCGCCTGGTGAACCAACTGGGTCTGGCGGAGTGCGTGGAATGGAAGGGGTGGCAGGCCCCTGATGCGACCAGAGATTTGATCGAGATGGCAGACGTGCTGGTCGTGCCTTCGGTGGTTGCGCCGGACGGGGACAGGGATGGAATTCCGAACGTAATCCTGGAGGCGTTCGCCGCCGGGACGCCCGTTGTGGCCACTCGGTTGGAAGGAATAACCGAGGCGGTTGAAGATGAATACAACGGCCTTGTGGTCGAGCAGGGCGACGTCATCGGGATGGCCCGGGCCATCGAGGAAGTCCTGGTCGACCACCGCCTGCGGACGGCTCTGTCCCGCGCCGCCGGCAAGACGGTAACGCAGCGGTTTGATATCGAAGAAAACACCCGGCAGTTGGCCGAATTATTCAAGAGGTCGTGCACGAACGTATGACCAAGGTGGCCCACATCTCCGAGGGGGCCTGCTTCCTGGCCGCGCTCAACGCCGGCATCAGGAGGGCCATCAAGATCGCGACGATCGCGGTCACCACGAGCACCTCGACAATGTAAATCCTCGCGCCCTGCTCATGCCGGGTCTCCTGTCCCGCCGTCTGCGACACCAAGTCCCGTGCGCCGGGCGCCAACGGCAAGTGCCGGCTTGTTGGCCGTGTGCCCGTACGCGCATAGAGAGGATTCCCAAACGCGAACCGCTGCGTTTGGGGACCCCGCCGCCGCCCGGCTGTGAATCGCAACTCTCTATTTCGTCACCCGGATGTCATCGATATAGATTCGCCCGGTGCCGTCCGGATTCTTGTCGCCCACACCGATGTACAGCCTCTCGACCCTGGTCAGACTCACGCCGGCAAAGCTGCTCAGCGGAATCTTCCACTCGGTCCAGACGGTGACGTTCGCCGCACCGGGGTCCGGGTTCGCCACGGTAGCTCTCTTGCCGGCGCTGTCCTCGACCATCACGTACAGCGCCTGTGGGCTGTTGGCCAACTGGGGGTCATCACCGATGGCGGCCACCTGCCATGGGCCGGTCACGCCGCCGGTAGTCGCCGCGTTCGAGAAGTCCGCCGTCGTGGTCGCCGCCGCGTTGTGGCTGGTGACGCACAGACCGATGTAGAGAGTGCCGGTCATCGCAATCGCCGTTGAGGCGACGGTGCCGTCGGTGTTCTTGATGTCCGTCCAGGTCGTGCCGTCGCCGGAGTACTGGGCCGTGAAGGCATCGCCCGTGCGGGTCAGCTTGACCCATTGCGGGGTCGTCAGACCCGGTTGCGTGACACTGCCGCAGGTGGCGTCGGTGGTCTGACGCCACCCGAAGGAGACGCCCCGGGCCGGCGTGGCGACCACGTAAGCGAACCTGGAGCCCGCGGCGAGGCTCTCGCGGATCATTACGCCGGCTTTGGCCCAGTTATTCGTATTGACGATGCTCTCGACCTTCACGGTGATGGAGGCATTGCCGCTGAGGCGTTTGTAGGTAAAGCGGAAATCGTCGGCATTGTCCCAGATGTCATGGCCCGAGCCGCTGATGGTGAACGCGCCGTTGCCCTGGTCCATGAAACTGACCGGATTGCCCCGGAACCACAGGCTCAGGTCCGTCACCCCGTGGCCCGTCCAGTTCTGCACGGGGTCGAACTCCCGGTAGGCCTCACTGTAAAACGGCGGGATGAGGTTGTTGTAGTCGAGGGGCATCGACTGCCTGCCGCCGTGGACAATCGTCTGCTCGGCAAACGGGGGGTCCCAGTTGCCGACGGTCGAGCCGTTGCCGGTGGTCCAGCCGTCGGTCCACGTCTCGTAGATGCGCGTACCCTGATTCTCCTCGTCATCGTAGCTTTCGAAGTCCTCGACCGCCACGAAGTTGGCCGTGGTAAAGCTCCAGACTCGGCCGACCCACGGGCTCTCGGGGTCGCCGTCGGCGACCTCATCGACTCTCCAATAGTAGGTCTGGCCCCACTCCAGGGCGCCCGGATCAAAGCTGGTTCCCATCCGGCTGCCCTGGAACAGCGGGCTGGAGTTGTCCGCCGCGGCGACAGCCGCCTGGTCAACTCCGAAATAGACCTGGTGCCTCTGGGCCTTCTCGCCGGCACTCCAGGTCAGGAGCGGTGCTTGCGGGGCATCGTCCCGTCCGTCGGCCGGACTCGGGCCGAACGCCTGCAGGGGGGCCAGAGCAAAGGTGTCCACGTACTCGGCGCCGATAATCGTCTGGGCCGTGATACTGCCGCCCTGCCAGGAGACGGCGAGGTTGTCCCCGCCGGTGCCTTCCTTTTGCAGGGCCTGAATGAAGTACTTCCGGCCGGCCTGCAGGCTGATGGCGTCGGATTTCTGCCCGGCCTCCTTGTCCCATTGACGCGAGGAGGTGTAGGTGCCCACCCGGGCGATCACCGTGGCATTCGCGGGATCGGCATCGCTGCTCAGCCACAGCTCACTGAGGTCGTCACTGGCAATCCAGAAGGTGTAATCCCCGGATTGCGGTGCGGTCAGCCACCCGTACAGGCGGCTGCCGTAGTTGTCGGCCCAGTTGATGGGTCCTTCGAATGTATCGAGCAGCTCACTGCCGGTCGGGTCGTTCGGATAGTCGACGTGGCCCGTAAGGGCGTTGACGGCTGTGCCGCCAATGCCGGACCACCACTGGCGGACGATCTTCCGCGCGACGCCGTCAGCCGTCGAGAAGCTCCAGACCGGGCCCGGCTGGACGGCGCCATCGATCTTGATTCCATCCACGCGCCAAAAGTACGTGCTGGAAGACCGAAGCATACCTGCACTGAAGGTGGTGGTGGTGAGTTCGCCCTTGTCGGCGACGGTTGCACCGTCGTTGACATCGGTGAAATCGTTGCCGAAGTACAAATGGTGTCTCACCGCGGCCTTGCCGGATCGCCAACTCAAGGTTTGACTGGGGAAGAGGTCCACGGCGCCATCGACCGGCTGGGGCGCATAGGCGGCCAGCGGTTCGGCGGTGAAACTCCACACCTCGCCGGTGTGGATTGTCATGCCATCGACTTCGACCTCATCGATTCTCCAGTAGTACGTGGCCCCGGGCTCGAAGCCGGGGCTATGCCAATACATCGTAAGGAACAGGCGAGACGCCACGAGGTCGGCCTGGGTCAGGTCGGGCGTCGTGCCGACATAGACGTCATGGAAGACCGCGGCTTCGCCCGCACCCCACTGAAGCAGCGGCGAGCTGACGCCCGTGGCGCCATCGGCAGGGTCGGGGTTCCAGGCCGCCTCCAGGGAGGCGCCCGTCGCCATCGACACGACCTCTCTCTCGCTCAAGGCCCGGTTGTAGATGCGGACGTCGTCCATCTTGCCGTCCATCGGCTCGGTCAAGCCGCCGTTGATGCCCAGACGCAGCACGTTGTCATAACCGGTGATGTTCCCGGAGGCACTGGCGTTGGTGGCCACTAGTATGCCATCGAGGTAGAGCCTCAGTTGGGTGCCGTCGTAGACACCCGCCAGGTGGTGCCATTTCCCGGATTGCAGGTACGTGGTGCCCGGGGCATTCACGTTGCCCGCCAGGCGCAGCCAGATCCGCGGCTGGCCGTTGGTCAGGATGTGCAGCCCGTAGGAGAAGTAGGGGTTCGTATGCGTGGTGTTGTTGAAGACCTTGGCGATGATGATCTCAGGGTTGCCGCTGACGTCATCGTGCCAGACCCAGGCGGCCAGCGTGAGCTGGTTGCCCGTGATGTTCAGCGACGGCGAGTTGGGAACCTCGACATAGTCGCCCGTCCCGTCCAGTTCGAGGACCTGGCCCCGCTCGGGGTCCGTGACGATTTTGGCGTCACCCATCGGCGTCGCATCGTTGGTCCCCGCCGAGTCCTTGAGGTCCCCCTCGAACTCCCAGTGAGCCGCCAGGCCGGAATTCAAATCACCCAAGGCGGTGGTCCCGATAAAGCCCAGCAGCAGCGGCGTCAACAGAATGAGCCTCTTATCCATACCGGTCCTCGTTCCAAAGAGATGAAATGCACAGAGATAATGGATTCCGACTGCGTGCCAAAGCCCCGGCAGACACGGCCCAGTTTCCAGCACGAAACCGATTCACCTTCTCCAGCAGTCGCGCGACAATATCATAACATGAGATTCCGCTGAAAAACCCCGCAAATCGCCGAAACACCCCCGTTTTCGCGGCCAAGAATGAGGGTAAAAAGAGCGATAAAACTACTTTTTCAGGGGAATCAACATTGTGATATTGACCTGACCGACAAGAAACAACGGATATCTCTGTGTGTGTTCTTGGCATACCCCTACTCGGTACATCATGCAAGCCGATTCGCGCAAAATCGCATGGATCAGCCGACTCGAGTGTGGTCCGCATTCGGTGGCAGATTCGGGACGCAGAGCAGGGCGGGCGTTCCCGCTCACCACCTTTCATTCAGCACGACAATGAAATTGATCTCAGTGCTTGGTAGTCAGGGCCAGGACGGTCAGGTCGTGCATCCGGGCAAGGGAGCGCCGGTGAGCTTCGGCGGCGTCGGTGACGGCGCGCACCATGGCTTGGGCGGAATCAGTCCGGGCCCCCTTGAGGGCGCGCAGCAGGCCGATCGTGCCGAAGTCGTCCGCGTGCGGCGAACGGGTATGCGTGATGCCCGGGGTGTACAACAGCAGGGCCGCCAGATTTTGCATCCCTATGCGGTGCTCGTGGAAGATCGCGCCCTCGGTGCCCAGCAGGGGCGAATCATCATTCGCCTCTGGCCCGGTACCAGCCGGGCCCAGTGCGGTCCAACCGGAGGGCAGCAGAACGAGCGGCTGCGGATGGCCGGCGTTGACAAACCTGATGACACCCTTTTGCCGGCCCAGCAGGCCCAGGAACAGACCAGCGGAAGTCCTGTGCAGCGGATGCGCCAGAAGTTGCTGGTTGACCCGGCTCAGGATATCGGGCAGGCTGCCGTTTGGATCCATCCCCGAGCGCAGGGTCAGCCGCAGGCTGTAGAGGGCCAGGGCCGCAGGCAGGCCGATGCTGTCCACGTGACCCACGGCGAACGCCAGGTGCCCGGGGCCCGCAGGCCAGATGTCGCAGTAGTCGCCCCCCACCCACAGGACGGGTTCATAATGGACCGCCGCGTCGAGTCCGGTGCCCGTGTCGGCGGGCACGACGGGCGCCAGCTCGAGTTGTATCTTCCGCGCCAGGGACAGCTCGGAATCGAGGACGCTCCTTCCCGCCCGCAACTCCATGAGCACCAGGCCTTTGTGCACCCTCGTAACCTCGCGGGCTGTCTGTCGTACGAATGCGAACAGCTCTTCCGGCGCGGCGCCGGACGCGTCTTCCAGGGGGAGGTCGAGATAGAGCAGATCGACCGAATTCGCGCCCGAGTCGAGCGGGGCACAGATGATCGCGCGCGGACTGAATTCATCGATCAGCGTGACGGTAACCTCCGTATCGGAGGAGAAGATCGTCTTGGCCATAGCGGGCGCGCGAGTCGTGCGGACCTTCTCAATGACCCGCCGGGACAACCGACAGGCCCGCTCCCGCAGCACCAGCGGCAGCGAGGGAGGATAGCCCGGCGTGTCATCGAGCCCGGCATCGCACGGGTTGTCGCCCAGGTAGGCGGCGCAAAGTTCGGGTTTTGGGGGCAGGGGCTCCGCCGCCGTGGGCACGCGCAGAATCAATGCGACCGTATTTCGCGTTCTTCCCAGATGCCGGCAGACTTCCGGATACAGGGCGGTGAGACTGGTGAGCTGCGAGAGGCATGCCGTGAGCTCGGCCCACCGCTCGGGACACGGCTGGCTCTTGAGCGGCTCGCTGCGCAGGTCCTGGAAGAACTCGGTCTCGAAGTCCGTCACCAGCAGATTGGCGTCATAAGCCGGTGGCGTGCTTGGGGCCGTCAGCCAGTCCTGCGGCTGCGCTATGGTCAAAGCGAACGGGCCGATGTGAACGGGCTCGCTCGGCAGGACCGGGCATGCATCGATGCGCCGGCCGCGAACGAAGGTCCCATTGCTGCTGCCCAAGTCCTCGAAAATCCAGCGGCCGAAGGGGTCGCGGAAGACCCGGACATGCTGCCGCGAGATGATCCTGCTTTCGAGCACGATGTCGGCGGGTTTGGCCCGGCCGATGATGGTGCCCTCCGGGTCCAAGGCGGCCTCATGTGTCTCACCACGGGCGTGGATGACCAGCCTGGCCGTTTCCATGAGATCTCCTTTATCATGCCTGCGGCTGCATGATAAACCGCCCGCCCGGCAAAGGCAAGCCCGATCCCCTCGATGGAAAGGCATGTTCCTGCGGGCCGGCGGGAAAAGCACTTGTTCCCACCCGCCAGGCGGGTACAATATGGCTTGTCTGCTTATGGATGCACAAATCCAACAATTGATGCGCAGGGTTCCCTCCGTCGATGCGGTCTTGAAGGAGCCCGAACTGGAAGCCCTGGCGGCCGAGTATGGGCGAAGGCCGATAACGGACGCGGTCCGCGAGGCGGTGGAGGAAATTCGTCAACAGCTTCTGGCCCGGCCGACACCCGACGTGGACGAGCCCGCAATTCGCGCGCGCATAACCAGGGCTGCCGAACGCCGGATTGAGATGATTGTGAAGCCGTATTATGGCCGGGCGGTCAATGCCACGGGCATCGTCCTGCATACCGGGCTGGGCCGGGCGGTCCTGCCGGCCAGGGCGCTTCAGCAGATCCAGGAGGCACTGCGGGACTATTCCCTGCTTCAGGTGGACCGGGTGACCGGCAAACGCTCCCGGCGCGATGAGCGGATCGAATGGCTGCTCCAGCGGCTCACCGGCGCGGAGGCGGCAACGGTCGTGAACAACAATGCCGCGGCGACGGCCATCGTGCTCAATACGGTAGCCCGAGGCAAAGAGGTAATCGTCTCGCGGGGCCAGCTTGTTGAAATCGGCGGGTCGTTCCGTTTGCCGGAGGTGATGGCCTTCAGCGGCGCCAGGCTGGTCGAGGTCGGCACCACGAACAAGACCCACCCGCGCGACTATGAGAACGCGATCACCGAGAACGCCGCCGCGATTCTCCGTGTGCATCCGAGCAACTACAAGATTCAGGGATTCTCCTCGGAAGTGCCGCTCGAGACGCTGGTGGAGATCGCGCATCGGCATGATCTGGTGATGATCGACGACGTGGGCGCCGGCGCCTTGATCGACTTTTCGCAGTTCGGGTTCGAGCCGGAGCCGACCCTGCCGGACTCCGTTCGGCTGGGGGCCGACCTCATCACCAGCAGCGCGGATAAGCTGATCGGCGCGTCTCAGGGCGGCATCATTCTGGGCAGGAAGAAGCTGGTCGAGGCCGTGCGGAAGAACCAGTTCGCCCGGATCGTTCGCGTGGGAAAGCTGACGCTGGCGGTCCTCGAAGCGACGTTGAAGCTGTTCCTCGACGAGAGTGTTGCCCTTCGCGAGGTGCCCACGCTACAGATGTTGCGGCGCCGTGCGGGTGAGATTCGGGAGCAGGCCGAGCGACTGGCGGCGCAGCTTCGCGATAAGAATGTTGCCGCAATGGTGACCACGACCAGCGGCTTTTCGCAGATGGGCAGTGGCTCGCTGCCGGCGCAGAATCTGGCCACGACGCTGGTAGCCATCTTGCCTGACGGAATCAGCGCGGAGTCACTCGCGGCGCGTCTACGGCTCCACGAGCCGCCGGTCTTCGCCCGGATTCAGAACGACCAGGTCCTCATCGACCCACGGACCCTGCGGGACGACGATGATGCGATCGTCGTTGAGGCGGTGACGGCGAGCCTTGCGACCGAGTAGCACGGGCATCTTGCCCGTGAAGGCAGGGCCGGGACGGCCCTGCGACTGGGACCCCAAGCGCGATAGATCGCGTTTGGGAATCCACTCATGGGCAAGATGCCCATGCTACGGCAAGATGGGACTGAGAGGACCCATACGACTCATGGACGTCCAACAACGAAACATCACGCTCGGGACCGCCGGTCATATCGACCACGGGAAAACCGCGTTGGTGAAGCTTCTCACCGGTTGCGAGACGGACCGGCTGAAGATCGAGAAGGAACGCGGCATGTCGATTGAACTGGGCTTCGCCCCGTGCGTCATCTCGGGGACCGAGGTCGGCATCGTCGATGTGCCCGGCCATGAGAACTTCATCAAGACGATGGTGGCCGGGGCCACCGGAATCGACGGCTGCATTCTCGTCGTGGCGGCCGACGACGGCGTCATGCCGCAGACGCGCGAGCACCTGGACATTCTCACGCTGTTGGGCGTGCAGCATGGGATCGTGGCGCTGACCAAGGTCGATATGGTTCCGCCGGAACGCACGCAGGCCGCCGCGCAAGAAGTGAGACAATTCGTGGTCGGCACGTTCCTGCAGGATGCTCCGATCCTGCCCGTTTCCAGTATCACCGGCGCGGGGTTCGAGGAATTCTACGACGCGCTCAAGGACCTGATGGCAGCTATCGCCCCGAAGGCGGCCAACGGGGTCTTCCGCGTGCCGGTCGAGCGGGCGTTCTCCGCCAAGGGCTACGGCACGATTGTGGCCGGGATTCCGGCCTCGGGCTCGGTCGGCATCGGTGACGAAGTAGTGTTGCTGCCACAAGGAACGAAAGGCCGGATCCGATCGGTCCAGGTCTATGGCCGCGACAGTGAACGGGCGATGGCCGGCCAGTGTGTGGCCTTGAACGTTCCCCAGTGGGACCAGAAGGCCGTCGAGCGGGGCAACGTCGTCACGGTGGGCGACTATTTCACGCCGCACCAGTGGTATTTGTGCGAGTTCAAGCTGCTGGACCAGGAGAAGGCCGACCTGAAGAACGGGGCCCGCGTCAAGTTCCATACCGGCACATCCGAAACAACGGCCGGTGTCTATCTGTTCCAGGAGGGCAGCCTCAAGCCCGGCCGGCAATGCCTGATACAGGTGTTCCTGAACGACCCGGTCGTGGCCGGGCCGCGCGACCATCTCATCCTGCGGTCGCTGTCCCCCGTGCGCACCCTCGGCGGCGGCACGATTGTCGAGGCCCTGGAGAGGCGCCTGAGGCGCACCCACCCAGAGGTCCTCAAAGATATCGACGAGCAGGCAAAGGCCGTCGGCGACCCGAAGGATTTCGTCGAGTACTGCGTAAATACCGCCGAATCGTTCGCGGCTGATGAGAGACAGCTTTCTCTTCGCACGAAGACCCCGCCGAAAGAGCTTCTTCCGCTCTTGGAAGAGCTCATCAGTAACGGTCGCATGCTGCAGACAGCCTCAAAATCGTACATCCACGTCGAGACCGCTGCGCGAATCCGGCAGCGACTGCTTGAAATCATCCGTGAGTTTCATCAGCGCCGTCCGGAGAGCCCCGGCATCGGGCGCGAACAGCTCCTGACGGAATCTCTTCGTGGCGAGGGCGTCCCGCCCTTGCGTCGCGAGGCCATCCCGGGGACCCCAAACGCGGTATATCGCGTTTGGGAACCCTTCGCCTCGCCTTGCCAAACCGCGTCGGATTCAAGATGCAGGGGCAAGATGCTCCTGCCACTGCGCAAGGACGTTTTCGACACGCTGATTGAGCGGCTGCAATCCGAGGGCAAGCTGGCCGAGAGGAAAGGGTTCCTGGCTTTGCCGGAACACCGGGAGCAATTCAACGACGCCGAAGCGCAACTGTTGCACAACGTCGAATCGTTATTCAAGAGTCATCCGTTCAGCCCGCCCGGTCCCGATGACATCGCGAGCCAGACGCGTGCCACACCGGCCCAGGTCCAGCGGGCCCTGCGGATCCTCATCGAGCAGCAGCGGCTCGTCCGCGTCGAGCAGGACCTGTTCTTTCACGCCGAGGCGGTCGCCGACGCCCGCGAGCGCCTGGTGTCGCACATCCGCGAGAACGGCGGCCTGGAAAGCGTCAAATTCAAGTATCTGCTGGACACGACTCGCAAGTACGCGATTCCATTGCTCGATTACTTCGACAAGATCGGCGTGACCCGTCGCGTGGGCTATACGCGTCATCTCCGGTAGGGTGCGTAGGGCCCCCAAACGCGCTTCATCGCGTTTGGGACCCCTATCACGCACCACGTAATCGTTGCGTGCGGTGAAAGATGGTGCGTGATACGCACCCTACAGTTTCAGAAGTGGCTGTCCGGGAGGATCGCTTATGCGTTTTGGCAAGATGGCGGCCGGCTCGCTCGGAGTGGCGGCGGCGTTGATCGCTCTGTTGACCCTGCTCCGCCCGGGCTGAGGCAATCCGCTCGGGGCTCTTGTAGGGTCCGGGATACTGCTGTCATTCGTGCTGGCCCTGGGATTCGGGCTGGCCGGCGTCTTCCGCGACGAGCGCAAGCTGCTCGCCCTGCTCGTCGCCCTGATTTCCGCGGCATTCATCCTGCTCGGTTTATTCTGATCTGATACAGCGGGCGCGTTGCCATAATCGACGGTGGCGCAGTTTGTGTTTATCGAGTACGGAATGAGCTGATGAAAGAGTCCGGCCGTGCTCCCGTCACCCCCGCGCAGGCGGGGGTCCAGCCGATGCGCGCAGTATGATTGTGCCTGCGCTCGGGGCACGGTCTCCTGCGTACGCTGTCTGGATTCCTGCCTGCGCAGGAATGACAGGGTCGTGGCGGGTGAGCGTGCCGTCGCAAGAGCGACGAGCGAACGCGCGCAGCACTCTTGTGCCGGAGGTTCTTAGGCAAAAACCTGCCTTGCCCGCCGTTCGAACGACGATAGCATGACGTCGTGCTTCGTGCCTACAGTTTGCTGATTAGGGGGTGTCAATGCGTTACGACAGAATTGCCTACGTGCTACTGCGGGTGGGAGTCGGGCTGGTTGCCTTGCTGATAGCGTTTCACCCGGGGTGAACTGCCTGACGGCTTGCGGTCCTTGCAGGATCACTTACTCGCGATATACCCTTCCGGCGCGACCTGGAACTTGTATCCCCCGACGTCCGTGAAGTAGATGCGCTCCTTGTTCTCATCGAGCCACTGCCGCCATTGCTGTGATGTCTCAAAGGAACCATCCGTGTAGCGGGCCAGGAGAAGTCTGGCGGTCGGCGCCTCGGTCTCGTTGTCCAGCATCGCAATCAGACGTTCCAGCGTGTCCAACCGGCGATTGGAGTCGATCCCCAGAGCTTTCAGCTCGTCATCGATACGGTAGACGTTGTCACGGTAGACCAACTCCAGATTGGCCTTATAGTGAGCCGTCAGGCCCTCGGGGTCGGCGTGATATTTGTCCCAAAGCTCCTCGGGAAACGTACGGGTGAAGAATTCTCTCTTGTCGCCGATTACTCTCGTGATGATCGAGGCCAGGGAGAGGGCGTTGTGACGGTCACTGGTGCGCCGGCGCACCAGCGGCAGTTTGCCCTCGAAACGGCGGATGTAGTGAATACAGTTGATGAAGAGGTTGCGCCCGGCCTCGGTCATCTGCGCGGGCGTATCGCCGTAGCCCCATTGCAGGAAGTTGCCCTGCCGGCCGATGCCGATAGCGCCGTACTCCTTGCCGTGATTGAATCCGACGGCGATAATCTCCGTATCGGGGGAGTCCAGAAAGCCATACGAGCGCGCGACGACGTTGCCTTTTTGCGTGTTCTGAACGCGCCAGACCTTGATCTTGTCGGGCAGCTTGCCGGGGCCGAAGTATCTGTTGCGATAATTTCCCGGTGTCTTGCGATATTCAAACTCAGGCCGGACGACCAGCGGCGTGCGGTACACTTCATGGTCAAGCGACTCAGCATGAGCCGCATTTTCCATGCAGTTTCACAAGTAGCCCGTCTTCAGCCTCCAACGCGAGCTGATCAGGCCGCCCGGGACGCCGAGGGTCACGATGGGCCGGGAAAAGCTGTCGGAGATGGCCGGCTTGGGCCCTTTGAACTCGTTGGTATCCCAGTCCAGCAGCGTCACGTCGAAGCCCCGCGTGTCGGCCTCTTTGAACGTCTCCAGGTTGCCGGTCTGCACCACGTCGAAGTACTTCTTGAGGAAGCCGACGAACTCTTTTTCACGGTCGGACCCCGGCCGCCCGGCGTAGAGAATCCTCAGGCCGCGATTCACCTGCGCCGGGCCGGCTGCGGCTTGCGGATTTGCACCCGCCTGTCCTGTCGATGATCGCGTCTGTTCCTCTGCGTTGCAGAGGCCGAACAACAGGAGAAGAAGCAACCCGCCCGCCCCTGCTACATGTTTCAGTGGGCTCTTGTGATGTATACTTGGCATCGTCTGATCCCTCCACTAATCCTGGGATAGTGGTAATTGTAACGTTTCCGCCGTTATGGCGTCAATAAGATAGGGAATTTCCTAAACATTGGATTTTCGACCGCTCTTGTGGTAAGTTGACATAATTGCGACGGCGATCCGCCTTTCGGCCGTCGACAAGGGAGGGAATATTATGGGAAACTGGAGAAGCGACATCAGATCAGCATGCCGGGGGCTCTTCCTGTCCTGCGTCCTGTTGTTTCTCGGCACCGCTGCGGCAGGCAGCGATGAGAGGCCAAAGCAAGTCTCATCCGAGCGAAAGGGGCCGGCCATTCCTGCCGATGCCGCCGCGTTCGACCTGAAGGAGATATCAGCCTTCGAGGTACCCGAGCCGGTGTGGTACCATTTCATGGCCGGCCAATCCGTCAAGTGTGGGGCGGAGCCGAATGAACGGGTCAAGCGTTATCCGCAGTTCCAATCCGACCAGCCGCTTTACGGGTCGCTTGTAGTCGGCGCGCGGCCGGAGGGGCAGGATGCGGGGTTTTGCTATCAGTTCGCGGTCGATGAGTCCACCGGGACCGACCGGGGCTACGACCGCCTGTATTTCGACAGCAATCGCAACGGCGACCTGACCGATGACGGATACAAGAGACCTCGCCGGGACATACCCGGGATGGACCGTTTTGAGTCCCCTTCTTTGAGGGCACATATCTGTTTCGACTTCCTTCAGATCGCACTGGAGCCGAACGACGAGCCGCGGCGTCGGCTCGAGGTCATGCCACGCCTGCGCGTGTACAAAGACGCCGAAAGCGGCGCGTACCTGTCATTCGTTACCACGAAGGCCCATGAAGGCTCGATTCAGGTCGGCGACGGAAAATTCAAAGCGGTCCTGGGACATTATGGGGACATTGCCGGCTGGTTCAATCATCCCCACACAGCCCTTCATATTCTGCCCGCGGACAATCCGGCGCGCGGACGCCCCGCCTGGAGGGGCGGCATGCAGTTGTCATCGATGCACCGGCGGGACGGCGTTTACTATCGCTTCGCCGCCACGCCCGCGGGCGACAAGCTCTTCGTCTGGCCCTGCCAGAGCCCGCTCGGCACCTTCGAGATCGGGGCCGGGGGACGTAACGTTGGCGAGGTATCCATCGCCGGTTCCCTCGGCTCGCGTGATGCGGCCGTTGCCCTCTCGGCAGAGCTCACGGTGCTGCCCATCAAGCCGGTTCGTTCCTGCCGTCTGCCGGTAGGCGATTATTATCCGGATTTGCTGAGCGTCACCTATGGCCGGCTTCAATTCCTCGTCTTGCGCAACTATCACGCGGACGGGCAGCCGCGTGCCTACGTTCGAAGCCGGCCGCAGGTTTATGCCGTCAAGATCCGCGAGGATAAGCCCTTCGTGCTCGATTTCTCGGGCAAGCCGCAAGTCCTGTTCGCCGCCCCGGCCCGGGACCTGCGCCTCCGGCCGGGCCAAGAGCTGGCCGTCAAGGCCGTCCTGATCGACCCCGCCCTCGACATCATGTTCCGCCGGATCAGTGAGGGCCGGCAGTTGGACCCCAAGGTGACCATCAAACGTGCCAGTGGTGCGATAGTCGCCGAGGGCGTCATGCCCTTCGGCTGAGACGGCACCTGCGGGTACTCGTGGCGGGTACCAGATGACCTCAGGATCGACGGCGACCAGGAAACCTTCACGATCGAGGTGGTTTACGACACGCGCGTGCTCTACGGAACCGTCAACGGCAAACGCGAGATCACCGTCATCCGCAACTGAGGGGACGGCGGACATACAGGAAAGGGGAATATATGTGCCACGTGAGAACGGACGTGAGCCAGTGGAGTCTCCCGGTCCTCCTGTTCTGCGGGGTCTGCCTCGGCATGACGACGGCGGTAGAAGGCTCGCCTGCCCAGGCAGGTGCATCCTCCCGCGAGCGAACGGCGACGGCCGTTCCCGAGGGCGCTGCGGCGTTCGACCTCGAAGAGATCTCCACCTTCGACGTGCCGGACGTCGTGCGGACCCGGTTTCTCTTCGGCCTCTACGCTGAATGTCTGACCGAACCCTCCAAGGAGATCAGCCGCTACCCGGCGTTCAAATCGGAGAAACCCCTGTACGGATCGTTTCACGTCGGCGGCGCGCGGGCGGACACGAACACCGGATACCATTACCAGTTCGCGCTCGACGAATCCGCCGGACCCGGGCGGGGCTACGACCGCATGTATATCGACTCCAATCTGAATGGCGACCTGACCGACGACGGATGCTGCCTTCCTCTGAAGGACGTGCCCGCCAAGGCGTTGCTCACATCAAGCCCCTTCACCGTCCAGGTGTGCTTCGACCCCATTACGCTGCGGCTGAGGCCCGAAGATGACCCGCAACGTCGGCTCGAAGTCATGCCCCGCTTCTTCGCTTATGCCCGTGACCGCAGTTATGCCACTTTGATGACCAGGAAGACACGCGAAGGCACGGTCGAGATCGGCGGGGAGAAATTCAAGGCGGTGCTGGGTCACAGCTACGAGATTCCGGGCTGGTTCGACCACCCCGCCACCGCCCTCTATCTGCTGACGCCGGAGGGATTGACCGGCACACCCGCGACGCGATGGTATGGGGGCCAACAGCTCATGGCCATGCACAGGCACGGCGACACGTATTATCGCCTGTCGGCCACGCCGAGCGGCGATAGGCTCTTTGTCTGGCCGTACCAGGGGGCTTTCGGTCTTCTGGAGGTCAAGTCGGGCGGTCGCAACGCGGCGCGGGTATCTGCAACGGGCTCTCTGAGTTCCAAAGACACGGCCATCAGTCTGACAGAAGGACATGGCATACAGAATGCGGCACCTGCAGGCTCCTATCGCCTGCCTGTGGGAGATTACTGTCCCCTGATGCTGAACATCACGTACGACGCGCTTCAATGCATGGTCCTTCGCAACATCCATGCGGATGGCATGCCTCGCGGTCGTTCGCAAGAAGGGCCTCCGGTCTACGCGATTAGAATCCGCGCGGACAAACCCTTCGTGCTCGATTTCTCAGGCAAGCCGGAAGTCCTGTTTGCCTCGCCGTCCAAGAGCCATCGCGTGGCGCGAGGCGGCCAGTTGGACGTGAAAGCCGTCCTGATCGATCCCTCGCTCGACATCATGTTCCGCTCGATTCGTCAGTCGGGGCAACTCAACCCGAAGGTCGTTATCAAGCGTGCCGGCGGGGCGATCGTCGCCGAGGGCGTGATGCCCTTCGGCTGAGACAGCACCTGCGGGTACTCGTGGCGAGTACCGGAAGATTTGGAGATCGACGGCGACGAAGAGACCTTCACGATCACCGTGGCCTATGATACGAAGGAACTCTACGGCACCGTGACCGGCACGCGGGAATTCAGGGTCTGCCAACACTGACAAACCGTACGCGGCCTGAGCAGGTCAGTCTTTTCGGTGGCGAACGACGACGAAATGGGCTACCCTGATTCCCAACCGGTAGATGGAGCAGTTCTATGCCTGATTTGGACAAATCGAGTAACGGCTTTCTCACAGGGATCCTCCTCGGCGTGATTCTCGTGTGGGCGCCGGGGCTCGCGGCGGTTGCGGGCGAGGCGGCAGCTGAGGATTCGCCCGCGACGGGTGAGCTCCACATCGAAGGGGGCTCCGTCACGGGGCTGACCCTGGAGGACGAACAAGAGAAACGGAACCACTTCAGCGCGTCCGGGCCGGTTATCACGTTGCCGCCCGGCAAGTACCGCCTGTTCGAGGTCGCCCTTGAGGGCGGTTACACGTGCTGGCCTCGCCTGATGCCCCAAGAGCTGTGGCAGTGGATAACCGTCGCGCCCGGCCAAGTCGCGAGATTGAGGGTCGGCGCCCCGCTGCGGCAGGTGGTAGAGATCAGGCGTCAGGGTCCGGCGATGGTCCTGAACTATGAGCTGATCGGCCAAGGCGGCGAACGGTATGCGCCCGACGATACGTCCGAGCCCCCGACGTTTGCCGTGTACAAGGGCGAACACAAGGTGGCCTCGGGGGATTTCGAGTTCGGCTGAGGCGGCGCCTGCTCGTACTCGTGGCGAGTACCGCTCAAGGCATCCGGTTCGCTGAGAATCGTCCCGTCGTATGATCTGGGGGCCCTGGGTCCCAGCGAAGGCCAATCGGTCCTCTATCACTGGCGCTGGTACTACAGTGTGCCGAGCCTGAGCCTGTGGGTGGTTCTCGCGCTGGCGATGGTCCTGCCGAAAGCTAATCGCACGCCGAAGGTCCTGCCCATCGTCGCGCCTACGGTGGTTGTGTACGGTGGGTGGTTGGCATTTCTGAAATGGGTTCTTCCCGCGAGTATACCGCCGGATGAATCAGTCAATAGTATTATTCTGGCGCTGGCAGTTGGGTCGGCCTTGTTGTGGCTGATCGGGCATCTGCTGGCCGGCGGCACGTGGCGAAGAACACTGCTGGGCGCTCTGGCTATCATGGCAGGCATCGCAATCCTGACCACCCTGTCGTTCCAATTCGAGATATCGGCCTATACGCTGTCCCTGATGGGCGGACTGAGCGTCCCCCTGCTGGCAATGATCATCGGGTATGCCCTGGCGGGCCGCCTATGCCGCGCATCTTATCGCCCCGGCAAGTTCGGATTCTGGCTGGCCATAGGGATGGTCATTCCTGCGGTGGCAGGTGCATTGGTATTCATCGTTCTGCAATGTGCATTCATGGGCATTTTGGCGGCCAACATCGGCTTCACTTTGGTGTATGGAACTCTTGGGGGACTCATTCTTGGAGCGACGGCCTTTCTTGTTTCCTTGCCGTTTCTGCTGGTGGGCATGCGCAGCCGGATGTTTCGCGAACGGCTTCTGGCGTGCCTGCGGCTCCCGGCATTGAGCACGCCCGACAGCCCGCCGACGCTCCGCCAGGAAGAGCGCACGTCATGTTTGTAGGTCATGCGCCGCTTGGTTGGTTTGTCATGTCGAGCGAAGTGTCGGCGTAGTCGAGGGGCCCCCCAAAAACGCGAAACGATGCGTTTGGGGACCCCGAGACACCTGGCCGCGAAGCGAACGCGTCTCTTGTCCGCAGGCAGATTTCCGGGCCGGGCTCTGCGCTGCGCTTCGTGTCTCCGCGCGGCCTTCGGCCTTGGTCGAAATGACAACCTTGGGGAACCTTTCGCGGAATCCACCTGGAAAGATGACGCGTACCCGGCCGGGAAAACGCCGGGGGATTCGGCTTGACCGAACCGCATCCCATCTGAGATGATTCACACATCGTCCCGTGAATGAGAATTCCATTGGACAGGAGGTACTCCATGAAGTCTCTGCATCGTCTCATTTTCTGTTGCCTCTCGGCCTGTACCATTCTCGCGGTGCAGGGGGTGTGGGCGGAGGATTCTGAGGTCCGCTTCCGGCGGCGCCAGCTTGACGCCGAGCATGGAAAAGTCCAGGTCTTCGACGTCGATAAGGACGGTCGCAACGACGTCATGAAGATACAGTCCGAGGGCGAGTCGCTCGCGTGGTACAAATTCCGCGGGTGGCGGGAGGTTTCGGAGTACGTGGTGTTTCGGGACCGGCGCTTTCGCGCGGACCGCATGGGCGTGGGTGACCTCGACGGCGACGGCGATATGGACGTGGTGACGGGCCTGGAAGAGGAAAACAGCCGGGAGGTCATCTGGCTGGAGAATCCCCTGCCGGACGGCGATCCCACGCAGCTCGGGGCGTGGGGCCTCCACAAGGTCGGGCTGCAGAGCGACTATATCAAGGATATCGGCATCGCCGATTTCAACCACGACGGCAGGCTCGATATCGTCACGCGCACGCATACGGAGACGGCCATCTTCTTTCAGCGAACGCCCGCGCGATGGGCCGCGCCGAAGCTCCTCAGGCACGAGTCCCATGAGGGGATGGACCTGGCGGACCTCGACCGCGACGGCGACCCGGACATCGTGCTCAACGGCTTCTGGTTCGAGACGCCGGACGAGGCCGAAACCGCAACCTACAAGAAGCATGTGTTCGACAAGAAATGGTTCACGCCCGTCGACAAGTCGTGGCGGGACAACAACGCGGCGATCAAAATCGCGGATGTCAACGGGGACCACATGCCGGACATCATCATCTCGCACTCCGAGTTGCCCAACTACCCGATCTCGATCTACACGGCTTCTTCGGTCGGAGAGGTCAAGAGCGACCGCTGGCGCGAGATCCGGGTGGTGGACAAGTTCGACTTTTGCCAGACGCTGGATGCGGGCGACGTGGACGGCGACGGCGATATCGACATCCTCGCGGCCAAGTTCGAGCGCTCCCCGAACGAGGGTGAGCAATGGCGCAATGAGCCGCCGTACCCGGTCGTCGTCTTCTACAACACCGACGGGCAGGGCACGGCGTGGAACAGGCAGGTCCTCTCGGAAGACGGCCTGTACGCGGGTGTCCTTGGCGACGTGGGCAGTGACGGCGACCTCGACGTGGTCGGCCCGCGCAGCTACTGGACCGGCCCTGTCGAGATGTGGGAGCAACTGTCGCGCCGGACGGGGCTCACCGTGGACGTGCAAGTACAGTTGCCGCCCAGCGTCGCCTCGCCGTTGTC
Organism: uncultured Pirellulales bacterium; assembly: GCA_964346195.1. Taxonomy (GTDB): domain Bacteria; phylum Planctomycetota; class Phycisphaerae; order Sedimentisphaerales; family Anaerobacaceae; genus PLanc-01. The sequence continues at coordinate 43,072 of CAYFUB010000026.1, forward strand.
CCTGGACAAGTTCACCTATATCCAGGTGGATGACAGTCGGGACGAGCGCTATTTCGGCCTGGCTTTCGCGGATTTCACGCGCGACGGGTACGTCGACATTGTCGCGGGCAAGTGGTTCTATCGCAATCCCGGCGGCAACATGACCGGTACATGGGAGCGCACGACGATTGACGAACACATTGATGCTCTCGTGACGCTCGATGTTGACGGCGACGAGTTCGGCGATTTCATCGGCCTTAAGTGCGACGAGCAGTATTGGTACGAGGTGAAGGACCTGCGGGGCCGCGAATGGGCGAAGGTGAAAATCGGGGTGCTGCCGATCTGCGACCACAAGCTCAGCACGCAATACTACGGCGTCGGCGAGATTATCCCGGGCGGCAGGTTCGAGGTCGTGCTATCCCAGTACTGCCTGGAGATACCCGCCGAGCCGCAGATGGGCAACTGGCGAACCCTGCGCTACACTTCGGAGGGCCAGGGTTATGCCATCGGCGACGTGGACAACGACGGCCTGCCGGACATCGCAGGCAGCTATGATGTTGAAGGCGGGGCCGAGGTGCCGGGCGCGCGCGGCATCACCTGGTGGTGCAGTCGAATGTGCTGGTGGAAGAATCCCGGCGACGGCAGCGACAACTGGCCGCGTTTTGATATCGGCAGTTCCACCAACGCCGACCGGTACGAGCTGGCGGACCTCAACGGCGACGACCGGCTGGACCTGGTTACCAGCGAGGAGCGTTATCCGGGCCATGCGCCCAACGGAAGCTGCTATTGGTTCGAACAGCCTGCCGACCCGACGGGCGAATGGCATCGGCATCTGGTCGTGACGCAATGGTCGATGAACAATCTGGACGTGGCCGATGTGGACGGCGACGGCGATGTGGATATCGTGACCTGCGAGCACTCGATGCCCTTCGGCGACAAGCCCGCCCCGGGGCACGAGCGCCTGCAGGTCTGGGAGAACGACGGCAAGGGAAATTTCACAGAGCACGTGATCGACCGGGACAGAGAAAGTCATCTGGGCGGCCGGACCGTGGACCTGGACCGCGACGGCGACCTCGACATCGTCAGCATCGCCTGGCGCGATTATCAGTACCTGCACCTGTGGCGCAACGATGCGGTCAGGAAAGACCCTGCCAGGTAAGGCTCCTCTGCGGTCGCTGCTGCCGCCTGTTGCCCGAGCAACGGGTGTGGCACCGGCGTCTGTCCGTCGGAGTGAATAGTCGGGAGAGCATCTATGGGAAACACAGCGGTAACACCGATTGCGCATAGGCTTTTCGCAGCCCGCGCTCAAACCTTGGGTGGCAGCGGCAGGCGTGAGCTTGCCGGTGGTTCGATCCACGCGCCATCGGCAAAGCCTTCGGCCTCGCCGCTGCCACCCGGAGATGTGAGATTCTCGATCATCGCGGGTATGAAGTTGCGTCTGATTGTCTGCCTTTGCCTGGTTGTCTGCAGGCCCGCACCGGGCGGTTGGGGATTCGACCACCAGATTGTTTACGTGGGTCTTGATGGACCGGACGACGTTGTGAATGCCGACATCAACGGGGACGGGCGGATGGATATCCTTTGCTCCGAGGGGAATATTCACTGGTTCGAGAATCTGGGCGGGAATCCGCCAAAATGGAGGCGCTCCGGGCCGGTGGCGCCGCGGTATCCAGACTGGTCGGGCGAACGGGGATACATGGCAGTGTGGGTAGGCGATTTCGACGGGGACCGGGACGTGGATATCGTGGCCGGGGCGAAAGGGACCGTCAACGGCAAGAACCGGCCGGTCCTGTGGTTCGAGAACCTGCGCGCCGACGGCAGCGAATGGCAGGATCACCGGCTGCCGGAGGTGCTGTGCGGCGACCACCACGACCACAGCCGGACCTATGATTTCAACGGCGACGGCCGGGACGAAATCATCACCCAGAAGTACAGCGGTGGCGGCGTTTACTACGTCGTCCCCACGGGAGGCGCCAAAGACAACTGGAGGGCATACAAGATTGGCGCCGGCCGGGCGGGCGTGAGTCTCTATGACGTGAATCAGGACGGCAGGATGGATGTGCTGGTCGACAACACCTGGCTGGAGAACTCCGGCGAGCCGTCCCGGGAAAATTGGACGGTGCGCCAGGTCCCACATTCTGAACAGCACGTCAAGAACGCCGCGGGCGACCTCAACGGCGACGGCCAAACGGATTTCGCGCACGCCGAGGAGGAAGGCAACGATTGCTACGTGGTCCTGAGCCCGTCCTGGGAAAGGATCACGCTCAAGAACGACGGCAGGGGATTGCACACGATGAGACTCGAAGATTTCGACCAGGATGGCGATCTCGACGTTCTGACCGCCGACATTCATGGCGGTCACGCGTACATCTTCGAAAACGCCAACGGCAAGGGCAAGCAATGGAAGCAGCACGACCTGCCGACGTGGTCCCAGCAGGGGTCGCACAATCTCTGGACCGCCGACTTGAACGCCGACGGCTGGATCGATATCTTTGGCAAGCACTACGATAACGGCAGCGCCCTGGAGGTGTGGCTGAACGGCGCCAGAGAGTGAATGAACGGTATGGACCTGAAGGTGAATGCAAATGACTTCGAGTATGAACAGACGCGATTTTCTCAGATGTGTCGGTGCCGCGGCAGCAGCCGTCACCGGATGCGCCGGACCCTTGCACCGGCTCCAGGCGAGCGAGCCGCCCGACAGGCCGAACATCATCTTCATCCTGGCGGATGATTTGGGTTACGGCGACCTTGGCTGCTATGGCCAGAAGCAGATTCAGACGCCGAACATCGACCGGTTGGCCGCCGAGGGGATGCGCTTCACGGATCACTACGCGGGCACGACTGTTTGTGCGCCTTCGCGCTGCTCTCTCATGACGGGGCTGCACACGGGACATACGTACGTGCGCGGCAACCGGGAGGTCCAGCCGATGGGCCAGTTGCCCCTGCCGGCCGATACGGTGACGCTGCCGAAGGTGCTCAGGCAGGCCGGCTATACGACGGCGCTGATCGGTAAATGGGGCCTCGGCGGACCGGACAGCACCGGGACTCCGAACAAGCAGGGCTTCGACTACTTTTTCGGTTATTTGTGCCAGCGTCACGCGCACAATTACTACCCGGAGTTCCTGTTCCGCAACGACCAGCGCGTGCCGCTGGCCAACGAGGTTGCCAGCGACCGGCTCGATGGGGCGGGCGTGGCGGTGAAGAAGGTCGAGTATTCGCACGATCTGCTGGTGCAGGAGGCGCTGACGTTCGTCGAGCAAAACAAAGCCGGGCCGTTCTTCCTGTACCTGGCCGTGACGATCCCGCACGCCAACAACGAGGCGGGCAAGCAGGGCATGGAGGTGCCGGACTATGGGATTTATGCCGACGAGGATTGGCCCGAGGCCCAGAAGGGCCACGCCGCCATGATCACGCGCCTGGACGGCGGCATCGGCCGGCTCCTGCAGACGCTGAGGGACTTGGGCATCAATGACAATACGGTGGTCTTTTTCAGCAGTGACAACGGCCCGCACCGCGAGGGCGGCGCCGACCCTGAATTCTCCGACAGCAACGGCCCGCTGCGCGGCATCAAGCGCGATCTGTATGAGGGCGGCATCCGCGTGCCACTGCTCGCCCGCTGGCCCGGCCGGATTCAGACCGGGGCCGTAAGCCATCACGTCTCGGCGTTCTGGGACTTTCTGCCCACGTGTGCGGAGCTGGCGGGCACGGACGCCGGCGTGAGCATGGATGGCTTGTCCCTGGTCCCGACCCTGTTGGGCGGCGCCGCCCGGCAGAGGGCGCACAGGTTCCTCTATTGGGAATTCCACGAAGGCGGCTCGAAGCAGGCGGTACGACTGGGTCGGTGGAAGGCTGTGCGCCTGAGCCCCGCCCGAAACCTGGAGCTATACGATTTGCAGACCGATATCGGCGAAACAAACGACATTGCCGACCGGCATCCGGACATCGTGGCGGAGATCGAGAGGCACTTGTCGCACGCCCGAACCGAATCCGAGTTCTGGCCGCTCAAGAGCAAATAGCGCACGTTGGCACGACCAGAATCCTGTGACCAAGTGCCACGTGACGCCCGGAGCTTTCCAGATGGGATGGAATCGAGGGTATGATATGGATTCTGATTGATTCGTGCGCGGCGGTTATCATCCCCTCGGGCTACGCTTCAGAGTGGGCTCTGACAGAGCGTAGCGGAGTGAAGGGGGTTCCCCAAACATGAGAGTATGCGTTTGGGGGCCCCAAGGATCCGGGCCGCGCGAACAGCAAGTTCCCCATTCGTAGGCCAGATCCTTCGCCTTCGGCTCAGGATGACAGAGAGCTGTCGCGCCAGAATTCTCCCCATCCGTATGATCCGTTGTCTTGCGGGGTCAGGCGGGTGGCGTGCTGTTCTGTCATTGAGAAAGATGTCCTTTTCTTTGAATTTTCTTGTCACGTCTCGGGTTATCGTGGGTAAACTATATTGTCTTCACAGGGCTCGGCCGCAAGCCCGTCGGGCCGGGTGCAGGGACATGTGGAACGGGCATATCGAAAGGAGGTGACCTATCATGACGAATGCTCCACGAGCGCCGTAGCGGACGCGGCGGGTTGTCGTGCGGGAGGTGTTCGATTTGGAAAAGCAAGCCATGTGAAAGTCGAGGTGTAAAATGAGGCGGAAATATTCCTGGCATCTTTTGATTGTATGTAGCGTGGGAGTGATGGCGTTTGCCCTGGCCGGCGAAGGTCGGCTCTGGGGCCAGAAAGTGGACAGCGCCGGCGTGGCCATCGCCAGCGCAGAGGCCTTCGTTTACGTGCTTGAGGCCCAGGGCCAGCCGATGGGCGAGTACAGCCAGTGTGCCGGGTTGGGCTCCAGTCACGAAATCGAGGAGCAGGTTGTGGTGACGACCTCTGGGATCATCGTCAGCCAGAAGACACCCGGTGCGCTGGAGTGGCACCCGATCGTGCTCAGGTGCAACGGCCCGGCTGAGCCGGCCGTCTGGCAGTGGCGCAGGGCCATGGAGAATATGGGCCTCCATGAATCGGTTCGCGAGGGCCGGATCACCATGTTTGCGGCCGGCTCCTCCCAGCCCATTGCGGTGTGGACCTTCACGAAGGGCTGGCCCGCCCGGCTGGTCTTCAACGGGACACAGCAGGAACTGGTCATCGTTCATGAGGGTCTGGCCTTTGGCGGGGCGACCGGCGGCACGACAGTGCCGATATCAAGAACTCGCTGAAAAAGGGTGTCAGAAGCCGCGTGTTCTCCAGGCGACATCGTCAAGGGGGTCGCAACGCGGTATATCGTGTTGGGGCCCCATACGAGACCCGGCGACGGTCTGTGTCGAGGGCGGGACGCCCTCGAATCGCGGGCAGGATGCCCGCGACACGAGCTATAGTCAAGGCCTGCCCCGTTCGGCTACGCTCCGGGCCGGCTCTGAGCGAAGTCGAATCCGGTCTTCGGTCTTGAGGATGAGGTCCCCAAACGCGGAATTATGCGTTTGGGGGCCCTGATGCCACCCGTCAATTCACGTGCGGCGGATACTCTCGCTTCTTATACGGATTATGAATAATTCTTGCGCCCCGTGTGTCATCCCTTCGGCTACGCTCAGGGCAGGCTCTGAACGAAGCGCAGCGCCGTGAAGGGGTTCCCCAAACGCGAATGATTGCGTTTG
>CAYFUB010000027.1:0-4055 GCA_964346195.1 uncultured Pirellulales bacterium
GACGCGTGCGTAGGAGGCAAGCACAAAGTGATAAGCGAGAAGCGACAGGCGTAAGGCCGGAGGCCGTCCCATTGCTGCTCGATGCCCCGGATCGGCGTCCGGGGTGACATGATTGAGAAGACAGAGGCCTGGGCGGCCAAAGTGTGAAGTTTGAAGTGTGAAGTGTGAAGTCAGAGTTCGCGTGGTTCGCGTATTTCGCGGTTGATTCCGCGGGGTGCGTGAAGCGTAAGACGGCCGGAGGCCGAAAATACCTTCGTGTGCCTCGTGCTCTTCGTGGTTTCCAGTAGTGATTCGCGTGGTTCGCGGTTCACGGGTAGGTGGCGGTTGCCGGTTGTCGGGTCCCGGTTCTCGGTTCCTGGTCGGCAATCTTGCAGTTCGCTTGACGGCTCGATCAGGCCCTTTCAGGCAATGGCTCTGGCGATCTCGCGGCGGGTCGTGCCCAGTGCCAGCAGGGATTTGATGAGCAGGTCAATCGAAACACTCGGGTCGCAGCGTTCCATCTTCGCAATCCGCGATTGGCTCGACTTGACCAGCCGGGCCAGTTCCTCCTGGGTCAGATGGCTCTTCTGGCGTTGTCGGCGGAGTTGCTGACAAAGCGAAGCTTTCAGCTCGACGTACAATTCCTCTTGTGGCGTCAGATGCAGGAACTGCGCTGCCGTCCCGGTCTTCCATCCGGCCTTTGCTAGTTTCTCTTTCTTAGAAGCATTCATAGGGCACCTTTGAACCTTTACAGGCTGTCATATTCTTGCAGGCGCTGCTTGCACGTGTCGATCACTCGCTTGGGCGTTTGGGCCGTCTTCTTGGCAAAGACATCGAGGATCACGACGGCGTCAGAATCCGTACGATAGATAATTCGCCAGGTTTGGCCCCTGTCATTCACGCGGAGCTCATGACATCGTACGCCAATGGCCGGCATCGGCCGCGAGTGCGGCAGGGACAGAAGCTCTCCCTTTTGCAGCAGCCGCAGCAGAAACCCGGCTTCCACTCTCGCCTGCTTGGAGAATGGCGGCGTCTGAACCTCACCGTGCAGCCAAACCAAAGGCTTGTCATTCGGGCTCATAGACCTGAGTATATGTCATTCTTGACATAATCACAAGAACGATTCTGTGGAACGTGGTCCAAAGCACGGATTCGCGTCCCCTGTTCCGACCGGGGGGGCAACTCTCGGGGATGACCTTCCTGCGGGGGAATGACAAGGCTCCGCATGGGCACCAAGTCGCCCACCCTACAGGACTGGATTCCTGCCTTCGCAGGAATGACAAGCGCGAGAACGGCCCAAGAACGCGCGAAAGCCCTCAAAAAGAGCAGGTTTTTGGGTGCAGAATAGGGCTCAGAGCGTGCGAAACCAGCGCAGGCGGGCAAGTCGTAGATCGTCAACCCGTTCAGGACTGCTGGCTGAGGGCGTCGCGGATGATCTGGGCGCGGAGGGCGTCGCGGTGGGTGGTATCGAGGGATTTGCCGTAGTTCAATTGCAGGTGGGCCGGCAGGGTGAGCATGAACAGGCGGTTGATGGTGCGGATGGAGAGCTTGTCGCGCTCGTCGGGCCTGGCGCTGGCGCGCAGGGCGCAGAGGCGCTCGATGGCCGGGGTGGAGACCCCCATGTGGTCGTGCATGTTCAGGCCCAGGCGCAGGTGACTCAGGAGAAAGAGCGCTTCCTGCGAGCTGATCAGGTGGGCGTTCTGGAGCAGGGCCATGGCGCGCGAGATCTTGTCGTCAAGGGTGTCCAATTGCCTGGCCAGCAGTTGCTTGCGGGCGGACTTTTCGTATTCGACGATCTCGGGGATGATGACGTCCTCGAACTCGGAGACGACTTCCTTTTCGCTGATGCCGAGCGTGACCTGGTTGGAGAGCTGGTAGAGGTCGCTGGCGGCGTCGGTGCCCTCGCCGAACAGGCCGCGGACCGCCAGGTTCATGTCCTTGGCGGCGCCGAGGAACTTCTCGATCTCGCCGGTCAGTTTCAGGGCGGGCATGTGGAGCATCACGGAGACGCGGATGCCCGTGCCCAGATTCGTGGGACAGGCGGTCAGATAGCCGAAACGCGGGCTGAAGGCGTACTCGACCCGCTCCTCGATCATGCTGTCGATGCGGTCGATCTGTTCGTAACAGGCGGCGAGCTGGCAGCCGGCCTTGAGGACTTGCAGCCGCAGGTGGTCTTCTTCGTTGACCATCGCCGTGAAGAACTCGCGGCGGGCGATGATCGCCCCGCGCGGGCCGGTGGCCATGGCGTGATGGCGGCTGATCAGGTGCCGCTCGACAAGGAAGTTGCGGTTGAGGTCCGATTCCTTGTCCACGCTGATGTAGAAGACCTCGTCGCCGAGGTCGAGCGACATGAGGACGGCCTTGAGCTTTTCGAGGATTTCCGCCTTCTCCTCCGGGGAACAACTGCCCAGGAAACGGTGGCCGGCGAGGTTGCGGGCCAGGCGAATCCGGGAGGAGATGACGATGTCCGCCAGGGGTCCGGCCCCGCTGAACCATTCGTTGACGTCGCGGCTGATCTCGTTCAGTTCCATAGCTGTTATCCGTGCACCGTGCTCACAACCGGGTTCGCCTCAGTCGAATTGTTTCATTTTGTCGCGCAGCTTGGCGGCCAGCTCGTAATCCTCGTCGCGCACGGCCTGCTCCAATTGCTGGCGAAGCTGCGACAGTTCCACGAATTTCTTGGTGTCTTTCGGGACCTTGGTCGGGACCTTGCCGCGGTGGGTGTTCTTGCCGCCGTGGGCCCGCTCGATCAGCGGCAGCAGGGCCTGCTCGAAGACCTTGTAATCCATCGGGCAGCCGAGGGTCCCTTCCTTGCGCAGGCGGTCCAGCGTGGAGCCGCAGCTCGGGCAGACCTGTTGTTGCTCCGAGGGGCCGAAGATCTCCTCGTCCGAAGGTTGCACAGCCAGCAGGTGACTGAGCAGCTCGTTGATGGACATCTGGCTGTGTGCCGCGATCCCCTGCTCGGCGGCGCACTGCTCGCACACGTGCATCTCCGTCCGCACGCCGTCGCTGATCTCGGTTAGGTGGATCGTGGCCGTGCGCTTGCTACATATCTGACACTGCATAAGACCCCTGCGAGCTACACTCCTGCGCTGGTTCGCGATTCCTTGGGGCTCCGACATCCGTCCGGCGGGCGTTCTTGCCGCCCGGCGTCGAGGCCATCAACATTGTATCGGCAAAATCGATGCCCGACAACAGCCCTGCACGCCGTTACACCGGCCGCGTCGCACCGGCGCCGATGCCCCATACGCCCATCTTAGCGAGGTAAACGCCTCGGGACAACCGCTACACGCGCCTTTCTGCGCCTATACCCGTACGTCGGCGTCCCGGCGCTTGTTCCTGGCTCGCGACCGGTAATTCGCCGCCGACAACGCCCACGCGCCGCCGACCGCCAACCGTCATCTCATCAGACCTTCTGGCCCTTGAGCCGCCCGAACCGCTCCGCCAGCCGCCGCTGCACGTTGGCCGGAATCAGGTTCGACAGGTCCCCGCCCAACGATGCCACCTCCCGGATCAGCGTCGAGCTGGTGAACCCGTACTGCTCGCTGCTCATGATAAAGATCGTCTCGATCCCCGCCACCGCCCGGTTCGTCAGGGCCAACTGGAACTCGTACTGCACGTCCGTGAGGCTGCGGAGCCCGCGCAGGATGACATCGGCCTGCCGGCGGGCGGCGTACTCGACGGTCAGCCCGTCGAAGCTCTCCACGAGGACCCCCGGCAGGTCCGCGACCAGCTCTTCGATCATCTCGACCCGCTCTTCCGGCGTGAAGAGCTGGTTCTTCACCGGGCTGCGACCGACCGCGATGATCAGCTCATCGAACAGCCGCATACCCCGCTTCACCACGTCCAGATGCCCGTTCGTGATCGGGTCGAACGACCCGGGAAAAATCGCCCGCACGAATTTATCACTCATGGTGACCCTTCCTAGCCAAAGAACCCGCCATTATACCCACCCCCGCCTCTGCCCGCAACCACCACTCTACGCGCCCCCGGCCCCCGTCCTTGCGAGTGGCCCGCCGGGCCTGCCCCGGCCAAGGCAAGGCCGGCAATCTCCCCGTATCCGCAATTCCTACCCG
>CAYFUB010000028.1:0-1540 GCA_964346195.1 uncultured Pirellulales bacterium
AGGACGGCAATGACGATCACTACCATCTTCTGTCGACGCCGAAAGAACGCGAACGCCATAACAACTCCTTTGCCAGGCCAAAGGCCGTCCGGCGGAGTGCGTATAGACTTTGTATTCTATCGGACGGTCCACTCCCTGCAATAGCGGGATTCCGGGGATTCTATCCGCCCGCCAATCCGGGAGTCGCGCAGCGGGGACACGACGTCGGTAACTGTCCCAAATCGTGTGGTCGGGGTGGCAAAAGATAAGCCTCTTTGCCGATTCGATAGGTAGCTAAAGCCATCGATGGCAAGGAGGCTATTGTGGTTGAATACATCCTATCATCGGTTGGATCGGCGGTCGAGCTTGATCGACGTTGCCCCCACTGTGGGGGCGCCAACGGTCGGATTCATTCCGGGGTTCGCCATCGGCGGATTATGGATCTCAAGGCGGAGGTGGTTCGGCAGCGTCGGATGCGTTGTCCCCGCTGTGGTACAACGTGGACGCTTCGTGCCGCGGGGGTCCAAGAGGGTCGCCAGCGGAGTGATCGCGTGATCGGCTTGGGGGTCGTGCTGTACGTGCTGGGCTTGAGCTATCGAGGGGTGCAGCAGGTTCTGGAGTACCTGGACTGCCGAGGGTCCAAGAGCAGCATCGAGCGGGATGTGGCGGCGGCAGGCGAAAAGGCGATGGCGTTGCATCAGGCCGCGCCGCGGCTGCGGGTGGAGGTGCTGAGCGTTGACGGTACCGGCAATGCGATGGCGGGGGACAAGGGCGGGCTGCTGTTTTTTGTGGACGTGGGGCGGGGCAAGTTGCTTCGCATCGAGCCGTTGCGGGAGACGGACACGGCGAAGGTTCGTCGTCACGTGCGTCGAGTCTTCCGGCAGGTGCGGGCCGGGGAACTGCGGACGGATGAACACAGCGTGTATGAGAACGTCGTCTCTGCGGAGAAGCATCGTCTGTGTCTGGCGCACTGGCGCAAGAGCAAGGGCAAGCGAGCGTCTGACCTTTGCCGTCAAGCCGAGGCAGAGGGCCGGCCGCTGGAAGTGGCGAGTATGAGGCGGTTGCTGGAGATCCTTCGAATGCAGCCTCGTCCTTCGACGGTCCCGGAGGCGTTGACCCATCTGGTCATGCGCTACATCAACGCGCATCGAGGCCTGCCGGGCAAGATCAATCAACTGCTTCAGCACATAGAGAGGACGTGGGCCAAGGTGAGCGACGATCCGGCCGATCCGACCAACAACGTCACGGAACGGCTGATCGGCCTGACGTTGAAGATCCGGGCCAAGACGATGCGTGGGTTCAAGGCCGACCACAAGGTGCTCGCCCACCCGTACCTGGCCGCTCACCTTCGAGGCGAGGGAGGAATCTGCGATTTGCGAAAGGTGATCTGAGCTCCTGGGGACAGGGGCGTTCGCCTCTGAAAGAAACCTCCACAATCCTTGGGACGGTTACCAGAAGCCCGGAACGGTTGACCCGCATGCAAGCGTAACCCTATAATTGGCTTGTCGATTCCATGCTGCACCAACGAGATAGGCGATGAAGATCAAGGTCAACGGCCGCT